>JAFZXR010000062.1 GCA_017616675.1 Bacteroidales bacterium
AAAACATCTCTCAACGAAGCGTTAAGAGATGTTCAAGTTTGAGGGTAGAAGGTGGGATTCGAACCCACGACCCACGGAACCACAATCCGGTACTCTAACCAGCTGAGCTACATCTACCATCTGGATTTGCGGGTGCAAAAGTACACATTTTTTTAATACAAAAGCAAAATTTTCATTATTTTTGCAAAAATTTTTCAAGAATGGGCAGAATAATGGCAATCGATTATGGCAGAAAGCGTTGCGGCATCGCCGTGACCGACCCCTTGCGCATCATCGCCAACGGCTTGACGACGGTGAGGGCCTGCGACCTGGTTGCCTTTATTCAGGATTACGTGAAGAAAGAACAGGTCGACGAGATTGTGGTGGGCGAGCCGAAAGACATGCACAACAACCCGTCGGAGTCGGCGCAATACATCGAGCCATTCCTGAAACAGCTGAAAAAAACGCTGCCCGACATGGAAATAAAACGTTTCGATGAGCGTTTTACCTCCGTGATGGCGCATCAGACCATGATTGACGCGGGTCTGGGCAAGAAGGCAAGACAGAACAAGGAACTCGTCGATACTATCAGTGCGACGATAATCCTTCAATCATATATGGCTTCTTTAGTTTAAAGTTGAAAGTTTAAAGTTGAAAGTAGTTTTAAGTTAAAAGTTATTAGTTTATATACAAGATGGTTTTACCAGTTGTGGCTTACGGTCACCCGGTGTTGAAGCACGTGGCCGAAGAAATTGAAGAAAACAGTCCTGAGATCCAGCAGCTCATCGCCGACATGTTCGAGACGATGTATCACACCGAGGGTGTGGGCTTGGCGGCTCCTCAGATCAACAAGTCGATACGACTTTTCGTGATGGACAGCGACCCGTTTAAGGATAAATATCCTGAGGGCGCGGGCGTGAAGAAAGTGTTCATAAACCCCGAAATCATTGAGCTTTCGGGCGAGCCGTGGACGTTCAGGGAAGGCTGTCTGAGCTTGCCCGACATGGGCGAGGACGTGGAGCGTCCGAGCAAGGTGTTGATCAACTATCTCGACGAGAATTTCAAGGAACACGAAGAGGAGTTCGACGGCATCGTGGCGCGTGTGATTCAGCATGAATACGATCACCTCGAAGGGAAATGCTATGTCGATAGGATTAGCTCAATGCGTAAGATGTTGTTAAAGAATAAGTTACGTAACATTTCCGAAGGCAACGTCGATGTGGATTACAAGATGATATTTCCAAATAAAAAACACCGAAGATAACTCTCTCCACGTCATTTCGACCGAAGCGTAGCGGAGTGGAGAAATCTCAGATAAAATAATAGTAAACATGAAGAAACTCTTATTTTTAGCAGTTATTGCATTAGTTTTCGCGGGTTGCAGCAATAATGACCCGGCGAAGAGAATCAACGAGTTGGAGAAGCAGGCGTTTTTGACTGAAGGCGCAATCGTTCCAGAGGTTGCAAGTGATTTAGTATCAGCGTATTGCGATTATGCCGATGCCAATCCGAATGATGCGATGTCGCCGGAATATCTGTTCAAGGCAGTTGACGTCTCGATGAATTTGAACGAGCCTCAGCGCACCATTTCGATTATCGATAAATTGATGGCTGATTATCCCGATTATCCTCGCACTCAGGCGGCTTTGTTTGTGAAGGCGTTTATCTTTGAGACGAAATACAACAATCTCGATATGGCGAAGAAGCTCTACGAGCAATATCTCGAGCAGTATCCCGACGGCGAGTTCGCCGACGACTGCAGGGCTTCCATCGAATTCTTGGGCTTATCACCCGAAGAATTGGTGAAACGCTTTGAGGCGCAGGAAGCTGAATAAATTATCCGTAACGTTGTGGCGCGGCTTGACGGTTCTTACTAATCAGTAAGTTCTCGCATGCCGCGCCACAGTGATTAATAAAATATGATTTGCGCCAAATTGTAAAAATTTTTTAACATAAAATTCTTTTTTCTGCAAGTTGTGTTAAAAATGATACATGATTGGAAAATTAGTTTTATTTTTGCAGCGGATATGATTTTTATTAAGAATTGAAAAGTAAAACTTATGAAAAAGAAAGACCCGATTTCAGAAGCGAGGCGTTATGTGGAGAATGCCCGCAAGACTTTGAAGGATAATGGTGAATACGATGCCGAATTGAACCGTTATAATGATGAAAAATATGTGCGCGCCGCAGGTAATTACCTCTGGCTCGGTGTGCTTATAGCCATTGATGCGGTGTTTCATGTTAGAAAAGATCGTCGTACCCGTGTTGACATAAACGATTATCGTGAAGCTGTCGGCAAACACGACCGTAAATTGTTGAGACTGATGAACGATGGCTATGACACCATGCATTTGTCGATGAATTATGACGGTAATTCTGTCAAAGATGTGAGTGATAGCGGCATCCGTATCGCAAATACCATTATCGACCGCTGCGAGATGATGATGCAGTAGCGTCGTTGTTATTTTGAAAATTCTTTATTATACTCCTCGATGAGGTTGAGGATCTCATCTCTTCCGGTTTTCTTTTCGGAGGAGGTGACAATCATGGTGGGAAGCTCTTCCCATTCTTTCAGGAGTTCGTTTTTGTAAACCTCAATGTTTGCTGACAGTTGGCCGCTGCCGAGCTTGTCGGCTTTTGTGAAAACTATCGCGAACGGCACCTGGTTCTCACCGAGGCCGGCGATGAAATCCAAATCTATTTTTTGCGGCTTGATGCGACTGTCGACCAGCACGAACGTCATCACCAGGTTCTGCCGGCCGAGGATGTAGGCGTCGAGCATCTTCTTCCACATCTCACGATCCTTTTGCGACCGCTTGGCAAAGCCATATCCCGGGAGGTCGACCAAATACCATTCGTCGTTGATAATGAAATGGTTAATGGTGATGGTCTTACCCGGCGTGGCCGACACCTTTGCCAACTTGTTGTTGCCCGTCAGCATGTTGATGAGCGACGATTTTCCCACGTTGGAACGCCCGATGAAGGCATATTCCGGCTTATCGGCCTTCGGCAGTTTGGCGACGTTGGTGTTCGATTGCAAAAACGATGCGGTCTTGATAATCATGATGAAATTTTTTGCAAAATTAATAAAAAAACTTTAAAAAGTGTTTTTTAATGTGATGCACTATTGTGCAATGTGATTCACTTCGTGAAATGTGCCGCTTCGCGGAATGTGAGGCTTCGCCTATTGCCCGAAGGGCGCACATTTCGACCGAAGGGAGAATCACATTTGCGAAGCAATACATAGGAGCGTAGCGACCACATTCCCGAACGTAGTGAGGGTGTGTTGTTGATAAATTTTTTCGACTGTTGATAACTTTGTTGATAAATTTTTTAAAAATTTTTGTAAAAAAGTGGGAATAAGTGGGAAAAAATGTATAATTTTACAACCTGAAAAATTTGTGCACAAATGAATTATCCGATTGGTGAATTTTATTGCAAGTTAGATGCCAAGGGAAGGCTCCTCTTACCCAGTAGTTTCAAGGAACAGCTGGGAGATGACCTGAACGACGGTTTTGTGATGCGCCCGGGCCTGTTTGAGAAGTGCCTCGACGTGTACGGAAAGGACGATTGGCGTAAATTGCAGGACAAACTCGGCAAGCTGAACCCGTTTAAGAAGGAAAATCTGATGATGATGCGTCGTATCAACGGGGGAGCGAGAGTGGTGATGATGGACGGCAGCGGCCGTCTGCAGATCCCCAAGGACCTTGTTGAGAAATGCGGTTTGGTGAAAGATATTGTCATCACATCGCTGCCCGACAGGATGCAGATCTGGGGCAAGGAACAGATGGACAAGAGCAATGCCGAGATGAGCGACGAAGAGTTCTCGCAGATGCTTGAGGACCGTCTCGGAAATATTGATTTTGAATAGAAAAATTGGTTATGTATCATAATCCTGTGTTGTTAAACGAGTGTATCGATGGCCTGAACATCAATCCGGATGGCATCTATGTGGATGTCACATTCGGCGGCGGCGGCCATTCGAGGGCGATCCTTGAGCATCTCAAGGGCGGCCACCTATACGCTTTCGACCAGGATGCCGACGCCGCCAAAAATGCGTTCGAGGATGAACGGTTCACTTTCATCCCGCAGAACTTCCGTTACATGAAGAACTTCGTGCAGCTTTACGCTAATTCGAAAGTTGACGGGATTTTGGCTGACCTCGGGGTGTCATCATATCAGTTCGACACGCCGGAGAAAGGTTTTTCGACACGTTTCGAAGGCCGTCTCGACATGCGGATGAACCAGAATGACCCCGTGGATGCGTCAAACATAGTGAACACATACGAAGTCGAGGCTTTAGCCGGTGTTTTCTCGCGTTACGGCGAGTTGAAAAATGCCATGGCGATAGCTCGCGACATCGAGATGGCAAGAGATATCGCTCCGATTGAGACAACGACAGATTTGAAGAACGCCGTGGCGTCGCATCTGCCTAAAGGTCAGGAAAACAAGGTGCTGGCGCAGATTTTTCAAGCCTTGAGGATTGAGGTGAACAAAGAGATGGAGGCGCTTGAGGCGTTTTTGTCGCAGTGCGCCGACGTGCTGAAACCTGGCGGACGACTGGTGGTGATGTCGTATCATTCGCTGGAAGACCGTCTGGTGAAGAACTTCATGCGAAGCGGCAATGCGAGCGGCGAGGTGGAGAAGGATTTCTTCGGAAACCAAAACACGCCTTACAAGCTGATAACGCATAAGCCGATAGTGCCGAGCGACGAGGAGATAGCGAGAAACAGCAGGGCGAGAAGCGCTAAACTAAGAGTGGCTGAAAGAAGATAATATTGAATAAAAGGAGATTCCTCGCCAAAATTGGCTCGGAATGACAAAATAGGAAAAAATATAAAATGAGCAGAGAAAATAAAGGTACGTTTTTTAACAATTACCTCGGGGGCGACGTGTTCACGAAGGACTCGGTGGTGAAGCAGCTGCCGTTTATTCTGTATGTTGTGTTTTTGCTAATGCTTTATATTACAAACACTTACATCGCTGAAGACATCAACCGCGAGGTGCTGGTGAAGACGAAACTTCTCGAAGACCGTCATGTGGAATATGTTTATAACAAGTCGGAGATAACAAGGATGACGAAGCAGTCGGAGCTGGCTAAGATGTTGAAAAACAAAGGGATAAAAGAATCGATAGAGCCTCTGAAGAAGCTTACTATTAATAAAAAGGTGAAATAAGTCATGAGTAAGATGAATTTTGGTGACGTTTGGCGTGTGCTTCTGATCTACGTGCTGATGCTCGTGGTCGGGGCGGCTATTGTCATCAAAATCGTTGTTATTCAGACAGTTGACCGTGAAGAGTTGCTCGAGAGAGCGCGTAAAGCCGATATCAAATATGAGAAAGTGCGTGCGGTGAGAGGTAATATCTTTTCGAAAAACGGGACTCTGCTTGCCACCACCATCAACGTTTATAACGTCCGTTTCGACCCCGTTGATGTCCCTGATGAATTGTTCAACAAGGAGATAGGAGCCTTGTCGGACAGTCTCGCGAAGATGTTGAAAAATAACACCAAAGCGCAATATGTCAAGCGTTTTACCGAGGCGCGCAACAACAGGAAACGTTATGTAAAAATCGCCAACAAGCTCAGAAAAGAGGAGTACGAACGTATCAAGACGTTCCCGATTTTCAGAGAAAGACATGGCAACGGCTTCATCACTGAGAAATATCCGATAAGAGAATATCCGTATGGCGATATTGCCAACCGTTTGATAGGTTATGTGAACCTTAATGACACCATCAATCCTGTTAAAGTCGGTCTGGAAGGCGCCTACGACACCTGTCTGAGCGGTCGCGACGGCATGCAGATGCGTCGTCGTATCAATGGCGGAAGGTTTATCGACGTGCCTTCGTCGCAGAATATCACGCCGCGTAACGGAAAAGACATCTACACCTCCATCGACGCCAAGATTCAGGACGTGGCAGAGGAGTCGCTGCGTCGCTGTCTCGACGAGAACAAGGCTCAGCAGGGTTGCGTCATCATGATGGACGTGAAATCGGGATTCATCGAGGTGATGGCATCGCTGCGTTACAACGAGAAAAAGAAGAAATACGAGGAGTCGTATAACTTCGCCATCGCTGAGAATGTGGAGCCTGGCTCAACGTTCAAGGCCATCACCATGACGGCTTTGCTCGAAAACGACCCTCATTTCAGCGTCGACAGGGTGCTGAACCTCGGACAGACCGGACAGATGAAGTTCCACAACCGCATCATGAAGGATTCGCACGTGGTTGGTGGCAACGGCATAGTGCCGATAAAACAGTGCTTCTGGGAGTCGTCGAACATCGCCTTCGCATATCTCACGACGGAGGCTTTTGAGTCAAACCCGCAGCGTTTCATTGATTTGATTTATAAAACCAAGATTAACGAGCCTTTGAATCTCGACATCAAAGGCGAGGGTAAACCATATATCAAGAGCACCAGCAGCAAGATTTGGTCGAAGGTGTCATTACCTTGGATGTCAATAGGTTACGAGCTTACAGTGACTCCAATCACTCTGCTGACCTATTACAACGCCATCGCCAACAACGGAAAGATGGTGAAGCCGCAGTTTGTGAAGGAGATCCGTCGCGGCAACGAGGTCATCAGGACTTTCGACACCGTCGTCATCAACGAGAAGATTGCGTCGGACAGGACCATCAAGACGTTGCAGGGCTTGCTGCGTGGCGTTGTCGAGAACGGCACGGCGAAGGCGTTGAACAGCTGTCCGTTCCAGGTGGCGGGTAAGACCGGCACGGCGCAGATCGCGCAGAACGGCAACTACAACAAAAAGAACTACACCGCCTCATTTGTCGGATATTTCCCTGCCGACGACCCGAAATACACCTGCATCGTGGTCATCAGCAACCCTATGGGAGGCAGGTATTATGGAGCCTCGGTGTCGGCACCGGTGTTCAAGGAGATCGCTGAGAAGGTCTACGCCACCGAGCTCGGCATCACCGACGAGAAGAGCAGCTATCAGGCTAATGCCGACAAGTACACCAGGGCGTCGCTGGCTTATTACGACGACGTCAACGAGTACTGCGCCATGGAAGGCGTGAGAATGGTCGACGGAGAGCTCAGTTCGGAGTGGGTGAAGGTGAGCCCATCGGTGAACGGCGGCGTGACGATGAAGAGCGTGGAGCTCGTCGAGGAGGTGATGCCGGACCTCACTGGAATGAATGTGATGGACGCCGTGTATCTCATCGAGACTATGGGATGGAAGGTGGAGTTCAGCGGCCGCGGAGTGGTGGAGAGCCAGAGCGTGAAGGCGGGGACACATCTGGAAAAAGGGAAAACGGTTGTTTTAAAATTGAAATAAAACAAACTATATGAATATTGAAGAGATAATCAAAGGAGCAAAAGACTTGCAGTTCGATTCGAGGAAGTGCACCGACGGCAGCGTGTTTTTCGCAGTCCGCGGCACCCAGGTCGACGGTCACGACTACATCGCGAAGGCCATCGAAAACGGCGCTAAAGGCATAGTATGCGAGACTCTTCCCGAGACTCAGGACGAGGGCGTGAGGTATTTTGTTGTCGACAACAGCGCCAAAGCGTTGGGACTGGCGGCATCGGCATTCTACGGCAATCCTTCGGAGAAGCTGCATCTGGTGGGTGTGACGGGTACTAACGGCAAGACCACCATCGCCACCTTGCTTTATCGTCTCTTCACCGACGCTGGATATATGTGCGGACTCCTTTCGACGATTGAAAACATCATCGGGACAAAGGTGGTGCCTTCAACCCATACCACAGGCGACCAGCTCGAGCTCAACGCCTTACTGGCACAGATGGTGGAGGCTGGCTGCGAATACGCCTTCATGGAAGTGAGCTCGCATAGCATCGACCAAGACAGGATCGCAGGTCTGCATTTCGACGGCGGTATATTCACAAATCTTACTCAGGATCATCTCGATTATCATAAAACACTGGCAAACTACCGCGATGCGAAGAAGAAATTCTTCGATAACCTGCCAGCTACAGCCTTCGCTTTGACCAATCTTGACGATAAGAACGGCATGGTGATGCTGCAGAATACCAAGGCGAAGAAGGCGACATATTCGTTGAAGCACGACGCCGATTTCAAAGGTCTCGTGATGGAGAGCTATTTCGATGGTATGGAATTGAAAATCAACGGGAAAGCCGTGTCGACATACCTCGTCGGACGTTTCAATGCGTATAACCTGCTTGCCATTTACGGTGCGGCAACGCTTTTAGGCATGCCAGAGGAAGAAGTTTTACAGGAAGTGAGCAAGCTGCACAGCGCTTCGGGACGATTCCAGATGGTGAATTCGAAGGACGGCATCGTGGGTATCGTCGACTACGCTCATACTCCCGATGCTTTGGAAAACGTGCTTTCGACCATCAACGAGATAAGAACGCATAACGAGACGCTGATAACGGTAGCAGGAGCAGGCGGTAACCGTGACTCAGACAAACGTCCGAAGATGGCTGCGGCGGCGGTGAAGCTGTCCGACAGACTCATCATCACCAGCGATAACCCGCGTTTCGAGGAGCCGGAGGAGATCATCCGTCAGATGAAAGCCGGCGTCCCGGGCGAGTGTTACAATAAAGTGTTGTGCATCACCGACCGTCGTGAAGCTATTCGCACGGCAGTGGCGTTGGCAAAGAAAGGCGACATCATCCTCGTGGCGGGCAAAGGTCACGAGACATATCAGGATGTGAAAGGAGTGAAGCATCATTTCGATGATAGGGAAGAACTTGAAAATGCATTTAAAGAAAAATAATTTTTGAATATAAATAATTGATTATCATGACATTAGAACAGTTGGCCAAACAAGGTAGAAGAAAAGAGGTTTACACCGTAGCAATCAACCACAACATCTGCAACGCACGCAGAGAGGTGCTGAAAAACAGCTTTGTCGATTGCGAGCATATCAAACACAGAAACGAGTTTGTGGCTATGCGTAACGGCGTGAAATATATCGACGACAGCGGCGCTAAGAGTGTCTCGGCGACATGGTTCTCCATCGAGAGTGTCAACGAGCCGACGGTGTGGATTGCCTTGGCGGGAAATGAGGATTACGAAGAGATGATACCTGTTGTGCGTCAACATGTTAAGTCGATAATCTGTGTTGGAAACGACATCGAGCCGATGCGAATGGCATTGGGTTGTCTGGTGCGCGACGGCGTGATGATGGCCGAGAATATGGAAGAAGCCGTGAAGATGGCCGAGGAGAAGTCGGTGTCGGGTTACAGCATACTGTTTTCGCCAGGCTGCGAGGTAGAAGGAGCCGACGTCAGAAAGATGGAAAAGGTTTTTGTCAAAATGGCAAAGGAATAAGCTATGTTAGATAAGGATACAGTAGTAGAAAAGACGAAGAACCTGTTTCAAGGCGACAAGGTGATATGGATGGTGGTGGCGATCCTCACGTTCATGTCGCTGCTCACCGTGTACAGCGCTTCGGAGTCGGTGGCAAACAGAAGCTATCACGGCAACAATGCCTTTGTGTTGCTGCGTCACGCCGTGATGCTGATGCTCGGACTGGCCTGTATGTTCGGCGCCTCGCGTCTCAACTACAAGCGCTATTCGAGACTGTTGCTACTGCTTTTCTGGATTGCCATCCCGTTGCTGGTTTACACACTGTTCTTCGGACAGAACCTCAACCATGCACAGCGTGTCATCGGCATCGCCGGCGTGACGTTCCAGACTAGTGACCTCGCCAAGATAGCGTTGATAGGCTACCTTGCCAGGGTGTTGACGCTGCGTCGCGACCAACTCGACAACTACAAGGAACTTGGTATCAGGGTGATGCTGCCTATTCTTGTCATCGTGGGTTTGATATTCCCTGAGAACTTCTCGACGGCGGCAATGCTCTTCGCGACAAGCATAGTGATGATGTTTTTGAGTAAGGTAAAGATGAAATATATCTTCGCGTTTATCGGTGTCATCGTGGTGGCGGGCAGCATCTTCATGCTTATTTCATTCGCTTTCGCGAAAGACAACCGAAGCGTGACATGGGTTAACCGTATCGAGCGTTTCTTCAGCAGCAGCGAGGAAGAAGCCGACGACACAGCCAACTTCCAGGTGCTTCAGGCAAAGATTGCCATCGCCGGAGGCAGCGTTATCGGCAAGGGTCCTGGCAAGAGCACTCAGCGTAACGTGCTGCCGCATCCTTATTCCGACTTCATCTACGCCATGGTGTTGGAGGAATACGGTCTCGTCGGAGGCGTGTTTGTGCTGGCTTTATACCTTGTCTTGCTGTTCCGAGCGACGCGAATCATGCTACGAGCGCCACAGTCGTTTGGAGGGCTGCTGGCGATGGGGCTGGCGTTTAGCCTTGTGATGCAGGCCCTCGTCAACATGGGCGTGGCCGTGGGCTTGTTCCCGGTGACGGGACAGCCGCTGCCGTTCGTCAGCATGGGTGGCACATCGCTGTTGTTCACAGGAATGTCGATAGGAATTATTATTAGTGTGACAAAAGAAATTGATAAAGTTAAGAACGATGAAAGAGATGCAGAAATCGAAGTCGCCGAGACTGATAGTTAGCGGTGGAGGCACGGGCGGACACATCTTCCCAGCGATTGCCATCGCCGACGCCTTCAAACGTCGTCATCCTGATGCCGAGATTATGTTCGTCGGAGCAAAAGGCAGGATGGAGATGGAACGTGTGCCCAAGGCAGGCTATCCTATTGAAGGTCTGTGGATTAGCGGGTTTAAGCGTGAGCTCTCGCTCGATAACCTGAGCTTCCCGTTTAAGCTGATAAGCAGTCTGGTCAAGGCTCGTCGCATCCTGAAGAAGTTCAAGCCCGATGTGGTTGTCGGCGTCGGCGGCTTCGCCAGCGGCCCGACCATGCGCAAGGCTACTTCGCTCGGGATCCCGGTGGTGATACAAGAGCAGAACTCGTTCCCAGGTGTCACCAACAAGATCGTGGCTCCGAAGGCTGCGAAGATCTGCGTGGCATACGAAGGCATGGAGAAGTGGTTCCCGAAGGATAAAATCGTTCTTACAGGTAACCCGTTGAGAAACAACGTGGTGTCGGTCGAAGGCAAGCGCGAGGAAGGCGCTAAGTTCTTCGGTCTCAACCCGCAGAAGCCGATAATCTTGCTCGTCGGCGGCAGCCAAGGTGCACTGGGCATCAACAAGGGCATCTCGGCCAAGCTCGCCATGTTCAAAGACGTTGACTATCAGCTGATTTGGCAGACCGGCAAGCATTACGTCGAGCAGGCAAAGAAAGAGGTTGGCGAGCTTGGCCTCGACGACCGTGTCAAGCCGACGGTGTTCATCGACAGGATGGACCTCGCATATGGCGCCGCCGACGTCGTGATATCACGCGCAGGCGCTATGTCGATATCGGAGCTCTCGCTGGTGAAGAAAGCCACGATATTCGTGCCGTTGCCGACGGCGGCGGAGGATCATCAGACCAAGAACGCACAGAGTCTGGTCGACAAAGACGCAGCCATGATGGTGCACAACGACGAGACACCCGAGAAGTTGATTCCGGCAGTGTTCGAGTTGTTGAACGACAAGGAGAAAATCCATAAGATGGAAGAAAATATCGCTAAGTTTGCAAGGCCAAATGCAGCGGAAGACATTGTAAATGAGATAGATAAGGTATGTTGTATTTCTTAGGAATCGGCGGCATCGGGATGAGCGCCCTGGCGAGATATTTCAAAGCCAAGGGCTATGAAGTGGCGGGCTACGACCGTACCCCTTCACCATTGACGCATCGTCTCGAAGCGGAAGGCATCGGCATTCATTATGTCGACGACCCGAGCCTTATTCCTGAGAACATCGAGTTTGTGGTACTGACTCCCGCAATACCTTCTAACTCGTTGGAACTGAATTATTTACGCGAGAAAAACATAAAGATTGTCAAACGTGCTGAGGTGCTCGGCATGCTCTCGAGACAGCATAAGTCACTCGCGATAGCGGGAACTCACGGCAAGACCACGACGACGGCTCTCGTGACGCATATCCTGATGATGGCAAACACGAAAGTGTCAGCATTTATTGGTGGTATAGCGCGTAATATCGACAGCAACGTGGTTATCGGAAGCAACAAAGACGACTACGTGGTGATGGAGGCTGACGAGTTCGACCACTCGTTCCTGCAGCTGTCGCCTTACGTAAGCATAGTGACATCCATCGATGCCGACCATCTCGACATCTACGGTGATTATCAGCATGTTACGGATAGCTTCAACGAGTTTGTCAACAAGACAGCCGACGACGGTTTGGTGATTTATCATGCCGATCTGCCGATAAAAACTGATAAAAAACACGTGACTTACGGCTTGGCTAACGCCGATGTGGTCGCTGAAAACATCAGCATACGCGATGGCGAAACATGTTTCGATGTTGTGGTTGCCGACTCTCCGAGTACTCCAAAATCTCTGAGAGCTTTGAGTTCTCTGAGAATGTCACTTTTCGGCAACCACAACGTGCAAAACGCCCTTGCGGCTATCATCATGTGCTCGTATCTTGGTGTTAGTCAAGAAGATATAAGAAAAGGTCTCGCGACTTTCAAGGGTGTTCAACGTCGTTTTGACATTCGCGTCAAAAATGCAAAGCATATTTACGTCGACGACTACGCTCATCATCCGGAAGAGATTAAAGCAGCATTGACTGCAGCACGTAAAGTATTCACCGACAAGGAGTTAACAGTGGTGTTTCAGCCGCATCTGTTCACTCGCACTCGCGACTTCATGGATGGCTTCGCCGAGAGCCTGTCGCTGGCCGACAGAGTGATACTGCTCGACATCTATCCGGCCCGTGAACTCCCGATCGAAGGCGTGACATCGTCTGCATTATTGGAAAAAATAACCTCGAAAGAAAAGCTTTTATGCTCGAAAGAAGAACTGCTAAATACAATAAAACGCATTGATCCTCAGTTAATTATGACTGTAGGTGCAGGCGATATCGACCGTTTTGTGCCACAAATTGAAAAGTTGTTAGGAGAATGAAAAAGTTTTTGAAAATATCGGTCTGGGTTCTGACAATCGGCGCGATTGGCTGCCTGTGGTATTTTACCCGTCAGGACCATGTCGAGCATTCTCTTAAGAGCGTCGAGATGTCGTTGATTCGCACTGATAATCAAGGTTTTATCGATAGTTTGGAGGTTTACAACCGCATCATGAAGATCTGCGATACGACGAAAAACACCGACATCACCATGATTCCCGTCGAGGAGGTGAGAGATTACCTGAAGACCATTCCTTGGGCCATCTACACCGATGCGAATATCACTCTTGATGAGGAATTGGTTGTTGAACTCGTTGAATGTCAGCCTGTTATGAGGGTTTATAATAAAAAAGGACAATCAGTTTATCTCGATGAGGAAGGAAGGATTTTCCCGGTGAAGTCGACCTATCCGCTTCATCTCATGATAGGCAGCGGAAACCTGAATTTCAACGCGGTGACGAAGACTTCGGCAAGTGTTTACGACAGTGTTTATCACAACACCGACCTGCCGAAAATCTTCCATGTGATAAGGGAAATTCAAAGCAATTCATATACGAATTGTTGCGTCAAGCAGGTGTATTTCGACGGAAAGGAATACGAGCTGGTGATGAACAATGTCGACCTGAGGGTGATACTCGGCAACGACAGCAATGTCGACCTGAAGCTGCGTAACCTCAAGTATTTCTTTGAACGCATGCAGGGTTCTCCCGATTTGAAGGACTACTGCAAGATAAATTTTAATTTTGAAAATCAAGTTGTTTGTACGAGAAATAAAAACAAAAAGAAATGAGTAATCCTGTGTACATCGTAGGCCTCGATATCGGCACTACAAAGATCGCCTGCATCGTCGGCGAAAAAGTTGATAATGGAAAGATTGTCATCCGTGGTTATGGAAAAACGGAATCGACAGGTGTTAAACGCGGTATGGTTTTCAATATAGAGGAGACCGTCAATGCCATCAGAAGGGCAGTCGACCAGGCTTCTGAGCAGTCGAATGTCGACATCAAGACGGTTAACGTCGGTATCGCCGGCCATCACATCCGCAGCGTGCAGCATCGCGGCGTGCTGATGCGCGACAACCCGAATGTGGAGATCACGGAGGAAGAGATCGACCGTCTACGTCAGGATGTCTTCAAACTCGGCATGACACCGGGCGAGGAGATCATCGACGTCATCCCTCAGGAATATATCGTCGACGACGAGATGGGTATCCGTCATCCTAAAGGAATGCTGGGTAACAAGCTCGAGGCGAACTTCCATGTCATCATCGGACAGGTGGCTGCGGCACGTAACATCATCACCTGCATCCATCAGGCCGGTCTTGAGATGGAACACATGATTCTTGAGCCTATCGCTTCGGCAGAGGCAGTCCTCGGCGAAGAAGAGAAAGAAGCGGGCGTGGCACTCGTCGACATCGGCGGCGGCACAACAGATATCGCTATCTTCTACGATAACATCATCTACCACACTGCAGTCATCCCGTTCGGCGGCAACGTCATCACCGAAGATATCCGTCAGGGCTGCTCCATCATCAAGAAACACGCAGAGGAGATCAAGGTGAAGTTCGGATCGGCAGTGGCATCGGAGAACCGCGACGACGAGGTGGTGTCAATCCCTGGCATCCGCGGACGCGAGCCGAAAGAGATATCATTCAAGAACTTGGCAAACATCATCCAAGCCCGTCTGAGCGAGATCTTCGACATCGTGAACAACGAGATTCAGAAGGTCAACAGCGAGCATAAGCTCATCGCAGGCATGGTGCTCACCGGCGGCGGCGCGATGATGAAACATATCCAGCAGCTGGCGGCATTTAAGACAGGTCTCGACGTGCGTATCGGATACCCTAACGAATACCTCGCCAACGACACAGCCGAAGAGCTAGCCAGCCCGATGTATTCGACAGGTGTCGGTCTCGTCATCGAGGGTATCGCCCGCTACGAGGCAGCCTTGAAACACGGTCAGATCGGCATCGGCAACGACGCTAGAATCCAGCCGACAGTGGAGGAACCGCATACCGAAGAAAAGAAAGAGGAACCTAAGGTCAAGAAGCCATGGTGGGAAGGCATCATCACAGGCTTTGCCGGAAAATTCCTCAAGGACGACGATATTGAAAATGAGAAAATAGATTAAAACAATATAGCATGACAGACTTAGTAAGATTTGACGAACCGGAAGAAAAACCTAACATCATCAAGGTTATGGGTGTCGGAGGCGGCGGAAGCAACGCTGTCACGCACATGTTTTCGGAAGGAATAACAGGTGTTGACTTCATCCTTTGCAACACCGACGACCAGGCATTGCAGAAGAGTCCGGTCGAGAATAAACTTCATATAGGCGACCACGCTTTAGGAGCCGGCAACATCCCGGCCGAAGGTCGTAAGGCAGCAGAGCAGACCGAGGATAAGATACGCGAGGCGCTCGAAGGTGACACCAAGATGCTGTTTATCACAGCCGGTATGGGTGGCGGTACAGGCACAGGAGCCGCCCCTGTCGTGGCTAAGATAGCAAAAGAGCTTGGCATACTCACAGTGGGTATCGTCACACTGCCTTTCAGCTTCGAAGGCAAACGTCGTCAACAGCAGGCGCAGGAAGGTATCGCCGAGCTGCGTAAGCATGTCGACGCACTTCTCGTGATAAGCAACGACAAACTCCGTGAGGAATATGGTAACATGAAACTCACCGATGCCTTCAAGAAGGCCGACGATGTGTTGAAGATCGCCGCTAAAGGTATAGCCGAGATCATCACCGTGACAGGCTACGTCAACGTCGACTTCGAAGATGTCAACAACGTGATGCGCGACAGCGGAAAGGCTATCATGGGCTCGGGTTACGCAGTGGGCGAAGACAGAGCTCTTCGCGCCGTGGAAGAGGCAGTACATTCGCCGCTTCTCGACGATTCCGACATCACAGGAGCAAAGAATATCCTTGTCTACATCACCTCTGGCACTGAAGAGGTTAAGCTCGACGAAGTGACCGAAATCAACGAATATGTACAGGATGCTACCGGCAAGGTGTCGGAGATCATCTGGGGCAACGGCGAGGATATGTCGCTCGAAGACGGACTCCGTGTGACACTCATCGCCACTGGTTTTGGCGAAGCCGAAGAGGTGAAACAGATTCATAAATATACATTTGCCGACAACAAACTCAAAGAACCTGAGAAAGAAGTTGCAAAACAAGAGGTCTCGATGGTGTTTGAGGAAGTCGAAGACGTGGTCTCTGATGTGAAAGAAGAAGCTGAAGCCGAATCAGAAGAGAAGGCTCCGGAAGCGCCTGTCACAGAGATGAAGATCGAACCGGAAGACGACAGCCCTCGCATCAAGGTGCATACGCTCTACGATGACGACGAGACCCCGAAAAACGATAAGAAAGACGATGACATCGAGGATTTCTCGGGCGACAGCGGCATATTCGTGAAGAGAGTGGCTCCCGATGAGACACGTTCCAACGAGACGGCGGCTCCATCGGTGAGAAGATACGACAATCCATTCACCTTCGACGATGACGATGTTGACGTTCCTGGTTTTAAGAATATGTCTGACAATCAAGGTGCTACGGCTTTGAAAGTCGAGACAAAGCCAGCTCAGACCAAGCAGCTCGACCAGAAGGAAATCCTTCGCCGTCAGCGCTTCATGTCGTTCAACACCGACTTCAGAAACCAGTCGGACCTCGAGAGCTTTGAGAACATCCCGGCATACGCAAGGATGGGCATGAACATCGCCAATGACGATAAGGAACTGTCGCGTTACTCGGTTGACAAGGAGTCGGGACTGCGTGAAGAGAACTCGTTTCTTCACGACAATGTAGATTGATAATGAAGCGATTAGCAATATTTGTGTCGGGAGGCGGCACTAACCTGCAGCGCATTGCTGAGTATTTCGCCCCGAATGAGGAGGTGGAGCTGGCCTGCGTTGTGAGTAACAACAAGGAAGCATACGCTAACCAGCGGGCAAAGAACCTCGGGATCCCGCTGCTGTTGGTCGACAAGCCTTATTTTACCAGCGATCAGTTTGTTGAGCGCATGAAGAATCTCGACATCGACCTCATCGTGCTGGCAGGTTTCCTGTGGCTCATCCCGCAGGGTATCATCGACGCTTTTCCTAATAAAATCATCAATATCCATCCGGCTTTGCTGCCGAAATACGGCGGAAAAGGATTCTATGGTCATCATGTCCACGAAGCGGTTGTGGCGGCTCACGAGAAGGAGTCGGGCATCACGATTCACTACGTGAATGAACACTACGACAGCGGCAATATCATCTTCCAGAAAAAGGTGGCACTTTCACCAACCGACACGCCCGACGACGTGGCAGCTAAGATTCATATCCTCGAGCAGGAGAACTTCCCGGTGGTGATTGAAAAGTTGCTGTTTGACAAAAAATGATTATCTTTGCAAAAATTTTAAGATAAAATATGAATAAGTACCTGCGAAAACTCATAGGACTCGTCCATATCAGAGAAAGCGTCGATTATCAGACAGCCGATACCTCGATACGCAACAATATCACCTATAAAGGCCCTAACGTCATCATTTTGGCCTGCGCTATCGTTATCGCTTCAGTAGGTCTGAACGTCAACTCAATCCCTGTCATCATCGGCGCCATGTTGATATCGCCTGTCATGGGCCCGATCATGGGACTCGGTCTCGCTTTGGGTACTGAAGACGGCCATCTGCTGAGAGATTCGCTGAAAAACTACGCCGTGATGGTGTTTATCAGTATCATTGCCTCCTCGTTGTTTTTCCTTTTAAGCCCTCTTAATCTGGAGAATCAATCGGAGCTGCTGGCTCGTACCAATCCTACCATCTACGACGTGCTGATAGCGCTTTTCGGCGGTTTTGCAGGTATTCTCGAGACTTCCCGAAAGGAAAAAGGCACTGTGATTTCGGGCGTTGCCATCGCGACAGCCCTCATGCCGCCACTTTGTACCATCGGCTATGGCATTTCGGAGCTTAAGCTGGTATATATCTTCGGCGCATTATATCTGTTCCTCATCAACACGATATTTATAGCTTTGGCCACATTCCTTGCCGTGAAACTGTTTAAATTCCCGGCAGTGCAGACCACCGACGACCATCATAAACGTCTGTCGAAAAGCTGGTATGCGGTGATTATGATTGTGGTTTTGGTCCCAAGTATCATGACGGCTATCAACGTGGTGAAGGAGAATAATTTCAAGATCAACGCTTCGACTATCGTCAAGAATAACAAGAACATGGGAAAGAGCTTTATTTATGATTATAAAGCCAATTATTCGCGCAAGTCGCAAACCCTTGAAATCTTTGTGGCAGGCGAAAATCTTAGTGATGAGATGAGGGAAAAGCTCTACAATGAGGCGGAGACTTATGGCATCACGCGCGGTCAGATCCTGATTCACGAAGATGCTACGATTATGCGTAATGATATCTCCGAAGCCGAGATCATGAAGTCGGTGTACGAGCATACCGACAAGCAGATTAAGGCGTTGACCGATAGTATTGCTAAGCTGAACGTACAGCTGAAGGAGTATAACGATATGGAAATGCCAGCTGAATCGGTCGCACAGGAGTTGTTTGCGCAGCATCCGCAGATTACCAATGTGAGCATTACCCGAGGCTCAGCCTTCAGTGCTGATACTATCGCTGATACAGAACAGATTGTGGTCTTTGTCACGGCCGAAGAGCCGATAAAACAAGACCTTCACGAGAAGATTGAGCGCTGGCTGAAGGTGCGTCTGCAGAACGAGAATGTGTTAGTTATTGAGGCTAAATAGCATAAACGCTACATAGCCGAGGGTGAGAATCACTCCCTCGAAACGCGAGATTTTCCTGCCTTTTCCGGTGAAGACTGTCGTCAGCATGATGGCGTTGGCGGCAAAGAGTATCAACAGCTGCTGATTCATCTTCGCATCGAACGGCAACGGTATTATCAGCGAACTGACGCCAAGCACCATAAAGATGTTTAAGATATTGGAACCCAGCACGTTACCTATGGCAATGGCTGAGTTCTTTTTTAATGCTGCCACAATCGAGGTGATAAGCTCGGGTAGGGAAGTGGCTGTCGCAACTACAGTGAGGCCTACGGTGCTCTCGCTCATGCCCCAGCTTAAAGCCAGTTTCTGAGCATTATTTGAAACGAGCTCGCCTCCAATGTAAAGCCCGACGATGCCTATAACAAGCTCTAAAATGGTCTTTCCCCAAGGGAGTTCTTGTTGTTCGGAGTTCTCTGAGGTCTCTAAATTCTCCAAGTTTTCCGAGTTTTTCTTAAAAGTCAAATAAAGATATCCTGCTCCCATCCCCAGCAGCACCAAACCTTCTACCCAGTTGATAGTCCCAGAAGTGCCGCGGAAGAAGTCGTTTGCCATCAAAGTGATTGCCAAAGTAGCGATGAAACCTACTGGAATATCTCGTTTTATCGAGATTCTGCTCACATCGATAGGGTAAATCATCGAGCTAAATCCCAAAATGAGCAAAATATTCATCGTATTACTTCCAATAATATTTCCGATTGCCAGCCCTGGGCTCCCTTTGATGCACGAAAACACATTGACAATCATCTCCGGCAGCGACGTGCCAAACGCCACAATCGTCAATCCGATTATGAGCGGCGAAAGTTTGGCCTTCACACCGATAGAAGTAGCGCCATTCACGAGCCAGTTGGCACCTAATATCAGCGCCACGAAGCCAACAATCAGCAGAAATAATGGAAGTAATGTGGTCATATTTGCGATTTGAAAAATAAAGGAGAACCTACTGCAGATTCTCCTTTATCGTAATGTTAACTGATACTACAGAAGTTTCTTCTTCAGCGTCTCAATCATATCGACTGTCATCTTGTCGAGGTCGTACTTCGGGTTCCAGCCCCACTCAGCGCGAGCGCAGCTGTCATCCATCTTGTTCGGCCAGCTGTCGGCGATAGCCTGACGGATCGGGTCGAATTTGTACTCCATCTCGAACTTCGGATAGTACTTCTTGATGGCGTTGTAGATGATCTCCGGGTCGAAGCTCATTGCTGTGACGTTGAATGAGTTACGGTGCACGAGCTTCTTAGGATCAGCCTCCATGATGTCAACCATAGCGTCGAGAGCGTCAGGCATGTACATCATATCCATGTAGGT
>JAFZXR010000063.1 GCA_017616675.1 Bacteroidales bacterium
ACAAAGCATAAAACGCGATTCTTATGCGACCCAAACGTCATCTTCAGAATTATTGATGAATTGCTATCAGGCATTGGGCGATACTATTAAAGCATCTTATTATAAAGGTATATATGGAAATAATTTCAGTAAATACAGGAATAATGCTGAAATAACGACATAATTGACCAGACTGTACGATGATTATCAACAAAAACGGCTCGATAAGGATAATTTATTGAAAAGAAGGCGTCAAAACCGTATTTTTTCTATAGTTATTGTAGTTGTATTGCTGCTAATAGCAGGAATTATTGTTATATCCAGAATCAAAGTTCGCAAGACCATTAATAAATCAAAAATTGACATTGCCGACAGAGATAGAGCCTTGGAAGAAATGAAACGAAGACTTGGAACTAATCCGTTTATAAACGAACCTATATGCAACTATATATGGAAAGTCGTTACTGAAAATAGCTTCAAGGCAAAAATTGATTTTAGAGAATACAAAGATAATGCATTGGACAAAAACCAAATCATGATGTTAAGAGATGCCGTCGACAGACATTATAACAACTTTACACAAACTCTTGGCAAACAACATCCTGAATTAACAGTTGATGATATCGATTATTGTTGCCTATACCTTCTCGGTTTGAAAGACGCTGATATCTCCGCTTTAATTCAGCGCGCATATCCTACCGTTCACCAACGCAGCAATAAGTTAAAACACATATTCAACACCCAAGAATCTCTTCAAACAACAATAGCAGGCAAGGCATCCGAATCGCTATTGAAAATGTAAGTTGTTGATTATCAATCACCCCCCCCCCCCCCGATACATAACTTTACATAACCTTTTTTTCTTGACAATAATTCTTCATTGACATAGTTTTGCAAAAAACTTTTAAACTAATATGAAGAAAAAACTATTCTTGATCATCTGCTTACTCGGAGCCTTAGGTTGGAGTACGGCTAACAACATTATTAGTAATGATGGAATAACTATTAGGGCGGCACATAGCGTCGAGAACGACAAATCTTCCTCCATCTCCGCTTCCATTAACGGGCACAATTTGATTATTAATTTTCTCGACGACATAGGGCATGTTTTGATAAAAACAGAGGACGAATCGGGTACGATACTTGACCTCTATTATACCGAGACGCCCGCTGGATACCTTTATTATATCCCCGATGCCGGCCATTACTCGCTAATCATCATATTCCCCGACGGCGACGAGTATTACGGGGAATTTGACGTTGTAGATTAACACTAATAAAAATAAACTTATGAAAAGAATCTTGTCATTGATTATCCTGCTGTCGCTACTGGCTGTATGTGCAAAGCACAGCTGCGCCCAAAACAACATGCGAGTCAGTTTGACATATGATGATAATGGGAATCGCACATATTTAACGGCATATTTGATACGCGTTGACGAAAACGCAATGTTCAATGACAGCCTGGGCGATGCTTTTTCGGAAAGATACACTGACATCGGTTTGGATACTATAAACGGAATCAACATTTCAATTTATCCGAATCCGACTTGTGGCTCTTTAGTAGTATCAGCAGATTCGCATGACGACTCATCTCCGATGAACATGTCACTGCTTTCTTTCGGCGGAAAGCTGCTTGATGAACATACATCAACGATGGGAAACACCGAGTTTGATCTCACCGATTATACAGCAGGCGTTTATTTCCTTGTTATAAATTACAAGGGCGAAAAACATGTATGGAAAATCATTAAAAAGAATTAAAGAATTATTATGAAAAGAATAATTATATATTTGTGCCTTTTATATCCGATATCGTTATTCGGACAGAACAACAGCGCCGTAGTCGGCTCGATTGGCGGCACCATAAATGCAAGCATGTACGGAGGTGCGACTTATTCTGTACCTTTGGAAATACCCCGCGGCATCGGCAACATGCAGCCTGAAATCGGAATCGTTTACAACAGCCAAGGCGGAAACGGCTTGCTCGGCTACGGATGGAATCTCAGCGGCATCTCGTCAATAACACGCACGGGCTCAACGCTGTTCCATGACGGCAAGACAACCACGGCCGACTTTAGCGGTGACGACAGGTTTATGCTCGACGGACAGCGTCTCGTTTTTGTAGGGACATCAGGCAACACCGAAGAATATAAAACTGAACAGGACGAATTCTCAAAGATAATATTCTATAAGGAAAACGGATATTATTCGAAATGCGATGTATGGCTTGAAAACGGAAACGTCATAAAATACGGTTATACCAACAATTCCAAATTGATGGCCGGTGACGGAAACAATGTCATAAAATGGATGGTCGGCAGTATCAGCGACCGAAACGGGAACACCATATCGTATACTTACGAGACTCCGAGCGCAAACGGAGACATATATATCAGCCAAATAGCCTACACTTCAAACACACAGGCGAACCTTACTCCCGAGTTTGTCATTTCATTCACCTATTCCAACAACAGATTCGACAGCTATCATTATTATATAGCAGGAAACAAAGTCACATCCACCAAAATACTCACCGGAATCACCGTCTCAAAGGCAGGAAATACAATAGAGACCTATTCTTTCACATATGACGGCAACAGCAACAGGATGTATAACCTTCTGAAACAGATATCCCTGTCGAAAGGAAACTATTCGTTAAACCCGACTGTCATAGTGTGGAACACCGACGACAATGATGTTTACAACAACACATTGTCATCACAGGAAATAAGCACGGCAATCCTCAATGATTTCACGTTTGTGGGTGATGTCAACGGAGACGGTTACACCGATTTGATCACCGTACCGTATAAACCCAACGGCGGATATAACGGCAATGTCACCGTCAAGGTCTTTCTGAACGATATGACCGGAGATTTCAGTTCAACTCCGGATGCGACAATAACCGCTCCAAGCTCTCTGGAATGGATTCATGTATTTGATATAAACAACGACGGTTTCGACGATATAGTGCTGCAGACATTCGTGGAAACTGTCAACGGAAACAACACGACATACACTTCAGGTTTTGTCGTATGGGAATCGTCGGGAAGCTCGTTCACTAATGCCTACAACACAACCATAAACGGCGAAGTGTTGGCTAAAGTCGGCGATTTTATCGGTGAAGGCCATAATGGACTTCTTGTCTTCAGCATCCAAGGCTGGGGCGACAGCTCAAACACCTACCTGCTTGACGGTTATCCGAGCATTCTCCATTACACTGGAACCTATTCATTGAATGCCTTCAACACATATCTCTATAACTGCGGACTGGTCTTGACTGACGATTTCACAGGTGACGGTAAAACGGAAGTCATTGTGTTTGATACTGAAGATAAAGCCACGTTTTCTTTCGGCATACAGAACAACAGCTATGTGATGACATCGGTCGTTGAAGATTTCGATTGTTCCGAATACACCTCGTTTTTTAACGGCGACTTCAACAATGACGGCAAGGCCGACATCATGTTTAACGACGTCTGGACAAATTACAAATATGTGATGCTGTCAACAGGAACCGGCTTCACCGATCCGATCCAGGTGACAAACGGCGAGTTGACCAACATCGTGTTTCCTCAGATGGATTTGTACAAATGCTCGCTCGCTAGAGTGTCGTCAAATTCGCAATACGGCATCAATTTCCCCGATATTGACGGCGACGGCAAAACCGACATCATCTACTACAATGGAAACAAAAAACCAACGTTTTTCAGAGATTTTGTCGTATCCGAAGGAACCACGACAACCGGCAGCTTCAGGACGGTTTTCCAAGCCAACAGCGAAGATATCGTGTTTAAAAACCAATACTTCACGATGGGTAATTTCATCGGTATCGACCACGTTTCGTTTATCGCCATCGACCCGCAGGACATCAACACCTCATCCGACGACATAACCAATATCTATGCATTCCCGTCTTCTAATGAAGTGTTTACGGTCAATTCCATTACCGACGGATATGGCAACAACACTGAGATTGAATATGCTTATCTGATGCCCGGCAACGGCACTTTCTACCATTATGTCAACCGCCCGTACAGCTACGATTTCAAGCCTTATCCCGTGCCCATATTGGCCATGAAGAGTTATGTGACTCATATCGGCAACAACAATTACAAAACCGGTTTTGAATACACCAATCTGTTGGGGCATAGGACCGGCCGAGGCCTGATTGGTTTCGAAGAAGTAAAGAGAACCACATCCATCAACAACAATGTCGTAGGAATCGAAAAAGGGAGTTTTGAAACCTCGACAATGGGTATCAACGCCGTTGCATTGCCTGCCTGCGACTCAGTGTTTATCTGCGACAACGGGAACACCGTCCTTTCGGAAACCAACGAATATGTGTTCGACGATGTCAAATGCTCCCGAAATCTGACAGCGGACGGGAAAAGACTTATAGTCCGGCCCGCAATGGTCTCGCAAAAAACAAAGCATTTCAATCCCGACCAGGCCGGTGGGCTCTTGTCGGTTGAAATTGTCAATTACAACTATAATTATAACAACAGCAGAACTTATTCAAACACATATCATTGCACGGCGATAACAAGTGGTGTTAACGGTTCCGATTGCGCAAGTCCGGCAAATTGCGAATTCCAAAGCAACACAAACATCAGTTTTAAAACCAACAATTACACGAATTGGATAATAAACAGAAAATCTGAAGAGACCGTAACGGCTGAAAAAACCGGCAAACCTGCCGTAACCAGAAAGACAAAATATGAATATTCGACAAGCAGCCCGTTCCTGATCACCAGATGCACCAAGATTCCAAGCACAAGTCTAACCGACCCGCTCACAATCAGAACGGACTATGTTTACGACGCCTGTGGCAATGTCACCGGCGAAACAAAAAGCGCTCCTTATGGAATACAGGGAGAACAATCGCTCACCACACAATATAGTTATATAAACCAACGTTTATTGGGTGGTAAGACTGTGGATCCTAACGGCTTGTCTTATCAGGAACAGTATTATTATGACGTTTATGACAGAATGACGCAATCCATCGGAAGCGATAATCTGACTACAACCTACTCGTATGGCAACACTTTCGGGACCAATGTCGTGAAAACGGCACCCGACAATGTCGTCACAACGGAAACAACAGGCTGGTCTGCAGGTGTAAACAACGCACCTTCAAACTCGTCGTATTATAAAACCACGGCAACAACCGGAAGACCGGCAGCGACAATATTCTTCGATGCCGCCGGCAACGCCGTAAGGACTCTGACGGAAAGCTATCAGCAAAATCCGGTTGTCGTTGATGTCGTATACAACGAAAAACAGCTTCCGACACAACGGTCAAACCCATACTTCATCGGCGACACCCCTCTGTGGACCGTATATCAGTATGATATGTTCGGAAGGCCGACATCCGCGACATCACCCGACGGAATGGTGACAAACAACGCATACGACGGTTTTACGACTGTCACAACCACCGCCGTGAACAACGCCAGTCGGACCACCGAGAAGACGACAAATCCCATGGGATGGCTCATCAGCAGTATCGACGCGGCAAATGTAGAGGTTACCTATGATTACTATTCCGACGGAAAGCTTGCATCATCTTCAACCTCGGGAGGCAACGTGACTGTGGAAATAGAATACGACAATGCGGGTAACCGCAGCATGTTGCAAGACCACGACTACGGCACAACCACCTATGTTTACGATGCATACGGACGGCTTATAGAGCAAGAGACACCCAAAGGCGATGTGTTTTCGTACGAATATGACAAGTTGAGCAGACCCACGCGGAAACAGGATATCTCGGAGTCGACAACGACATTATACCAATACAACGAAAACACAAACAAAGGAACACTTGCGTCAATTACGCATAACGGACAATTACTTGAATATTTTTACGATAATTACAACCGGACGACAACCATCCGCGAGACCAGAGACAGCATCTACACCACAAGCCTTGAATATGACCAGTATTCGAGGCTGAGAAGCAGGCAATACCCTACCGGATTCAAAGTTTATTACGAATACTTCCCAAACGGCACAAGAAAAAGCGTGACAGATGCATCGGGCAACATCCTTTGGCGCACCGACGCCATGAACGCCCGCGGACAGCTGCTGCAGGCCACGAACGGAAGCAATATAGTTACAACCAACACTTACGATGCGGCCACAAACAAATTGCTCCGCTCGGTTACAAACAACAATATCCAAAAGTTTGTCTACACATACGACGGATGGGGTAATCTCTCGAGCAGAGTCGACAGCATAGTATGCAGAAAAACAGAGTATTTCTCTTATGATAATCTCGACAGACTGACAGGCATCTATTTTGACACCATCAGCAGTGCCATGACATACGATTTATACGGACGCATGAACTCGAAACAGAAAGATGGAGGCACTGTGTTCACTTCGCCGCGTTTCGGCTCTTACAAGCTGCATGCGATGAAATCAGCTATAGCTCCTGCTGATGTGTTCCCCGAGAAACAGTTTATAGACTATACCTCTTTCGACAAGGTTAAAACTCTGTTGCAGGGTACCAAAATAGCCGCTTTTACTTATGGCTACGACAACCAACGCACTCGCATGACGATAACCGACACCATAACAGGTGTGACAAAAACCAAATCGTATGCCGGTAGTTGTGAATTTGTCGATAATGACGGCACTTACACAACCTACACATATCTCGACGGTCCTTACGGAACATTTGCCATGGTTGTAAAGACGGCGGGCAATGAATCTATAAAATACATCTTCAAGGACCATCTCGGAAGCTGGACAACCATTACCGATTCGTCGGGAAACATCGAGGAGCGCAGGAGCTTTGACGCATGGGGCAATTTTCGTGATGCCAGCAGTTGGACTGGTGCTCCGGCTCGCCCTTCACGCTACGACAGAGGTTTCACCGGCCACGAACACCTTTACAATTTCAGGCTGATCAACATGAACGGCCGAATGTACGACCCTTTGACCTCGTCTTTCCTCTCGCCCGACAACTACGTGCAGGATCCCACCTCGCAGCAGAGCTTCAACCGCTACGCCTACTGCATGTACAACCCGTTGAAGTATGTCGATCCGA
The DNA here is from genome assembly GCA_017616675.1 of Bacteroidales bacterium. Next base: position 7,043 of record JAFZXR010000063.1, read on the forward strand.
GCGGAGAAAGATGTGTGGGGATGGACATGACACTTTATTATGAACGTATGGCTCGAGAATACGTCCATCAACAATGGTTTAGCCTGTATGACATGGCCATGGAATCCAATAGACTTACTGCTGTTCTGTCAAGCTGTTTGTTTTCACATGGCGAGGAAACTAATGGAAGTGGCAACCATGGCACTCCTGGAGGAGATGGCGGTAATCAAAATGGACCGACCTCGCAAAGTGATGGAGACGGTGACCCGACAAATACAACCAATTCTAGTTCTGACGGAATACCCGGAAGCTCCGAGGATAATCCAACATCTTCATATTTTCTAACGACAAAATGTGATTTGTGGTATAATTGGGGTAATGGAACAACCATGTATGTTATTGCTTCTGATTGGTTTTTGTGTTATCTCTCACAAAGCGATCTTATTCCATTAGGTAATAATAAATATACAATAAATCTATTCACTTGGCCATACATGATATATGACCCACAAACATCTCAAGCTCTAGGACAAATTACACTTACAGATATGGGCAATAATATGTTTCATATTGAAGATGATACGTATGATTTTAATGTGAAAAACGGGATGTATTTTAGTAATTGGAGAAATTTTGCAACTTCTGGAGCTGGTATTTTGCATGGCGGAATAAATGAGCCGACTTTCCTTTTATATCCTGCAACATATTGGGGTGGAGAATTTAATATTCATTTTATTAACGATGTGTATATAAGACCATAATCATCATGAAAAAGTTTTGTTTGTATTTGATTTTTATATCAATAGTTTTATTTGTGAGTTGCAACAGGCCTCGTATCGTAGTCGAAAATGATGATACAGAAGGATTTGACATTGTTAAAGTATATCGTGGTGATACTGTTTGTCCAATAATTTGGCAAGGTAATACTGCCGTCGTTGATTCTACAGGAAATCCTCGCGAGGGTAGGTTTTTCTATTATCACGAAAAAGACAGCATTATTAAAAGATTCATTTGTTGCGACAAAACCTATGCTGGGGAAATAATTGGCGGACACATTGATGATTATATTTCTGATAGTACTTTTTTGATAGTAGATCAAAAGCCTGTTGATATGATATTTGGAACCCATTATTATGATGGAAAGTATCATTCAACAAGAGAATATGACACCACTGGAAATATGTGGAAGCGAAAAACAATTCTTGATCTTAGCAAAATACATCAGTATTGGATTGTTAACAAAAAAACACATGATGTTTATGGCCCATTTTCATATGAAGATTATCTTGACATGAAAAAAAAGCTGGATATTTCACAAAGCCTTATGTTGAAATGGGAAATTCTTATGCAAAAATATGATAAAAAGATAACTAAATGAAAAACTGTCTCTCAAAAATCACAATCCTTCTAGCAGCAATAACAATGTTGTCGCTGGTGGGATGCACTGGAATCTTTTCAAAGCATTATTATGAAACATACACAGGAAAGGTCATAACAATTTGGGATGATTATATCATTTTTGAAAAATACGAAGGTAAGCTACCTCCGAAGGATAATTACATTAAACTTAGCTATAAAGGCCTAACAGATGTATTCTTCAAAAATAATGATTCAATTCTCATATACAGACGTGGTGACGAGAACTCGATAGACGTGGTTTTCAGCCAATACGATGTAGAGGTTTTTTATAATACATGGGAAGAAATGCAAGAGTTCAAAAGAAGAACATCTTTTAAAGACACCACTGTCAATGCCGAATACCTCTTTTATGAGGACAGAAGTGTTTTATGGCCAACATTCAATGAGTTTATAGGTGATTCGATGTATAGCCGGGAATATCCTGTTGACCGCAAGCATTTCTTTTTTTTCATGATGAATCTATATGATTATAATGATAGTGTTTTTTCTCGTTATGATGAAAGGTTTGATAATAGAGTGTATAAACTTTAGATTCGACAAAAATACAAGCTTTATTCGGGAGAGTTTACAGCAAACAGTGTAATGGTAACGTTTTAAACTATTGTAGAGACGTTTCCTGAAACGTCTCTACTTCGTGAGACTATAAGCGTATCCTCTTCCTTCGCATTTCGTCTTCTTCAGGTCGGTGCGGCGACTCGAAAGCTTCACGAGCACCTGATTGATTTTAGCTTTCATCTTAGTCTCGTCGATATTGATATTCAACGACTTAGCTTTAGCCATCGCCTTGGTGTAAATCTCATTGCTGGTGGTTGGCTTGCCGTTTTCCTTAATCACATCGAGCACTATGGTATCCCATTGCGACAAGGGGTAAGGCTTGCGAGGCTCGGGCTTGTTTTCGCTCAAAAGTCTCGTCAGCTCATCGATTTTCTCGTTGAAAAAGTCGATTTTAGCCTGATTTTTCCTTATCTCCGACTTGAATTCAGCTATCAATCCTAATATTTCATCTTTCGAAAGATCGCGCTTTTCCATATCATTTAAAATTTATGCAAAGTTAAAACTTTTTTGAATAAAATGCTATATTTGCAAAAAAATAGACTTTCATGAAAGAGATTATCGACTTCCTGAACCTCATCGTGGAGAACAACAACCGCCCTTGGTTCCAGCAGCATAAAGATCTGTATATCAATGCGCAAAACAAGTTCAACGCCATAGCGGAGCAGATATTAATAGGTGTGCAGAAGTTCGACCCGCTGACACGCGGATTGACCTTGAAAGACTGCACCTACCGCTTTTATCGAGATACCAGATTCTCGCCGGATAAGAGCCCATATAAGCGTCATTTTGGCCTGTTTATCTGTCCTAACGGCAAAAAATCTGGCTTGGCGGGCTATTATTTCCATGTTGAAGGTCAAAATGCCGAATATCTCGGACATCACGGACTGTTTCCGGGCATGTACCAATGCGAGCCGTTCATCACGAAGAGCGTGCGCGAGGATATCAGCACTAAGGGCGACGAATTTGTGAAAGCTCTTAAGAAGGCGAAGAATTTCACGCTCGATTTTGCGGCGAAACTCAAAAAGATGCCTAAGGAATATCCCGCCGACCATCCATACGCCGAGTACTTGAAACTCAAAGATTTCTGTCTGCACGAGTATATCTCCGACGACATGATTTATTCCGACCACCTGGTGGAATGGGTCGTCGATGAGTTCCGTTCGTGCTACGATTTCAACTCGTTTTTGAACCGCGCGGCGCTTTTCGCGATGGAAAACGAATAATTTTTCATTTTTTGATGCAGCAAAATCGGTTTTTCTTCGTTAAGGAGATGTAAAACGGACGAAATGTTAGGATTTAGCATTGTTTTGGACATGGCACGAAAGGGCAACCAGCGCTCGATGATGAGGCTTTACGACCTCTGCTGCGATGCCGTCTTCAACGCCTCCTACAGAATAGTGCTCAACGCCCAGGACGCCGAGGAGATAACACAAGACTCCATCCTCAAAGCCTTCGCAAATCTTGACAGTTTCAGCGGTTCGGAACGTGACTTCACGGCGCTTGTGAAGACCATTGCGATCAACAAGAGCATCGACATGTTCCGCAAACGCAGCAAAGAGCCGTTTTACGAGGAAATCGACAACACCGCCGACCGCATTGATGACGACGACACCGATTTTGAAGATTTCCCGATAGAAAAGATAAAAGAGGCATTGAACAACCTGCCCGACGGCTACCGCCTGACAATAACGCTGAGGTTGATCGACGGTCTGGAGTTTTCGGAAATAGCGGAACAAATGGGGATCAAGGAATCATCAGTGAGGTCGCAGTATGCAAGAGGGCTGGAGAAGTTACGAAATATAGTAACAGTTAATGATAAGGGGGTTCCTCGTCCCTAAAGGGACTCGGAATGACAGAGTATCTATCAGAACGAAGGACTGTCATTCCGAGCGAAGCGAGGAAACTCCTGCAAATAAAACGAAAATTATTAAACTATGAATATCGAACAAAAAATAAAAAACAGCGCTGCATCATTCGATGATGTGAAAATGCCGGCCGGAAGCAGGGCGCGTTTCGAGGAACGACTCCGCCGAGAGGCAGGACGTTACGTCCATCGCGACGATGTGGGCATACAAAAGATGCGCATCATGACATGGACCTCGGTGGCAGCGGCAGCGATAACAGTTTTTATGGTGATAACAGGCATTTTATTAGATGGAAGAATATCAACAAAATCGCCGCAAGTTGCTGATAATAAATTAGTTATGATGCGTCAATTTTACGACGAAAAGATGGACGAAGCCATCATGAATCTGGAGGTCGTGATGCAAAATGTCGACGACTCGACCCGCATGCAAATCACCTCGGTGATCGACGGACTGACAAATATGGGCGATGTCTTTGCCGAGATGGCACCTCTTCCGGAAGAGAGACAGATGGCGATAGCCGAACAGATTTACGACAACAATTTAAGAACATTGGAATTATTAACCGACAAATTAAACAAGTGATATTATGAAAAGGATTTTAGTTTTAACAGCATTATGCCTGATGGCAATGATTGGCCAGGCCAACAACTACAGGGGAGATGGAGGAAAATACAGATATGAGGCCCAGAAGATTATCGAACAGACCTACAACGTCGACGAAAACCCTATCCTCGAGATGGTTGGAAAATACAGCGATTTCATCATCACGCCATGGGATCAGCAGAAGATCGACTTCAAGGTGAAAATCATCGTGAAAAGTAACGATGAAGACAAGCTCAAAGCGAAATTCAACTCAATCGACGTGCGATTCGACCAGTTTGGCAATAAGGTTACCGCCGAGACGGTGTTTGGCGACTACAAATACAGGACTTTCAACGGCACGATGACCATAAAATACTACGTGAAGGTGCCGAGAGACGTGTTCATGGAGCTCGAGACAAAATACGGCGACATCAAGGTGGAGACAGTGGCCAAAAACTTGGAAGTCGACATCAAATACGGCGACCTTAAGGCCGACAGTCTGCTCGCCGACAACAGCATCGACATCAAATATGGCGACATCAACATCAACTACGCAAAGAATATCGAGCTGGAACTCGACTACGGCGACGCTAAGGTGAGAAACTGCGACAAAATCGACGCGGAGCTGAGATACAGCAACATCTACATCACCGAACTCAACGAAGGTAATATCGAAAACAAATATTCGACGGTGAAAATCGAGAGGGCGGCAAAGATAACCTTCGACGACGCGGCCTATTCCGACCTGAAGGTGTCGAATGTCACCAACAGAATAATTGCCGACATGCGTTACTGCGACCTGAAAGCTACCATCACCACGCTGAAGCCAGTCGTAGAGCTCGACGGACAATATACCGACATGACGCTTTACATCAAGGAAGACGCCTCGTTCGACTATAACCTCAAATCGTCGTACAGCGACATCATCTTCCGCGGGTTCTTCGAGACGAAGAGCATCAAGGGACATGGCTCGTATGGCAATGGCGAGCGCGGAAGACTCGACATCAATACTTCCTACGGCGATGTAAAAATCAACAAAGAGTAATTATCTTTTTTTCATACTTTGAATTTAAAGCCGAAAATGCAAGTAGAGACGTCATATTATGGCGTCTCTACATTTTATTCATTGTATATCACTTCGAGCATCACGTTTCCGACCATTTGTAGGGTCTTGACATCGATGCAGTCGATGTTGTCATTCAACGTGTGCCAGTAAGGGAAGAAACATGAGGTGCGGTCGGGGTCGCCGACGAGGTCGATGATGTCGATGGCAGGTATTCCGGCGTAATGAATCATGTAGATGTGGTCGTCGTTGATCGGGTCGCCGAGTTCGTTGACGAAATATTCGTCGTAGCCCATCTCGCGGGCCGTGCGCCACACTTTGTTAAGCACCCAGGCCGAGTTGTTTTGCGAGTAATACTCCTTCGGAAAACGCGGATTTGAGGCTCCTACCATGTCGAGCAATATGCCGTAATAAGCTGAATAGTTGCTAAGATGCGGTTTCGTCGACCAATATTGTGAGCCGAGTCCCCACGAGAGGTCGTCGCGTTCGCTGTCGTCGAGCCATCGTGGTGAGCCGTAGTCTTCCAAGTCGAAGAAAATCAAGTCGATACCGACACTTTCGTCGATGCGATGGTTTTTCATCACACGTGCCATCTCCATCATGATGCCGCAGCCCGAGGCGCCGTCGTTGGCTCCGTCGATAGGCTTGTGCCAGTTGGCTTCGTCGGGGTCATTGTCGGCGTAAGGCCTTGAGTCCCAATGCGCTGCGACGATGATGCGCTTCTTTGCATCGGGGTTGAACGCCGCGATGATGTTTTTGCCATTCATCACTTTGCCATCGTAGATGCGTGATTTGAATTCCTGTACGAAGACGGTGTCGGCGTAGCCGTTCAGAGTGTTTACTAGCCACTCGGCACATTGCTGATGCGGCATCGTACCGGGAACGCGAGGACCGAAATCACACTGGGCTTTCACAAAATAATAAGCCGAGTCGCCGTTGAAAGCCGGGACAACCACGGTTTTCTTGGTCGTTTTCGGCGCCGAGGGCTGCTTCGGACTATTATTTCTTTCGCAAGACGTAAAAATAATCGCAATAGCTAAAACAAAAAGTATCTTTTTCATATTTGAAAATATCTTGTTCGTCATTTCGAGCGAAGTCGAGACCTGAGCCTGCGAAAGCATTCGCTTTAGCGAATAAATCCTCCATCCGAAAAAGCTTATTCTAAAGAGGATTTCTCCATTCCGCTTCGCTTCAGTCGAAATGACGGTTCTATTTGTAATATTTTTCTTTGTTTTGAATATAAACTCCTCTGAAATCATCGGGCAATTCTGTTCCTAAGCACCGACCTTCGATGGTATATATCCTATTGTCTTTCAATGTTTTATCTTCAAAAATCTCCTCGATTCCCACATATCCCACGTATGGCACAAAGGTTACGGTGCCGAAGCTCGGGTTGTCGGGATGATGTACGATATGACTCTCAATCTCATCGTAACTCATTGTGCCCCAATCGTTTCCGATGGCGGTGATGTCGCAGGCCGAGTTGTTGTAAAGGTCGTAGACCTCGCCTCCGTTGCCGTTGTCTCTGATGGTGTTATAGCCCCAGTCGTCGGCGGTTCCGAGGTCGATGTCGTGCTGATATATCGCCGTGATGCCCCAGAGGTTGCCCGAGATGATGTTGTTGCGCAGAATCGCCTTGTTGTCGGTCGTAGTGCCATAAATCGAGATGCCGCTGCCGCCGTTCATCGGGTTGTCTTCGTAGACGTTGTCGGTGATCTGGTTGCCGACGATGACCGACGAGATGGTCTGTCCCTGCTGGTTGTAGCCGTAGCGACTCTCTCTGAGGATGTTGTCTTTCAGGAGCACCTTTGTGGCGCCGACACCCATGAGGTCGGCGATGGAGAGCGCTCCCACGTGCCACGTCGCCATGATGGTGTAGACGTCGTTGCCCACGATACGGATGGTGTCGGCGCCACCCGGACCGAGGTTGATTTGCGGAGCGTTGATGTTATCGGTGACGTTGGTGTCGAAGTCGCAATTCAGGATCTGCGGCGAGGCCTGGCCGTTGGCCGGCGAGCTGATGGCCGAGCCGCAGTTGAGCATGAAATAACAGTTTTTAATCACCGGGTCGCAGTTGAAGATGTCGATCACGGCATTGCAATAATCCCTTGTGAAATAAACGAATTTCACGTCGTCGAAGGTCACATCCGACCCGATGACTTTGATGCCTGCGCCGTCGGAGAAATACATCTTCTTCACCAGACAGTTGGTGGCATTCTCAAAACGCATGCTGAAATGGTTTGTCTCATTCAAGCCGTAAAACTTGGTCCTGGTAGTGGTGTTTGTGCAAACCATTGAGCCATTGATAGTTAAGAGCACTGAGGCGAAATCGACTCTCGATGTCTGATTGTTGATCTGCAGCACGTCGCCAGCCGAAATCGTGAGGTCGGCGTTGACGACATAGCCGTTTTCACCAACAGTGACCACGCCATCGGCGGCGGCGACGAGGTCGGCGAAGGTGTAGGTGGTGCCGTTGCCCGGACTAGTCCATTGAGCGATAATCGCTGGGCACAGCCCAGCGATTATCGCTATTGTCAAAATAAATCGTTTCATTTCTTAATCGCTGCGATACCTGGGAGTTCTTTGCCTTCGATGGCCTCGAGCAAGGCGCCACCGCCTGTTGAGACGTACGACACCTGGTCGGCCAATCCGAACTTGTTGATGCATGCCACCGAGTCGCCGCCGCCGATGAGCGAGAAGGCGCCGTCTTTGGTGGCCTCAGCGATGGCGAGAGCGATGGCCTTCGAGCCTTGTGCGAAGGTGTCGAACTCAAACACGCCGCTCGGACCATTCCAAAGGATGGTCTTCGAGCCCTTGATGACCTTGGCGAACAGCTCGCGGGTCTTAGGACCGATGTCCATGCCTTCCCAGCCGTCAGGGATGTTCATCGGGTCAACAACCTGAGTATCAGCGTCGTTGGCAAATTTATTTCCAGCTAAAGTATCGATTGAAAGCACGAGGTTGACGCCTTTTTCCTTAGCTTTTGCCAGGATGTCGAGGGCGAGGTCGAGCTTGTCGTCTTCGCAGATCGAATTTCCGACTTTGCCGCCGAGAGCTTTCTTGAAGGTGTATGTCATGCCGCCACAGAGGATGAGGTTGTCGACCTTGGTGAGCAAGTTCTCGATAATCTCAATCTTTGTTGACACTTTCGAGCCACCCATGATAGCTGTGAACGGGTGTTTGATGTCGTTCATCACCTTGTCGACTGCCGCCACTTCCTTGCCCATGAGGTAGCCGTACATCTTATGGTCGGCGTCGAAGTAATCGGCGATGAGCGCTGTCGAAGCGTGAGCACGGTGTGCTGTGCCGAAAGCGTCGTTGATATAATAGTCGGCATATGAAGCGAGGGTTTTGGTGAACTCTTTCTGAGCCGCCTTCACTTCTTTCTTTGCCTCGTCGTAGCCTGGCTCGCCTTTCTCAACGCCACGTGGCTTGCCCTCTTCCTCCGCGTAGAAACGGAGGTTTTCGAGAAGCATAACCTCGCCGTCTTTCATAGCTTTGATGGGCTCTGCGGCCTTCATGCAGTCGTCGACGAAGATCACCTTCTTGCCGATGAGCTCCTCGAGATGTTTCACCAACGGCTTCACCGAATATTTCGGATCAGGGTTCTTTTTCGGACGGCCGAGATGCGACATGATGATGAGTTTTCCATTGTCTTTCAACACTTTCTGCAATGTCGGCATGGCCGCGCGCATACGGGTGTCGTCGGTGATGTTGAAATTGTCGTCGAGCGGCACATTGAAGTCAACGCGCACAATGACGCGCTTTCCAGAGAAATTAGTTTTGTCGATGTTAACCATGATTGTAATTTTTTAATTGTTATATAATCTTTTAATCCTTTAATCTTTTGAACCTCTTGAACCCTTTGAACCTTTTGAATCTCTTGAACTCTTTGAACTCTTAAACCAATTATCAATTATCAATTGTCAATTCTCAATTCCCGAAACAAGCAAAAATCCTCTTAATTAACTGCTTGATACTGTTTTGATTAGGCAATTTTTCCTCATCCACTGCCGTGAAATCGGTGCTGCCTCTTTTGAGATATTTTTCGGTAAAAGTGCCCGAGCTGATGCCCCATTTCAGGATGAACAGTTTCTTACCTTTATTTTTACGGATTCTCTTTGTTGATTTGCTTCCGAAATGATAAACCAGACTGTTGCCAACGCCAATAAAATCGCGCACTCCCGCATGCCAAAGCTTACGAGAGATGTCGGGGTCGGAGTACCATCCGGGATGAAATTCCACGCTCATGCCACCGACGAGGTCCCAGCAGTCGAGAGGCATCACGTTGGGCGGCCAGGTGCTTCCTCGCCAGTCGCTGCGTACCAGGTTTTGCTGCTCTTTCAGCAGTTCTTCCTCACGGAATGACTCGATATCGGTACCGAAGTCGCGCACCACCACGCATGGGTTGTTGCCCGTCGGCTCGACGAGGGTGCTCGAAATCATGAAATATTTATGCGTATCACGTTGATTGTCAGTTAGTTGATTGATTCGCTCGAGAATCGGCTTATCCCAATTAGGCATGAAATACATGTCGTCGTTGGCATAGAACACAAACTTGGTGTCGATGAGGCTTCGGCAGGCGTTCAGAGCGTAGCAGATGCCGATGTTTTCCTTAGCATAGATGTAGTCAAGAGTTTGATTTTCAATCCATTGAAGCGTACCATCGGCGCCTTCGTTGATAGCCACGATAATCTGATGCTCGTAAGCCGAATTCTTGCGGATGCTGTTCACGCAAAGCTCCAGATACTTCAGGTTGTTCCACGTCGGGATGATGATCGTGAAGCAGTAATCCTTCTTTTTGGCACGTTTATATTTCTCAAAGCTAATCATAACTTCTTGTCTGTCAATTCTTTAAGTGTTTTATATTTCAACCTTGTGGCTTTGGCGGTGATGCGGCAGATATGCCATCCGTCGGCGCCGTCGAGGAAGCCGAGCTGGAAAATATAATGCTGTATGAAGCTGAAGACAGGCGACACCACCATGTAAAACGAGGCGTGTTTCTTGCCTTTCATAAAATAATGCTGTCCGCGCATCTTGGCGAACTTAAACTGCTGATTCTCATAGTCATACGGTGACTCGAACGAGTAGTGCAGCAGGTCGCCTTTGAGCACTTTTTCTCTTACCTTGGTCGAAAATTCTATCGTCTCGTGTATCTCGCCCTTCCATTGTCCGACTGTGCGGTTCCACAGACGAATCTTCCGGTCGGGATACCAGCCGCAATGACGGATCCAGTGACCGCAATAATTCGTTAAGCGGTTCATACTGAACACCTTATCGTGCGGGATATGCTCATAATTCTTATAATTGAAGATAGAAATTTTCAACTCGTCGGACAGCTCTTCATCGGCGTCGATGCTTAAAATCCAGTCGTTGGCGGCAAGATTGTTGGCAAAGTTCTTCTGTTCGGAATAGCCGAGCCAGTCGTGATGCACAAACTTCACGCCGAACTGCTCGCAGATGGCGGCGGTGTCGTCGGTTGAGCCAGAGTCGACAACCACGATCTCGTCGGCCACATCCTGCACCGAATGGAGGCATCTCAAGATGTTGCGCTCCTCGTTTTTCGTTATTATCACCACCGAAATCTTCATGCTATTCAACGTTTTGCAGTCGTTTTTTATAGATATAATTGAACGATTGGAAATTCGATTCGCCGTAATTCTTCATCTTTTCGACAATCTCTGGCTTCTCTTCGGCATAATTCTTTCCGTCAAAGTCTTGATAATGATAGAGTTGCGGAGGTTTATTCTTACTTCCGATGAAATACCAGTCGTTGTCAAACACGCAATATTCGGTGTCGCCGCTCGAGAATACCATCGGACGTTTTTCTTCTAACAGATTGATACCCATCGTGTTATTCACAAATGAGATGTCGAGCATAGCCATCAGGGTGGGGTAGATGTCGACCTGCGAGACGAAGCCGTTGTTGATCTCGGCTTGCAGTTTCGAAGGCGCGTAAAACACCAGCGGGATGTGGAAATAGCTCACCGGCGGAATGTACGATTTCACGTAATCCTTGCCGTGGTCGCCCACCAGCACGAAGATGGTATTGTCGAACCATTCAGTCTTTGCTGCCGTTTCTAAGAAATGCCGCAGCGACCAGTCGGCGTACTCAACCACCGCGTCCTTGTCGTTTTTAAAATGACTCTGGAACGATTTCGGGATGATATACGGCTGATGGTTGCTCACCGTCATGATGGCACCGAAAAACGGCTTCTCGCAGCTGTCGAAGGTGTTCGCAGCGTATTGCAGCAGATAGTCGTCGCACACGCCCCAGTTCGATTTCTCGGCTTTCGGGTCGTAGTCGGGGTAGGAGTAGATGCGGTCGATGTGGTTTTTATTCAGAAACACGTCGAGTTTCTCCCATGTGGCCTCGTGCGAGAGGAAAAACATGGTGTGATAGCCGGTGTCTTTCAATGTCTTAGGCAGACTGTTGTACGTCAGCACCGGCTCCGACTTCACGGGGTTAAACTGATACGTCGGGTCGTCGTTGAAGGTGTTGGCATAGCCGCATAGCGACGAGAAGATGCCGCTGATGGTGTGCTTGCCGGCCGAGAAGCAGTTATCAAAGTATAAACTTTGGTTGACAAGACTGTCTAAAAATGGTGTAAGTCCTTGAAAATGACCACTTCGCGTCAGCAGGTCGGCGCTCATGCTCTCCATCAGGATGAGGACGACGTTGTAGTTGTTTGGGACGGTGTCGGCGACAAATTTCCGCGAAAGCGGGTTTTGAAACTCGCTATCTTCTTGAATATCAAGATATTTGCGCATATTTGCTATCGCCAGCTCGTCGTCCATGAGGGTGACGTCGGTGAGATAACTCGTTATGAATGTGTAAGTTGGGTTATGTCCCATCTGGTTGAGGAACGAATTCTCGCAGTAGAACGAGTCGTAGACGCTTATCGGTCGCTCGCGGGTGACGTAGCCGCGCATTCCGAAGAAAATAAGCACCAGCATCACTAAGGTTGCTATGGCTTTTTCGATGTAATGCTTTGATTGCCAAAGAGTTGTATTTCTTACAATCTTTTTACTGACATAATAAATGCCTATGATGACCAGTACAAGCGGGATGAAGAAAAGCCACAAGCTCGGGTCGCCGAGGATCATGTTTGTGACGTCTTTGATGCCGTTGTCGCCTTTGAACCAGTCCATAGCCGTGAGGTTGATATGGTCGGCAAACTGGTTGTAATAAGGGATATCCGAGACGCAGGCGAAAGTCAGTATTGACAGCAAAACCGTCATCACGACGGTCACAATCTTCTCAAAAACGACATTTTTCTTGCCGATAAAATCGAAAATGGTAAAAATTATGAATGGCAGAGCCAAAACGTAGCTCGCTGTCACAGTGTCGAAATGCAGTCCGACAAAAAATCCTTTAACTATTGTGAAAAAAGGCACTCCGGCTATCTCGTCGAGGTGACAAAACATCAGGCCGAGGCGATAGAGAAGCGAAATCGCGACGATGACAAGATAAAACTTCAACGTTATCTTGACGCTCACCGGAATATTGAACTTTCTCGACATCGCACAAATTTTTGCAAAGGTAGTAAAAAATTTTTGCAAACGCAAAAATTTTTTAATGTGGGCTCCTTACAGTCGCAATGTGATACTCGCTTCGCTCGTAATGTGATTGCCCCTGGCAAATGTGCGCGAAGCGCACCACATCCCCGAACGTAGTGAGGGCACATTTCACGAAGTGAAGCACATTGCGAGCACAGCGAGCATCAAATTATTTAAGCGTCCATTTCTTTACCACCTTGTACACTGCCCCTTCAGGCCTTAGGATGCTCTG
>JAFZXR010000064.1 GCA_017616675.1 Bacteroidales bacterium
CATCGTCGGTATCATCCATATCTGCTTGGCGATGATTGTCAAGACGTATCAGGCCACGAAGGTGAAAGGCTTTTTCAACTCCCTCGGGACTTGGGGTTGGACCTTGCTCATCGTGGGTGGCGTCATCGTTGGCGGTCTGGCGCTTATCGGTGTAATCGATTCAGCAATAACGAAATGGATAATTATAGGCATCGGCATCTTGTCGGCGCTGGGCATCTTCTTCCTCAACGATTTGCACCGTAATCCGTTGAAGAACGTCGGTGCTGGCTTGTGGGAGACTTACAACACAGCCACCGGATTGCTCGGCGACGTGTTGAGCTACCTCCGTTTGTACGCCTTGGGTTTGGCAGGTGCCAAGCTCGGTGAGGCATTCAATGCCATTGGCTTTCAGGCACTTGGCGATGGCGGAGCGGGCTGGGTCTGGTTCATACTCATCGTGGTGGTCGGCCATGTGCTGAACGTCGCGATGTGCATCTTGGGTGCCTTCGTGCATCCGTTGCGACTCAATTTCCTTGAGTTTTTCAAGAATTCAGGTTATGAAGGAACAGGTAGGAAATATAATCCATTGAAAAATTAATGTTAAATTTAAAACTATAGAATTATGTTATCAACAATTTTAGGTTATCTCGGTTTAGGTCTGGTTTTGGCCTTGGCAGGTATCGGAAGTTCAATAGGCACCTCGAATGCGGGCAACGCTGCTGAAGGTGGTCTCAAGAAACGTCCTGAGGCATCAGGTAACTTCCTGGTTCTCTCGGCATTGCCGGCAACACAGGGTATCTACGGATTTGTGGCGTTCTTCATGCTTCTCAGCAAGATGCGCGAAAATCCTGAGATGGGACTCGTTATCTTCGGCGTCGGCCTGTGCGTGGGCTTGGTCTGCATGATCTCGGCCATCCGTCAGGGTCAGGTTTGCGCCAACGGTATCGTGGGCGTCAGCCAGGGACACGATGTGTTCACCAACACCCTTATCTACGCCGCTCTCCCTGAATTCTATGCAATTTTGGGACTCGTCGGTGCATTGATGGTGTAATTTCTTTGAGAAGACAGAAGTCAGAAGGAAGAAGACAGAATGTTTTAAGGACACCGAACGGTGTCCTTTTTTATTTTTTTTGTCTCAAACATCTTGACAAATGATAAAAATTGTTTATATTTGCAAGTGAAAAACATAAATTTAAAAATAAGAAACAGAAAAAAGTTAAAAACTAAGACATAATATTAGCGTTTTCGCTTACTTAATTTCTTGAAGTTCCACAATCAAGTGCAATCGAGTATAGCTGTAAACGCTCGCGAAGATTTCGTGGGCTTTACTTGTGATTGCACGGGTCGTGGAACACCTAAGAGATTCAAGGATTGTCCCACGATTTTTTTATTTTGAAACTAATATAACTAAAAGTTGCGCCCGACACGAAATAGGGAATGAAAAATGAAAAAACTATTATTAGCATTTGTGTTTGCTGTGGTTCTGTCTTGTTCATGTTTAAATGCTCAAAGTGTTGAACCAAAGAATGAAACACATACTGTTTATTGTGAACTTGTTGGTACTCAAAAATTAAATGGTAAAGTGAAGGTGGAGGTTGATTATGGTCAATTGAGAAGATGGGGAAATAACACAATGGTAGATGATAATGGTCAAACAATAGAGTTTAATTCTATGGTTGATGCCATGAATTATATGGGAGAATTAGGATGGAGATTTGTCCAAGCTTATGTGGTTGGAACAGGTGGCAATTTGGTTTATCGTTGGTTACTACAAAAAGACCTTTCACCAGAAGAAGCAATCAATGATGGTATAAAAATTAAAAAAGAAGGACATTAATTAGTACCAGAAAGTATTAGCATTGTTTTCAACTGTGTCATACTAACTAATGACACAGTTTTTTACATTTTTTTGCAAAAATTCGCAAAAAGTCGAATTTTGTAAAAAATTTTTATTATCTTTGCAGCGTGAAAGTTACTTTTGATAAGGCATATTTGAAGGATTTGTATGAAGAGGGCAAAACGGAGGACAAGAAACACCGTTTTCAACCGAATATTGTCAAGAAATATCAGGAGAGAATTAAAACTTTGACAGCTGCACCAAGAATTGAAACGTTATATCAAATCAAAGCTTTAAATTATGAAGTTTTGAGCGGTGATAAAAAAGGCATATCTTCGATAAGAGTCAATGACAAATATCGAATTGAATTCACGGTTGAGCAACTTATGGAAAATCAAATTGTAACGATTTGTAACATTTTGGATTTGTCGAACCATTATAAATAAAGAGCGATGATAAACATTGAAAGCATTGAACCTCAAATGATAGCGAATAATCTGATGCCTTCTGAACCAGTGCATCCGGGCACTCTTTTGAAAGAAGAGATTGAATACCGTGGCATTTCACAGAAACAGCTGGCACAACAGATTAGCGTATCATATACCGTTTTGAATGAGATTCTTAACGGCAAAAGACCTATTTCAACAGATTACGCCCTTTATCTTGAGGCGGCATTAGGCATTGATGCACAGTTGTGGATCCAAATGCAGGCCGATTACAACCTTCAGGTCGCAAAAAACGACAATAAGGTAAGACAACACATTCTGAATATCCGGAAAATTGCCGCGGTATTATAAATCCGCCCTTAAAATCCTGTCTTTTCCTCTGAAATCTTTGATGATTTCAACGTTTTTGAAACCTTTTTCGTGGCATAGATTTTGCATTTCGTCGCCGAATTTTTCATTGATTTCAAACCAAATCTGACCATTGGGTTTTAAGGTTTTTTGTGCGAATTCGAGAATTTTTCTGTAAAAAATCAAAGGGTCATTATCGCTGACGAATAGGGCAGAAGATGGCTCGTAATCCAAAACGTTAGCTCGCATCTCCGATTTCTCGCTTTCGCAAACATATGGCGGATTGCTGACAATGATATCATATTGATTATCAATTAACTCGGGATTTTGAGGATTTAAAATGTCATCCAAAATAAACCGCACATCAACGCCATTTAAATCAGCATTCTTTTTTGCAATTTCTAATGCCTTTTCAGAAACGTCAACGGCCGTTACAACGCTGTCTTTCAATAATTTAGCCAAACTGATGGCAATACACCCACTGCCAGTTCCGATGTCAATAATTCGAAATGACGGGGAAGGATTAACTGCTAACTGACAACTGCTAACTGCTAACTTATTAACTAATTCTTCCGTCTCCGGCCTCGGAATCAGCACTCCTTCCTCGACAAAAAACCGCATTCCGCAGAATTCTGTCTCGCCAATGACATATTGAATCGGCTTGTTTTTCAGCAGTTCCTTCACCGCAAAATGCAGCGTCAACAGCTCCGACTCGCTAAGCCGCAACTCTGGCTCCAATGCCATCTTCACTCTGTCGATGCCAAAATAATGCTCCAACAGAATCATTATCAACGCATTAGCTTCGTCGGAGTCGTAAATCTTCTCCAACTCACTCGCATAATGCCTGCGACAGTCGCGAACTAAATTTGATGACATTTTCATGCCACAAAAATATGAAAAAATGTGATTCGCTGTCGCGAAATGTGATTCTCCCTTCGGTCGAAATGTGCCGCTTCGCGGAATGTAAGCGTTTTACGCATTAGCCGAAGGCCGTACATTGGAGCAAAGCGACCAAAATGCACGATAGTGCATCACATTGTGAGCGGAGCGAGCATCACATTTAAAATTTTTGTATTTTTGCAAAAATTTTAACATTGTTATTCGAGGATTCATATAAAATCGTAACCACGAAAGGCGAGGGGCTCTACAAAGAAAAGGGTTCCAAGTTTATCGCGGAGGCATTCCCGGTTCACTCCGAAGCCGAGGTGAAAGAGCATGTTGCCGAGATTCGCAAGAAATATTTCGACGCGAAACATCACTGCTACGCCTTCATGATCGGTCCCGACAAGGCTTGCTACCGCTCGAGCGACGACGGCGAACCCTCGGGCACTGCTGGAAAACCGATTCTCAATCAGATTCTATCGAAAGATGTCACAAACGTCTGCGTGGTGGTGACGCGTTATTTCGGCGGACAGCTCCTCGGCGTGCCTGGCCTGATCAACGCCTACAAGACGTCGGCGCGAGAGGCCCTCGACAACTGCACCATTGTTGAAAAAACCATCGACGAGGTCTACAGTCTCGAATTCGACTACCCGCTCCTCAACGAAGTGATGCGAATCCTTAAAGACGAAAATCTTGAACAACAGAACCCGAAATTCGAACTTCGTTGCTATCTCGAAATCTCAATCAGACAAAGCGATTCCGACAGAATTGTCGAAAAATTGAAGCGAATTTTCGGAGTCGAGGTGAAATACCTGAAAACCGTTTAAAACCAAAGGATTAGAGCTATTTTAAGCCTTATTTTTGCGTTTTGCTCGTAATTTATGCATAAAAAAATTAATAATCAATACAAAAAAAATATTTTTATTAACTTTTTTATGTTGATATTTGTATCATCGTTTTGATAGAAAAACGAGCAACATAAGCGATTGATTTTTATATAGTTAAATTTTTGATGAATAGAAATTTGTTCGAAATTTGGGAAGACTGCCTCACGATGATTCGCGAGAACGTTCCGGCGCAAGCTTTCTCGACTTGGTTCGAGCCGATAAAGCCTGTCGACTACCAGAACGGTCTGCTGACCATCCAGGTGCCGTCCGATTTTTTCTACGAATTTCTTGAAACGCATTATATAAAAGTCATAAAAGCCACCATCCGTAAGGTGCTCGGTCCGGAAGGGAAACTCGAGTATTCCATCATGATGGACAACAACGAGAACAAGCCTGTGGTGGTGAAACAGCCGTCGGTCGACCGCACAAACACCAAGAATCCGCCGAAGCAGATCCAGATCGACTTCGAGAATACCGAGCAGAAAGTGCTGAATCCGTTTGCACTGCCGGGCATCAAAAAGGTGAATATCGAGTCGAATCTAAACGAAAACTACTGCATGGATAACTTCGTGGTGGGCGACTGCAACCGTCTCGCCTACGAAGCGGGTCTCACCATCGCGAAAAACCCCGGCCGCACTGCATTCAACCCGATGTTTGTGTTCAGTCCGACAGGCATGGGAAAGACCCATATCTGCCAGGCTATCGGCCTCGAGACGAAGAAACATCATCCGGAATTGACGGTTTTGTACGTCAACGCCGAGCAGTTCCTGATGCAGTTCCAGGCGGCTTGTCGCAACAACAGCTCCAAGAGCAGTCGCGACGATTTTGTGCATTTCTATCAGATGATCGACGTGCTCATCATCGACGATATCCAGTATCTTTCGGGCAAGCCGAAGACTCAGGACACGCTTTTCCATATCTTCAACCATCTTCAGCAGACCAACAAGCAGCTTATCTTCACTTGCGACAAGCCGCCTGCGGAGATCAAAGACATGGAGCAGCGACTCATCTCGCGTTTCAAATGGGGACTGTCGGCCGAGATGTCGATGCCTGACGTCGAGACGCGCCGTAACATCCTGAAACGCAAGGCCTATAACGAAGGCGTGGAGCTGCCCGACGACGTGGTGAACTACATCGCTGAGCATATCAAGACTAACGTGCGCGAGATGGAAGGATTCCTCATCTCCCTCATTGCACAGTCGTCGTTGAACCGTAAGTCGATAACCATCAGTCTGGCCAAACAGATGGTGGAGCGTTTCGTCAACAACTCGAACCGCGAAATCACCATCACCTATATTATAAATTCGGTGTGCGAAGAGATGGGCACCTCACAGGCCGATTTCTTCACTAAGTCGCGTAAGCGCAACATCGTGCAAGCCCGCCAGCTCTCGATGTATTTCTCGAAGAAATACACCAAGGCGCCGCTCACCGTAATCGGCGAGCAGTGCGGAGGCAAGGACCATGCCACCGTCATCCACGCACTCAAGACCGTCGCCAACCTTCTCGATACCGACAAGCAGTTTCGTGCTATCGCTGACAAGATTGAGCAGACACTTCTATAATCCGTTATGAATCAACAACTTGGGAAACTGTATCTCCTTCCTGCGCTGCTTGGGGCAACCTCAGCCGAACAGGTCATACCCGCCGGCACGCTCGAGGTGGTGCGAACGCTGCGTTTCTTCGTGGTCGAAAATGTCCGCACTGCTCGTCGCATGCTCAGCAAGATGCATATGCCTTGTCCTATCGACGAGCTCGAGTTCGTTGAGCTCGACAAGCACAACCCCGAGAACCCCGATCTGATGACATATCTCGGTCCGGCCCTCAACGGACAGGACATCGGCTTGATGTCGGAGGCCGGTACACCATGCGTCGCCGATCCGGGCGCGCTCATAGTCGAGATGGCTCACCAAGCAGGCATACGCGTAGTTCCGCTCACTGGCCCCAACGCCATGATTCTCGCATTGATGGCATCAGGCTTCAACGGACAGTCGTTCAGTTTCCACGGCTATCTGCCGATCAAAGGACCTGAGCGCGCCCTCAAAATCAAAGCGCTTGAGCGTCAATCGCTTGCAAACGATGAGACGGAGCTTTTCATCGAGACGCCTTTCCGCAACAACGCGATGATAGAAGACCTGGTGAAGAATTGTCACCCGACAACCATGCTCTGCGTGGCGTCGAACATCACCATGGAGGATGAGAAGATTGTAAGTAAACCTATATCTGATTGGAAATCAATAAAATACGATTGGAACAAGAAACCCGCGGTGTTTTTGGTTTATTGTCCGAAATTTAGAAAGAAATATTAATCAATGTGCGCCTTCGGCGAATGTGCAGCCTTCGGCTGAATGTGAAAAATGTGGTCTTCAACCCTCAGGTGAAGACCACACATTCCGTGTAGCGGCACATTTTGCGCAGCAACACATTCCGCATAGCGGCATATTTAAATAATTTTCCTCAATATTGTAAAGACGCTCTGTTCTGCTGCGGTATATTTTCCGTCGGCGAAGAACACTGTCTTCATCTTGTCAAACAGATTCTGTCGATCGAGTTCATCCTTGATATACAATGTCTTATGCTCGCGGATGGTGTCTGATCTCTCCTTGTCGCCGTCGGCCTCAAAACCGTTGTAAATCCTCACAAACGTCTGCGGATCGGTATGCGCTCCAATGGCTATCAGCTCCTGCTTTGTGATGTCGAAATCGGCATCCGCCGCAATCAGCAGACAATATATTTCAAACTCTTCTTTTGTTAGATTCTTCATAATCTGAAAATTTAGGGACGCGGCACGCCACGTCCCTTCTTTAAACTTTAAACTCTAAACTCTAAACTAAGGTTACGCAGTAACCCTTTCAAGCCATTTCACCATGCACAGCATTACTGTCATCGAGACGAGGCAGATGGCGAGGAACACTCCCCAGCATACCCAGATGCTCCATGCGTTGTACATGAGAGGTCCGACGAAGATGAACAGGTTGCCGATAGCTGTTGCGCCGAGCCACAAGCCCTGGCAGAGACCTAACATATGACGCGGAGCCACCTTCGACACGAACGAAAGTCCGAGAGGTGAGATAAACAACTCAGCGACGGTCAGGAAGAAGTAAGTCACGATAAGCACCCACGGTCCTAACTTCGAGAGACCTGCAGCTGCCATTTCTGTTGAGTTCATTTCACGGAACACTTCGCCTGAAGGATAATGGCATGAGATTGACATTATCAGCAGGAAGAGGTAGGCGAGACCCGCGATGCCCATACCGTAGGCAATCTTGCGAGGTGTCGAAACGCCTTTTCCTTTTCTTACCAAAGCGGCGAAACCTAACATCACCAAAGGTGTTAAGATAATGACAAACAATGGGTTAAGCGATTGCCAAATCTCCGGTGCAAAGAAGTCGGTGACGATGAAGTCACGGGCAAGCAACGTCAGCGACTGGCTGTTCTGGTGGAACGAGAGCCAGAAGAAGATGGCGATGCCGAGGACTGCAAACAAAGCGTAGAGACGCTGTTTGATTTCTTTTGCCATTGCCTGTTTCTCTTCCTGAGTATATTCAACAACTTCGGCTTTCTCTTTCTTTGCTGGCTGCGGGAAAATCTTCTTTGTGCAGAGGAACACCACCAACGAGATCATCATTGCGATGACCGATGCGATGAATGCGTAGTGCACGCCTGTGTTGAACACATCGATATACTGTGAGCTAAACGACACGAGGTCGGTAGGAGCTGCAGCACCATCAACTAATGATTTTGCCATGTTTTCGGTGAACTTCTGTGTCTGTTCGCCGTTGGCAAGGAATTTATGGCAGAGTGCCGGCATGTCGGCGTTGTAAACGAAGTTATGAGCCTTCAGCCACCAGTCGCGAAGCATAGGAGCCACGAATGGAGCGATGACACCGCCGATGTTGATGAACACGTAGAAAATCTGGAAACCGCTGTCGCGACGGTCTTTTGCTTCAGCCAAAGCCTCAGGGCCTTTCTCGGCTGCCTCGGCTTCGTACTTATCGTAAAGCTTGCCGACGAGAGCCTGCAGGTTGCCTTTAAACAAGCCGTTACCAAACGAGATGCAGAGCAATGCGAAGCATGTGAAAATCAAGATGCCCCACCATGCGCCGCCGTTGTCGAGGATGATGCCGTTGGCGTCCTTGCTGAACAACGGAAGAGCCAGTCCGACATAACCTGCCGCCATGATGATCAAACCCCACTGGATGGTGCGCGGATAGTTCTGAGTGCGGTCGGCAATGATACCGCCGACAAGGCTCAACACATAGATTCCGAAGTAAAACACCGAGTAGATGATACTTCCGGTTCTGTCCGGCAAACCGAATTTCGACACGAGGAATAACAGCAGGATGGCGTTCATGATGTAATATCCGAAACGCTCGCCCATGTTACTCAAAGCCGCTGCAATCAAGCCTTTCGGGTGATATTTCTTGGCTTGACGGAGATAGTAGACCAAAAATGGGATGACGACAATCAAAATGCCGATCAAAATCACCAATGTACGGTTGGTCTGCCATAAATTTGCAATTGATAATAATGACATAAAACTTAATTTTTAATTATACATAGAAAAATTTCTCGTTTTCACTTTAAAAATCGTACAAAATTATAAAAAAGTTTTAATTCTAACAAGAAAAAATCGTAATTTTGCATTTTTAAACGAATTTTAAATTTTTAAATCTTTGAATTTTTAAATTTTTGAATATGGAGCTTTCGAGCAAATATAGTCCGCAATCGACCGAAGAGAAATGGTATGAGCATTGGATGAAAAAGAACTATTTTCATTCAACTCCTGATGAACGTGAACCTTACACAATCGTGATTCCGCCTCCGAATGTCACAGGCGTGCTTCACATGGGTCACATGTTGAACAACACGATTCAGGATGTGCTTGTTCGCCGCGCCAGAATGATGGGCAAAAACGCCTGCTGGGTGCCGGGTACCGACCATGCCTCTATCGCCACCGAAGCTAAAGTGGTTAACAAACTGGCTCAGCAAGGCATCAAGAAGACCGACATCGGACGCGAGAAATTTCTTGAACACGCTTGGGATTGGACTCACGAGCACGGCGGAATAATCTTGAAACAGCTCCGCAAACTCGGCTGCTCATGCGACTGGGAACGCACCTCGTTTACCATGGACGAGACCCGCTCGAAGAGCGTCATCCACGTGTTCTGCGACCTTTATAAAAAAGGCCTCATCTATCGCGGCGTGCGTATGGTCAACTGGGACCCGAAAGCTCTCACAGCTTTGAGTGACGAGGAAGTTATTTATAAAGAAGAACATAGCAAACTTTATTACCTCAGATATAAAATTGAAGGGGAGAAGGGCTACGCAGTGGTGGCAACAACACGTCCTGAGACCATCATGGGCGATACCGCGATGTGTATCAATCCTAACGACCCGAAGAACCAGCATCTGAAAGGTAAAAAAGTCATCGTTCCTTTGGTGAACCGCGTGATTCCGGTCATTGAAGACGAATACGTCGACATCGAGTTCGGTACAGGCTGCCTGAAGGTGACTCCTGCTCACGATGTCAACGACTATATGCTCGGCGAAAAACATAACCTCCAGAGTATCAATATCTTCAACGATGATGCTACCATCAGCGAGGCAGCAGGAATGTACGTCGGAATGGACCGTGAGGCAGTGCGCAAACAGATTGTCATCGACCTCAAGGAAGCCGATTTGCTCGAGAAAATTGAAGACTATAATAATAAGGTGGGATATTCGGAGCGCACCAACGTCCCGATCGAGCCGAAGCTCTCGATGCAGTGGTTCCTCAAGATGGAACACCTCGCTCAGATTGCGCTGAAGCCTGTCGAGACTGGCGAAATCCAGTTCTATCCTGCGAAATACGTCAACCTTTATCGCCACTGGTTGGAGAACATCAAAGACTGGTGCATCAGCCGTCAGCTGTGGTGGGGACATCAGATTCCAGCCTATTATCTGCCAGAAGGCGGCTATGTGGTGGCCGAATCCGACGAAGAAGCACTTAAACTCGCAAAAGAGAAGACCGGCAATAACAACCTGACACTGAATGACTTACGCCGTGACAGCGACTGTCTTGACACATGGTTCAGCTCATGGCTGTGGCCTCTCTCATTGTTCAATGGAATCTTAGATCCGAACAATAAAGAGTTCAAATATTACTATCCGACCAACGACCTCATCACTGCTCCAGATATCATCTTCTTCTGGGTTGCCCGAATGATTATGGCAGGCGAGGAGTACGAAGGAAAAGTGCCGTTCAACAACGTCTATTTCACCGGTATCGTGCGCGACAAACTCGGTCGTAAGATGTCGAAATCATTAGGAAATTCGCCTGATCCGATTGAGCTCATAGAGAACTACGGCGCCGACGGCGTTCGTATGGGAATGTTGCTCTCAGCTCCAGCCGGTAACGATATTTTGTTCGACGTGGCACTCTGCGAGCAGGGACGTAACTTCTGCAACAAGATTTGGAACGCTCTCCGCTTGGTCCGCGGCTGGAATGTCGATGAAAAAGCTGCTCAGCCCGACACCGCCAAGATGGCTGTGAAATGGTTCGATGCCCGTTACAATCAGGTTCTCGCCGAGATGATGGACAACTTCGAGAAATACCGTCTCTCCGATGCCTTGATGGGCGTTTACAAGCTCACTTGGGACGATTTCTGCTCATGGTATCTCGAGATGGTGAAAGCCCCGCAGGGACAGGCTGTCGATGGCGTAACTTACAGAGCTACAGTCACTTTCTTCGAAAACTTGATGAAGCTCCTGCATCCGTTCATG
>JAFZXR010000065.1 GCA_017616675.1 Bacteroidales bacterium
GAAGCGCACCACATCCCCGAACGTAGTGAGGGCACATTTCACGAAGTGAAGCACATTGCGAGCACAGCGAGCATCAAATTATTTAAGCGTCCATTTCTTTACCACCTTGTACACTGCCCCTTCAGGCCTTAGGATGCTCTGGAAGAGGATGATTTCCTTCACTTCCTGGCGGATGTATGATTTCTGTTCGATGGCTTGGACGACCTTCTGGAAATACTGCTTCTCACAGAGGTCTTTGATGCGGCCGAGGGTGAGATGTGGCACGAAATTCTGGCGGTCGCGGAGGTATCCGATGCCGTCGAAGGCCGTCAGCACCGCCTCTTCGAGCTTGAGGAGCTCGTCGGGAGTCTGCTGCATGCCGAGCCAGAGCACTCGCGGGGCGTAACGTGCTCCGAAGATGCCGGTTCTATTGAAATCCATCGTGAAACTCTTTTGATTTTCAAGCACTTTCGAGACGGCGTCGATGATCTTCGTCTCATCCTGCGGCGGCGTCTCACCAATAAACTTGAGCGTCAAGTGTATGTTGGTGGGCTTCACCCAGTTGATCATCTTCTCGTGCGACAGACGCCGCCGCAGGTCGTCGACCAGCGGCGCAAATCCATTGCCTTCAGTCTGTATCGGTATAGCTAGAAAGAGACGTTTCATTTATTGTTATACTGATTCATGGTGAGATCTGGTCCTATCGCCACGAAGCTCTTCACGAACTCCACGGCGGCGTCGAGGCGAGGTTGAATCTCGTCGATGTCCTGCTGTTTCCATTCCCCGATGACGTAGTCGATCTGCTGTCCCTTGGCGAAGTCGTTGCCGATGCCGAACCTCAGTCTGCAGAAATCGCTGCTGCCGAGCGACTCGATGATGTCCTTGAGACCGTTATGACCGCCGTCGGAGCCTTTTTTACGCATTCTGAGCGTCCCTACAGGCAATGCGAGGTCGTCGCACACCACGAGGATGTTTTCCATCGGGATCTTCTCCTGCGTGGCCCAGTATTTCACGGCCTTGCCCGAGAGGTTCATATACGTCGTGGGCTTGATCACAATCATCTGACGGCCCCGGTATTTCATCTCCGACACCATAGCCAAGCGCTTGGTGGTGAAGGTGCCCTCGAGGTCTTTCGCCAGATGGTCGGCGACCATAAAGCCGATGTTATGCCGCGTGTTGGCGTACTCGGCTCCGATGTTTCCCAGACATGCAATCAAGTATTTCATGCTGCAAAAATAAAAAAAAGCCTTCAATTGAAGGCTTTTTCCATATAAATTTCTTAAAATTTACATTATTTTGCTTCTGCTGCTGGTGCTGCTGCGCCTTCAGCTGCCGGAGCTGCTGCTGCCTCTTCTGTAGCCTCTTCTTCAGCTGCTGCGTTACGAGGAGCCTTGACGTCGACGACGATGGTGTTCTCGGCAACGAGGACAGTCATCTTCTGGAGGTTAAGGTCTTTCACCTTAATAGACTGGTTCATCTGAAGTGATGTAACGTCGACAACGATGTTATCAGGAAGGTCGTTGACATAGCCACGGACTTTCAACTTCTTGAGGTTCATGTTCATACGGCCGCCACGCATAACGCCCGGGCATGTGCCCTGAGTGCGGATAGGAAGCATGACAGTGATCGGGTTGTCTTCATTCACATCGAGGAAGTCGGCGTGAAGAACCTCGTCGGTAACCGGATGATACTGAATGTCTTGAAGGATTGTGTGGTAAACTTTACCGTTGATTTCGAAGTCGATGATCAAGGTCTCAGGTGTGAAGAGGATCTTCTTGAAGCTTCTTGCATCTGTTGCAAACTTCACCTGTTCGATGTTGTTACCGTAAATGACGCATGGCACCAAGCCTTTTGCGCGCAATGCTTTAGCATCTTTTTTCCCTACGTTCTCGCGAAGAGAACCGCTCAATGATACTGAATTCATTTGTGTTAATTTTAAAAAATTTGTTAATTATTTTTTGTTAAAGAATTCGGACAAAGATTCGTAATTCTCCACCTTCTTGATGACCTCGGCAAAGAGTTCGGCTGTCGAGAGCACGTGAATCTTCTTGCTTGGGTTCTTCAGCGGGATGGTATCTGTTACGACCACTTCGTCGAATACTGAATTATCTATACGTTCCATTGCCGCGCCCGAGAAAATCGGGTGTGTGGCGAAGGCGCGGACGCTGCGTGCGCCGTTGTCTTTGAGCAGCTGGCCAGCACGTGTGATGGTGCCTGCCGTGTCGATGATGTCGTCCAAAAGGATGACGTCGCGGTCTTGCACGTCGCCGATGAGGATCATCTTTTCGATCTCGTTTGGTTTCGAGCGCTGCTTATGGCAGATGCAGAACACTGTGTCGAGCATCTTGGCGTACGACGAGGCGCGACGTGTACCGCCGGCGTCGGGCGAAGCCATGATAGGATCTTTCAGGTTCAAGCTCTTGATATAAGGGATGAAGATCTTCGAGGCATAGAGGTTATCCACCGGGATGTCGAAGAAACCCTGTATCTGGTCGGCGTGGATGTCCATGGTGATGACACGGGTGACGCCTGCCACCTGCAGGAGGTTGGCCACGAGCTTGGCCGCGATGCTGATACGCGGACGGTCTTTACGGTCCTGACGGGCAAATCCGAAGTAAGGGATGACGGCGATGATACGGCGTGCCGAGGCGCGCTTGGCGGCGTCGACCATCATCAGAAGCTCCATCAGGTTCTCGGTAGGCGGGAACGTCGACTGAATCAAAAATACGTCTCTTCCGCGTAAGTTTTCTTCAAACGATGGCTGAAACTCGCCGTCGGAGAACACCGTAACGTTGCATGTTCCGAGAGGTTTGCCGTAATATTTGGCTATCTCGTCGGCCAAGTATTGCGTTGCTCTACCTGAAAAAATCGATACAATAGGCTCTTGCATAATTCAAATGTGTTTGTTAAATTTTTCGGGTGCAAAATTATGAAAAATTTTGTTGTGTGTAACAAAAAATATATTAATTTTGCAGCCGTAAAAAATGTTCATTGAAAACGTTGAGCCTAGGTGGCGGAATTGGTAGACGCGTCGGTCTCAAAAACCGATGAGGTAATACTCGTGCCGGTTCGATCCCGGCCCTGGGTACTTAAAAAAGGAGAGGCGAAATTCGCCTCTCCTTTTTTAGTTGAAAGTTGAAAGTTTAAAGTTTAAAGAAAAACGTAGAGACGTCACAGTGTGGCGTCTCTACAATTATCAATTGTCAATTATCAATTGTGTTAGTCGCGTTTTCTTCTAGCGATAGCGTATCCAGCGCCAAGGGCTGTCAGAACGAGTATTCCGCTGCCTACTGGAACAGCGCCAGTCTGGTCGTCGGTTAAGCCGTGTGCGTTTGGCAAAGTGATATCTGTGCCAGTACGCTGGCTGTAATCATCGCCGCTTGCTTTGAACCAACCGTCGGTCTGAGCGTTA
>JAFZXR010000066.1 GCA_017616675.1 Bacteroidales bacterium
ACCAGATCGACGACTATGTCGCTAACATCATCCAGGCTCAGCTGCTCTTCCTCGAGTCGGCCGACCCGAAACGCGACATCCAGATCTACCTGAACTCTCCTGGCGGCTCGGTGTATGCAGGTCTCGGCATCTACGACACCATGCAGTTCATCCAGCCCGACGTGGCAACCATCTGCACAGGCATGGCAGCCTCGATGGCAGCAGTATTGCTCTGCGCCGGCGCCGACGGCAAACGCTCAGCCCTCAAGCACTCACGTATCATGATACACCAGCCAATGGGCGGCATGCAGGGACAGGCTTCGGACATCGAGATCACAGCTCGTGAGATCCAGAAGGTGAAGAAAGAACTCTACGAAATCATCGCCATGCACACCAAACAGCCTTACGACAAGGTGTGGGCCGACTCCGACCGCGACTACTGGATGACAGCAGAAGAGGCCAAGGCCTACGGAATGGTTGATGAAGTGTTGATTAAGAATAAATAATGTCAAAAAAACAAGAAAATTCCTGTTCATTCTGCGGACGTCCTGAGAGTCAGGTCAACCTCCTGATTTCGGGCATGAACGGTTTCATCTGCGACGAGTGCGTCGGTCGCGCCCACCAGATGCTCACCGAGGAGATGGCGCATCGCAGCCGTGCCATGATTCCCGACTTCAAGCTTCTCAAGCCGTTGGAAATCAAGCAGTTCCTCGATCAGTATGTCATCGGGCAAGATGCGGCAAAACGTGTGCTCTCGGTTGCAGTGTATAACCATTACAAACGTCTGAACCAGCAGGACACCGCCGACGAGGTCGAGATCGAGAAGTCGAACATCGTGCTCGTGGGTGAGACTGGAACAGGTAAGACCTTGTTAGCCAAGACTATAGCGAGGATGTTACACGTGCCGTTCGCCATCGCCGACGCCACTGTCCTGACAGAGGCCGGCTACGTTGGCGAGGACGTGGAAAACATCTTAGTGAAGCTGCTTCAAGCGGCAGACTACGACGTCGCGGCAGCTGAGAAAGGCATCGTTTTCATCGATGAGATCGACAAGATAGCACGTAAGGGCGACAACCCGAGCATCACCCGCGACGTCTCCGGCGAGGGCGTGCAGCAAGCTATGCTTAAGCTGCTCGAAGGCACCGTCGTCAACGTGCCTCCACAAGGCGGCCGCAAACACCCGGAACAGAAGATGATTCAGGTCAACACCAAAGACATCCTCTTCATTGCCGGCGGTGCCTTCGACGGCATCGACAAAATCATAGCCAACCGCGTGGGTACCAACGCCATAGGCTACGGCTCCGACCTCAAGAAACAGATCGACCGCGACAACATGCTTCAGTATATCGCGCCGTCAGACCTGAAGAAATTCGGCCTCATCCCCGAAATCATAGGCCGTTTCCCAATCTTGACCTACCTCAACCCTCTCGACAGAGAGACGCTCAAACGCATCCTCACCGAGCCTAAAAACGCCATCACCAAGCAGTTTACAAAACTGTTCGGTATGGATGGTATCGAATTGATTATCAAGGACGAAGTGCTCGACTTCATCGTCGACAAAAGCATCGAATTCAAACTCGGCGCCCGCGGATTACGCTCAATTTTGGAAGCGATTTTGAACGACGCAATGTTCGATATGCCGTCAACCGACGCAAAACAACTCGTCGTCGATGTCAACTACGCTCAGGAAAAGTTTGAGAAATCGAAAATATCTGAACTTAACGTTTAATGTGTCGGCCTTTGGCCGATGGGCGAAGCCCACACATTCCGCGTAGCGGCAAATTCTGCATCGCAGCACATTCCGCGCAGCGGCACATTTATTTGCCTCTTCCCTGAATAACTATCAATGCAGTGTAAATCAAAATCTTGATGTCAACGGCAAGGTTCATGTTTTCGATATAGAGGATATCGTATTTCAGTCGCTCCACCATCTCATCGACAGTCGAAGCATATCCGAACTTCACCTCGCCCCAGCTGGTGATACCCGGCTTAATTCTAAGCAGCATCCTGTAGTGCGGAGCCTGCTGCACAATCTGGTCGATATAGTATTGACGCTCAGGACGATAGCCCACTATCGACATCTTTCCGCCAAGGACGGTGAAGAACTGCGGAATCTCGTCGAGGCGCACCTTACGCATAAACTTACCCCACTTCGTGATACGCGGGTCGTCGTCGTTCGACAGTTGCGGCCCCATATCCTCCGCGTTGACGTACATACTCCTGAATTTCAACATCTTAAACGGCACACCATGCTGCCCGATGCGCTCCTGTTTGTAGAATACAGGTCCGGGCGACGAGCATTTCACCATGATGGCTGTAAAGAGGTAAACCGGTGATAATAAGACGATTACGAGTATCGAAGCGACGATATCGAACAGTCGTTTCGCGACCTGCTGCCACACCGGCATCGGCTCAGGTGTAATCTGTATCAACGAAGCGTGCCAGATGCCTTCCTGCTTGACGGCGCCGAACACGAATTCCTGCATCAACGGGATGATCTTCACCGTGACCTCAGAGTTCTCAAGCATCACGAGAATCTTGTCGATGGTCTCCGTCTCCGAACGCTCGATGGCGATGATAACCTCTTCAATATCATTGTCTTTGATGACCTGAGCCACGTCTTTATAATTTCCAAGATGCGGGATATATTTCTCTACTTTATAGACGTCTTTATCAAAAACATTGACAAATCCCACGAGCAGGTTACCCGAAGAGAACCGCTGATTGGTTATCTCCTTGTAAATCTTACATGCATTGCCGTTGCTGCCTATAATCAAAGTATTAAAACCAATCTTGCCATTATGAATCTTACGGGCCGTCACCGAAGTGATGACAAGTCGTCCGATATACGTCAGCGTAAACTGCAACAGGAACAATATCGAGAATAAGGTGTAATAAATCTTGTAATTTGTGATATAATCGTCAAGAATTAAGGTGAAAAACAAGACGATGGCACCTATCAGGGTGGTTAAAAACGTCTGTCCCAGCTCACGGACACGCGATTTTGAATAAACATTGCGGTAAGCGCCTGCCATCAGGTGGAGAAGAATCCAGCATATCGGAATCACGATGATGCCAATCCAGAAGTTCTTATCCTCCACGACCACGTTATAGTTGGCAAAGACGTCGACAAACTCCATCGTCTTCCTGAAACAGAAGAAGATAGACCAGGTCACGACCGATGCGAACCAGTCCCAAAAAACGTACTTAAAAGTCTGCTTCCGCTTGTTTATTGTCTTACTCACGATAAATCAGTTTTATATTGTCGATATAGAAGTCAGCAGTGGTATTTTCCGATATAGTACTTCTCAGGTAAAATTTCACATAAACGTAATTGTTGTGATCCGTGATTGTCGGACTGAAGTTGAGATATGTCTTCTTCCAGTTGTCGGTGGCCCTCAGATAATACAGCGGCTTGTCGAGCAGACCGTCTTGAGGGTCCATGATATACAATCCGACACATATTTCGGCATTGCATTTGTAATCCATCTCCATGAGGATAGGGTTGCCCAGCGTCGGAAGGTCTCTCAACTCACCGCTTGCGAGGCCCATCTTTGTGATGCTGTCGCCCAGATGCACATGTCCCGAGCGGTAATGGTTAATCGTGTCGAGCGGGTCCATCCATGCATTCTGATTGGTGCGATGGCTGATCTGATGCAGCTCGGCATAAGTCGTATCTATGCGATAAAGCTTGATATTATTGACTTCTTCGAAATCCTCCTGCATCTTGAAACGCATCAGAGTGCTGTCGACGCTGTAATAATGCGTAAACGGCCTGATGGTGTCAATCACGCCTTCAACAAGGTCTTTGTCGCAGACATACGGCTTGTAGAATGGATACTGAATCCTGGTGGAAGAGATGCCATTCATCTTGAGACCCGGGTAAATATGAAGTTTATGGTTGCCTTTCTCGAGAATCGGGACGAGGACATAAACGCCGTCGTCGTGATTTTTCAATTCAAAACAACCATGAAGGTTTCCGTCGGTATACACCCATGCGTCGGTGATGGCATGTGTCGCAGCACCTTCAGCATCGTAGTTGGTGGTGAAAGTCCACGGCTCAATTCGCAGATAAGCAGGGATTTCCTGACTTCCCTTGAATTTCTTACACGAGAAAAGAAGTATTATTATTCCAAACAAAAAAATGTAACGAAGACACTTCATAGGCTGTCTTTTTAAAAGTTAACGAAGTTAATTTTTAAATATTGTCTTACTTCAAATGTTTTTTTAACAAATCCTGATGTTTTTCGATTTCGTCAAGAATCATGTAAGCAACTTTAAGAACGTCAACGCCATCCTCAATGGTTACTGGCGGTTCGGTGTTGGTGACAATAGCGTCGTGGAAACGCTCCAGCTCGGTTTTTATAGCGTTGATCTGGTCGGTAGCCAGCTCTTCGACAGATATTTTCTTTGTCGAGCCATCCGGAAGGTCAAGAGTCATGTCGAAAGGACCCGGCACGCCGTTCACGTCCTCCACCCTAACAATCTCGCTTTTCTTCTCCATGAAATCCATCGTGATGTAAGCGCCTTTCTGGAAGAGACGGAACTTACGCATGTTTTTCAGCGAGATACGGCTCGTGGTGAGGTTTGCCACTGCTCCGTTCTCGAATTCTATCCTCGCCGTGATGATGTCGGGCGTCGGACTGACTATCGACACACCGCTGGCATTGATAGATTTTATTGGGGATTTCACTATCGTGAGAAGGATGTCGATGTCGTGCACCGTGAGGTCGAGCACCACCGGCACGTCGCAACCGCGAGGGTTGTATAATGCCAGACGATGCACCTCGATGAACACAGGATCGCAGATGTGCGGCTCGGCAGCGATGAAGGCAGGGTTGAAACGCTCAACATGACCGACCTGCACCTTCACGTTGGCTTTCTTCGCCAAGGCGATGAGTTTGTTGGCCTCGTCGACGGTGGCCACGATAGGCTTCTCGATGAACACGTTTTTGCCTTTATCGATGGCCTTCGAAGCACATGCAAAATGCGCTATGGTAGGCGTCACTATATCCACAACATCAACAGAATCAATGAGTTGGTCGATATCGGCGAAGTTTTTAACACCCGACTCGGCAGCCACTCTCTCGGCAGTATTTTTATCCTGATCGTAGAATCCGACCAGTTCGTATTTTTCAATTTGCTTGATGCAGTTAAGATGAATCTTTCCAAGATGACCTGCACCTAAAACTCCAATTTTCAGCATAGCAAAAATTTTTGCAAATATACGAAATTAGTTGGAAAGTTAATAAAGTTTTTAAAGTATAAAAGTGAATTATGGAAATCTTTAGCTTTATAAACTTTGAAACTTTAAGAACTTTTTACTATTTTTGCGAAGCAAAACAACGTTATGCAGGAAGACACCTATCGCCATAAAGGAATGCGCCAGCAGCTGGTGCAAGTGCTTAAGGATAAAGGCATTACGGATAGCCGTGTGCTCGACGCCATAGGCGCGGTGCCCCGTCATGTGTTCCTCGACTCGTCGTTTGTGGAGTTCGCCTATCAAGACAAGGCCTTCCCTATCGGATCGGGACAGACCATCTCGCAGCCGTTCACCGTGGCGATGCAGAGCCAGCTTCTGCAGGTGACAAAAGGCATGAAAGTGCTTGAAATCGGTACAGGTTCGGGCTATCAGGCCTGCGTGTTGGCGGAGATGGGCGCCAAGGTCTTCACCATCGAGCGGCAACGTAATCTTTATCTTAAGACGAAGCCATTCTTGGCGGAGTTTCAGTATAACATCAAGACTTTTCTCGGCGACGGCAACAGAGGTCTTCCTACCTTCGGCCCTTTCGACAGAGTTCTAATCACTGCGGCGGCTCCAGAGATACCGCAAGCCCTTGTAGATCAACTAAAAACAGGCGGCATCATGGTCATCCCACTCAACGATGAGGCAGACGCGAGCAAACAGATTATGCTGCGACTGACAAAACAAGCCGACGGCACCATGCTCCGCGAGGAGTTCGGTGACTGCCGATTCGTGCCGATGCTAAAAAATATTGGTAAAGACTAGGAGATTTTTCGACTACGCTCGAAATGACGGGCAAATCTTTATTTTACTTTGAATTTCAGATATTTTATTGTCAGGCCCTGCTTCAGCCACATCGACTCGTAATAGGTGCGGATCGTCTTGACTTCGAGCTCGTCGTCGTTGGCATACAGGTCGGTATAGTTGTAAACTATAGGATATCCGGCCTCTTTCACCACCTCGAGGGTGAAGTCGTACAGCAGGTCGCTGTCGGTCTTGAGGTTGATATAGCTGTCTTTTTTCAAGAAAGTCTTATAACGTTCGAGATACACCGGTGCGGTGAGACGTTTGCGGGCTTTCAGAATCTGCGGATCGGGGAAGGTAATCCAGATTTCGTCGACCTCGTTCTCACCGAAGAAATGCTCTATCAGCTCGATGCGGGTGCGCACAAATGCCACGTTTTTCAGGCCTTCAGCAATGCCTTGCTTCAGTCCGACCCACATCCTCGCGCCTTTGATGTCGACACCTATATAATTAATGTCGGGATGCGCCTTGGCCAGACCGATGGTATACTCGCCCTTGCCGCAGCCAAGCTCCAAAACTATGGGGTTGTCGTTGCCGAAAAACTCATGCCAATGCCCTTTTAGAGGGAATCCCTCCTCCTTGATGCGCTCGAATGAGTATTCGAAGAGGTTTTCGAAGGTCTTACATTCGGCGAAACGCTCGAGTTTGTTCTTCTTTCCCACGGCTTTTTATTTCTTACGTAACAGCCAGGCGGCTTCGTTATATTCAGTCTTGATTATCTCCAGTCGTCTCAAGGCAGCTTCGCGTCCCATCACCAACTCGTAGGCCACGCGCACGTTGCCTTTTTCGTTCATCGGCAGCGCCACGGCACCTTCGAAGCCTTGCTTTTGGAAGTTTTTCGCGCAACGCTCGCCGTCGGCCTCGGTACGCAACGACGCTCCTATAATATAATAGGAGTTGGCATCGGTTGGCTGGACTTCTGCTGGCTTAACTTCTGCCGGTTTAACTTCCTTAGGCTTAATAACTTCAAAATCGCGAGGTTCGAGATTGTAGATATCTTTTTTAAAGACAGGAGCCTTCAACTCAAGCATCGGGAGCTTGGCTACCTCGACAAACTCACGGGCTTCGTTGTTGAAATGTTTGGCAATGAATTCGTTAGGCGAAGAATAGAAGAACGGGTTCCACGATGCGAGGTTAGAGTCGCTCATGTCGGCGCCCCAGCCTAACAGCACGAGCACCATGGCTATCATCATCGAATAGGCTGCAGCACGGAACCACTTGTAGTTATAGCGGTTTACGTGATGTGGACCTCCTTCTTCGACCTCGTCGTGGACGGTCATAAGGGTGTTTTTCGTCTTCTGTTCAGTGGCAATCTGCTCTTGGATTTGCTTGTATGTCTCTCTTCTGTATATCGGCTGCAGCTTCAGCGGTGTGAGGCCGAAGGCGTCGCCAAACAGATTCAGTTCTTCGTCGAGTTGGAACACGTAGTCGCGATCCGTCACGCGGCTCAGCACGCCCATGCCGTCGAGACGAAGCACTCCGCTGGCCTCGATGACCGCCAGACTCTGCATGGCAAAGTCGTGCACCTGCTTCGCCGCTGCCGTCATGCTGATGCCCTGCTGCTTCGCCACATAACCGATGAGCAGCCCGTCGTCGGTGATCAGCTGTCCGTTGAAGCGCACCTCTTTCGACGGCGGCGTCAGCCTGTTGTTGACGTAGTCGAGCACCGCCGGAGTCTCCTTCGAGATAAAGGCTCCGAACTCAGGCACGATGACGCACTCGTGGTCAAGTAATAATTCAGTTATTGACTTTATAATCATTCTTTGAATATTTTTTCAATTTTCACAATGTCGTCCGGCACGTCGACCGAAAAACTCTCAAACTCAGTGACTCCCATGCGGACGGTGTAGCCGTTTTCTAGCCAGCGCAGCTGCTCGAGCGACTCTGCCAGCTCCAGTCCCGACTGCGGAAGGGCTGCGACTTCTTTCAACACGTCACATTTATATGCATAGATGCCGATGTGTTTGTAGAACGTGCGCTCCACCTGATTGCGCAGATACGGGATTGCAAACCTGCTGAAATACAATGCCTTACCGTTTTTGTCGAACACCACCTTCACCGCGTTAGGACTCTTCAGCTCGTCTTCGTCGTGGATAGGCTTACACAGCGATGCCAGAGGCGTGTCCTTATCCGATATCAGCCCAGCTATCTGATTGATTTGCAATGGGTTGATATACGGCTCATCGCCTTGGATGTTTATCACCGCATCGAATCCTTTGCCAATCTTATCCACCACCTCGCAGCAACGGTCGGTGCCGCTTTTATGGTTTTTCGATGTCATCACGGCCTTGCCGCCGAAGCCTAGCACAGCGTCGTAGATACGCTCATCGTCAGTAGCCACTACCACTTCCGCGAGTTTATCAGCTTTCTTCGCCTGCTCATACACACGCTGAATCATCATCTTGCCATTGATGAGAGCAAGAGGCTTGCCTTCGAAACGTGTCGAGCCGTATCGTGCCGGGATGATGCCTAAAATCCTCATAATCAGAACAATCCGTTAAGTGATCCGTTGATTTGTTCGATTACAGTGCTCAGGTCCTCAGGCTTCTCGAGGTCGATATTGTCGCTCTCGATAATCAGGAGTTTACCTTTGTTATAGTTGGCGATCCAGCTCTCGTAGCGTTTGTTCAGAGCCTTGAGGTAGTCGAGACGTATCGACTGTTCATAGTCGCGGTTTCGTTTCTGAATCTGGCGGACGAGTGTCGGCACGCTGGCGCGCAGATATATCAGAAGGTCAGGTGCTTGCAGGAAGGAGCTCATCAGCTCAAACAGGTCCTGATAGTTCTGATAGTCGCGAGTCTCCATGAGGCCCATGTCGTAGAGGTTAGCCGCGAAGATGTAGGCGTCCTCGTAGATGGTGCGATCCTGGATGATGTCGTCGCCGCTCTTGCGGATGTCCATCACCTGACGGAAACGGCTGTTCAGGAAATAGATCTGCAGATTGAACGACCAGCGTTTCATATCTTCGTAAAAACTCTCCAGATACGGATTGTTGTCAACTTCCTCGAAATGAGGCTTCCATCCAAAATGCTTTGATAATAAACGAGTTAACGTCGTCTTACCAGAGCCGATATTTCCAGCTATAGCGATATGCATAGTACTCCAAATTTTTTGCTAAAATACGAAAAAATTTGAAATGGAGAGAAAAAATTTGAAATTATTTTGGAGCTTTTGCCAGGAAGTAGATTCCGATGGTGGCAAAAATGATGTTTGGCAGCCAGCCGGCGAAGAATGGCGAGATGACGCCAGAGATGGCGAAGACCCTGAAAAACTCGAGGAATAAGATGTAGGCGAAGGTGATGGTGATGCCGATACCGAGGTTGATTCCCATGCCTCCCCTCGTCTTGCGGCTCGACAGCGAAGCCCCGATAATCGTGAGAATGATAATGGCGGCAGGCGATGCCAAGCGTTTGTGTTTCTCAATCTCGTAAGGCAGGATGTTGTCGGCGCCCTTCTCGCGCTGAGCATGGATGTACTTGTTCAACTCGATGAGGTTCATCTCCTCAAAATCCTCCTTAACGAAATAAAAATCAGAAGGTTTCATCGGCAAGACGGTATCGATGAGCTTACCTCGCGACAGCTTCTCCTCAGGAATGAAACTGTATTCGATATAATTGTAGATATGCCAGTTGTCCTTGACGGTGTCGTAGACAATCTTATCGGCGCTCAACTTATACTCAAGTGTATGATTATCAAACCTTTCCAACGTAAACTTATAACCCGTGGCGCGTTTCATGTCGTAGTTGGCCATATACGCGTAAACGCCCTTCTCGATCTGCACGTGGATATTCTGGCCCGAGCTCTTCATCAGGTTTTCCATATAGGTGTTCTTAAACGTGCGCCGCACCGTATCCATCCTGGGTATCAAGAAGTTACCGAGGTAGAACGAGCCGCCTGCCAGCAGCAATGCCGCCATAATATAAGGCCATAAAAACCTCTTGAAACTGACGCCGCTGCTGAGTATGGCGATGATTTCGGTGTGCCCTGCCATCTTCGAGGTAAAGAAGATGACCGATATGAAGGTAAACAGA
>JAFZXR010000067.1 GCA_017616675.1 Bacteroidales bacterium
AAACGCCCGCAGGTGGCCATAGCTTACGACTGCCGTAACAACAGCAAGGAGTTTGCACAGATCACCGCCGACGTGATGACAGCTAACGGCATTAAAGTGTTCTTATTCAGTGCGTTACGTCCTACTCCAGAGCTTTCATTCGCCATCCGCGAACTGAAATGTCAGTCGGGAATCGTGGTCACAGCCTCGCACAACCCGAAGGAATACAACGGCTACAAGGTGTATTGGGAAGACGGCGGACAGATTGTGGCGCCACACGACAAGAACATCATCGCCGAAGTGCAGAAAATCACCGATATCTCGATGGTGAAACGCAAGAGAAACGCCAAGCTCATCGAGATGCTCGACGACAGCTTCGACGAGATCTACCTCAACAAGGTGATGAGTCTCTCGTTGTCGCCAAAACTCATCAAGAAACATAAAAACCTGTCGTTCGTCTACACTCCAATCCACGGAACAGGCGGTCAGGTGATGCCGAAGCTTTTCGCCAAGGCAGGCTTCAAGAACTTCTATCCTGTTGAGGAACAAATGGTTACCGACGGCAACTTCCCTACTGTGGTGTCGCCAAACCCTGAGGAGAAAGCCGCTATGAACATGGCTATCGAGAAGGCCAAGGCAATGAAAGCCGACATCGTGCTCGCCACCGACCCTGACGCCGACCGCGTAGGCCTCGCAGTGCGCGACGACAAAGGCGATTTCATGCTGCTCAACGGCAACCAGACAGCCAGCATCCTCACCTATTACATCCTCACACGTTGGGAGGAACTCGGCAAGCTCACAGGCAAGGAGTTTATCGTTAAGACCATAGTAACCAGCGACTTACTGCTGAAGATAGCTCAGAAATTCAACGTCAAGACCTACGACGTGCTCACCGGCTTTAAGTATATCGCCGACAAGATCCTCAACAAACCTGAGGAGAAGTTCATCTGCGGCGGTGAAGAGAGCTACGGTTTCCTCGTCGGCGACTTCGTGCGCGACAAAGACGCCATCATCACATGCTTCATGCTCGCCGAAGCCACGTCATGGGCCGCCGAACAAGGCAAGACGCTGTATCAGCTCCTGAAGGAGATTTACAAGGAATTCGGCGTGTACCGCGAGAAACTCGTCTCCCTCACCAAGAAAGGCATCAGCGGCATCGAAGAGATCAAAAAGATGATGCTCGACCTCCGCAACAACCCGCCGAAAAACCTTCTGGGATCAAGGGTTTCGGAGATTCGCGACTATAAACTCGGCGTGAGCAAAGACATCAACTTCGGCGTTGAGACAATCATCAACCTGCCTAAGTCGGATGTGCTTCAGTTCTTCACCGAAGACTGCATAAAAGTCAGTGTAAGACCTTCAGGCACAGAGCCTAAGATCAAGTTCTATTTCAGCATGAACGAGCCTCTGAAAAACATCAGCGAACTCAGCGGAGTGGAACAGGAGCTCGACGAGAACCTCGAACAACTCGCCAAGGTGTTCACCGAGCCGAAAGAAGAATAGCAGAGCTACTCTCCTATTCTATGCAAAGCATCTATCGCCAGCTGATAATTAGGATTATCCTTTAAAATCTGGAGGTAGATGCTTTTAGCTTTCATAAAGTTTCCCTTCTGTTCGTATGCTACGCCCTCGTTCAAGAGTGCGTCGACCGACTTCGGATTGACAGCTAAAGCCTTGTCGAACTCCTCAATCGCCTTGTCATAGTCTAGCATATAGACCAGATTGACATATCCTTTATTGAACAAAATCTGATAGTTTCCCGGAATCCTGGCATCCAAGGTGTCGTAGATCTCCAGAGCCTTTTCAGGATCGCCGTTGTCTTGCAGATACATCGCCAAGTCGTAATACGTGGTCCAGTCGTTGGGATTCATCTCTATCGCCAGTTGATAGAAATCTTCGGCCATAGGATTACGCTGAGCCGCGTAGATATTGGCAATCTGGTACACCGGGTCGATGAAGCTGTCGTCCTGACTCCTCGCCTTCATAAACTGTTTCATCGCCTGTACGGTGTCGTTTTTCGACAGACTGATGATGCCGCGGAGGTAATATGCCTGCGGGTTTATGCTATTGAGTTCCAATGCCTTATCAAGATAAGCGTTGGCCAACTGGTTGTTCCCCTGCAGAAAACTCATCTCGGCCAGCTTTATCACCGGACGCGAGTCATTCGGCGCTATCTCAGTCGCCTTGTTCAGCGTCATCAGGATGTTGTCTTGATCACCCAAGGCGTAGTAGATATCTGTCAAGACCAGCAAGGCATCGACGTTTTTACCATCGAGCGACAAGGCGCTGTTGATGTCACGAATAGCCATGCCCACCTGCTCGTTGGCAAGATAATACCTTGCTCTGTCGATATAACCGTTTACATCGAGAGTATCGGCCGTCAAACCTTCGTCAACCGTCGTAACCTGTTGATTATCATTTGGTTGCTTACTATTATCGTCACTACATTGGGTGCAGCTTGTCAGCATCAGCGCGCAAGCCAAAACCAGAAAAACTTTCTTCATTAGTCCTTGATATTCAATATGTTAAAGGTCTTGATCCGTATCGTTCAGAGCTTCCGTGATCTTCTGTGTCAGCTCGTCGCTCAGTTCAGGATTCTCTTCAAGCAGCTTCTTCAGCGCATCTCTGCCCTGTCCGAGCTTGGTGTCGTTGTAGCTGAACCATGAACCGCTCTTCTTAATGATGCCGAGTTCCACGCCTATGTCGATGATCTCTCCGACTTTTGAGATTCCTTCGCCGTAGAGAATGTCGAACTCAGCTTTTCTGAACGGAGGAGCCACCTTGTTCTTCACCACCTTCACTTTCACGCGGTTACCCATGATATTCTCGCCGTCTTTGATCTGACTCACCTTACGGATGTCAAGACGCACTGAGCTATAGAATTTCAGGGCGTTTCCGCCTGTTGTCGTCTCCGGGTTGCCGAACATGATACCAATCTTCTCGCGCAGCTGGTTGATGAAGATACACACTGTCGACGTCTTGCTTATCGAAGCCGTGAGCTTACGCATGGCCTGTGACATCAGTCGTGCCTGCAATCCCATCTTGCTGTCGCCCATCTCGCCTTCGATCTCACTCTTTGGCGTTAACGCAGCCACAGAGTCAATCACAATGACGTCGATGGCGCCCGAACGGATAAGGTTCTCGGCGATTTCAAGGGCCTGTTCGCCGTTATCTGGCTGCGAGACAAGCAAGTTGTCTATGTCAACGCCGAGCTTCTTCGCGTAAAAACGGTCGAACGCATGCTCCGCGTCGATAAAAGCGCCGATTCCGCCCATTTTCTGGGCCTCGGCGATGACATGTAACGCCAAAGTGGTCTTACCCGAGCTCTCAGGTCCAAACACCTCAATAATCCTGCCACGCGGCATTCCACCGATACCCAATGCATAGTCCAAACCAATCGAACCCGTTGATATTGCATCTATCTTTTCCTGTTTATGATCGCCAAGGCGCATGATGCTGCCCTTTCCAAACGATTTCTCAATGTTTCCCATTGTGGCTTCCAAAGCCTTCAGTTTCTCCTGTCTCACTTTCTCGACATCTTCCTCGATATTCTTTGCCATTTTCTAAGTAGTTTTAAATCAATAATTTAACAATAATTTTATACCATTTTCTCTTGTCAGGATTCGATTTTGACGAGTTTTTAATCAAACCTAACGCTACAAATATAAGCAAAAATTTTTAATCAACAAACTTTTTTGCTATTTTTTTGATAAAAATCACAAATTTCTTTAATGCCGCATTCCCCGCACTTCGGCTTGCGCGCCAAACACACATATCTGCCGTGCAAAATCAGCCAATGATGCGCTTTCGACAGCAATCTCTGGGGAATATGCGCCACAAGCTGCTTCTCGGTGTCGAACGGCGTCTTGGCATTCTTACTCAACCCTATCCTAGCCGAAACCCTGAAAACATGAGTATCCACAGGCATCGCAGGCTTGTCGAAAGCCACAGCCACCACCACATTGGCAGTCTTACGCCCCACTCCCGGCAACTTCTGCAAATCGTCGATATTATCAGGCACGACGCCGTCAAACTCAGCCATCAAGCCCTTCGCCATCCCGATTAAGTTCTTAGCTTTATTATTTGGATAAGAAATCGACTTAATCAATTGATACACATCGTCTTGCGATGCTTCAGACAAGGACTTGGCATCAGGAAAACGCTCGAAAAACGCCGGCGTGGTCATGTTAACCCTCTTGTCGGTACACTGAGCCGAGAGGATCACCGCCACCAAGAGCTGATAAGGATTCATAAACTTCAGCTCCGACTCCGCCACAGGCATCGCCTCCTCGAAATACTCGATGAAAGCATCATATTTCGCTTGAATATCAATCTTTTTCATTTTTTTAATTTTTCACAACAAAATTACATATTTTTCGTTATTTTTGCAGAATATTTAAAGAAAATAGTTTTTGATGTCAGAATATACACTCCACGAGGTGACGACCAAGCGCGAAATCAAGCAATGGCTTGCATTTCCGTCGAAGTTGTATAAACACGACGAGCATTACGTGCGTCCGCTCGACCGCGAAGTGGAGAAGGTTTTCGACCGCGAACAGAACAAACTGTTCCGCCACGGCGACGCCACAAGGTATTACCTGACCGACAAAAACGACACAATGGTAGGCAGAATAGCGGTTTTCTACGACGAGAAGACCTCTAAAGTCTACGAAAACGAGGAAAACGGACAAAAGACAGGCGGATGCGGCTTCTTCGACTGCATCAACGACCAGGAAGCGGCCAACATCCTCTTCGACGCAGCCAAGAAATGGCTCGAAGAACGTGGCTTCGAAGCGATGGATGGCCCAATAAACTTT
This sequence comes from Bacteroidales bacterium, assembly GCA_017616675.1. Next base: position 4,797 of record JAFZXR010000067.1, read on the forward strand.
GGCGATCGCGACTATTTCTGGGGCTGTCTGGTGGAAGGTTTCACCGACCCGATCTACAACATGCCGTATAACTTCCCTTACTACCGCGAACTCTTCGAGAACTATGGTTTTAAGGACTATTTCAAACAGTTCACCTTCCGCCGTAACCTCATCCCGGGCGGTTTCGACCCTATCCTACGCGAAAAAGCGGCACGTATCTACGAAAACCCCGACTATTCCTTCGAAATCCTCGACCGCCGTCACATTGACCGCTATGCCGACGATTTCCTGACGATTTATAATAAATCGTGGGGCGCCATCCCTGGCACAGCCAAGCTCACACGCCAACACGCAATGGCGCTGCTTAACAGCCTGAAACCCATCATCGACCCGCGACTGATGCATTTCGCCTACTACAAAGGCGAACCCGTCGGTTTCTTCCTCATGATGATCGACCTCAACCAGATTTATAAAGGTCTGAATGGTAACGACAAGGGATTCAATAAGTTACGCATCATATGGAGAGTGAAAATAGCAAGAATCTGCGACCGCGCCATATCACTCGTGTTCGGTATTGTGCCAGAACACCGCAAAAAAGGCCTCGAATCAGGTCTCGTTTGCTCACTCGAGGCTCAAGCAATCAAGAAAAGATTCAAATATAAGGAATTGCAGCTCAATTGGATAGGCGACTTCAACCCTCCTATGCTGAAAATAGCCGAAAGAGCAGGCGCAAGCCACTATAAGACGCATATCACATTCCGATATCTCTTCGACAGAAACAAGCCATTTACAAGGGCTAAACTGCAATATAACGGTAAAAAAGAAGACTGATGATAGAAGCAAAAGGTATATACAAATCGTTTGGTAATGTCGATGTCATCAAAGGCATTGATATTCATATAGATAAGAGCGAGATAGTGACCATCGTCGGAGCCTCGGGCGCCGGCAAGTCGACACTGCTCCAAATCATCGGAACACTCGAAAAAGCTGACAAAGGCGAAGTCATCATCAACGGTCAGAACGTCAACACGCTCGGACAAAAGAAACTCGCCGCCTTCCGCAACAAAAACATCGGATTTGTGTTCCAATTCCATCATCTGCTGCCCGAATTCACCGCTCTTGAGAACATTTGCATCCCGGCTTTCATTGCTGGAGAAAGTAAAAGTAATACTTTAAGTAAAGCCACTCAATTACTTGAGTATCTTAATCTTACAGAAAGAGCAAACCACAAGCCGTCGATGCTGTCAGGCGGCGAGCAACAACGTGTGGCAGTGGCACGCGCTCTCATCAACAACCCATCGGTAATCTTAGCCGACGAGCCCTCAGGAAACCTCGACTCGAAGAACGCCCGCGAACTGCACGAGCTGTTTTTCAAGCTGAGAGAACAGACTGGACAGACGTTCGTCATCGTCACCCACAACCAGGAGCTGGCGAAGATGGCCGACAGGACCTTAACAATAAAAGATGGTAAAATTGTTTAGAATCATGCGAAATATAGCAAAATATATCTTCATAATATCGTTCGGATTGCTTTGTTTTACGCCGATTTACGTCAACGCGCAAGACGAAGTCCCTACTTACGAGTCACTGGTGTCATCGGGCGATAGGGAATTCGCGAAAAACGAATACATCAAAGCCAAGACATATTATCAGGAAGCACTGCGACTGAAGCCTAACGACGCCACGGCGAAAGGCAAGCTCGACAAGACTCTTCAACGCATCCGAGAGGAAAGCAAGAAAGAAGAACAGTTTTTCGAGTATATCGACATAGCCGACGAACTCTACGCCAACAACGAGCTCGAAAAAGCCCTCGCCGAATACGACAAGGCCCTCAAGATATTCCCGAAAGACGAGTATGCACTGGGCAAGAAGAGCGAAATCAACACTATACTTAAAGACGAGAAAGACAAGCTCGACAGCTTCAATGAGATGGTGACACTCGCCGACAAACTTCTTAAAGAGGAGAAATACGCCGAAGCCGTGATGCAATATGAATCGGCATTGCAGCTTTATCCGAACAACTCCGCCGTCAAGGAAAAATATCAGGAAGCAAGAGGCAAAAAAGACGCTTACGACTCAAAAGTATCTGAGTTTGAACGACTTACAGCACAAGGACAGGAATTCACCTTAAGAAAGAAATACGCCGAAGCAATCGCCGTCTACGAGCAGGCATTGCTGATATTTCCTAACGAAAAAGAGATTTCCGACAAGATTGGCGAGCTGCAGCGTACGAAAAACACTGCCGACAGCTACAACAGCAAAATCAATGAAGCCGACGCATTCTATGAAGACCGCTCGTACAACGAAGCTAAGGCAGCCTACCAAGCTGCTTTGACAGTAATTCCCGACGATTCCTACGCATTAGGCATGATTGCACGCATCGACGAGATCGTCAACAGCTCGGAATATCTGAAGATTCAGAACGACAAGGCCAAACTCGACAGCAACTTCGCCAGTTTCATCGCTAAAGGCGAGACCGCCGAAACTCAGAAAAACTACGAGCAGGCTCTCTCCTACTACAATAAAGCATTGGAACTCAAGCCAAATAACGCCGAAGCACTGGCTAAGAAACAGAATGCCGAGAACATGATTCTCTACGCTGAGCAACAGCGCAAGGAACAGGAACGCCAGGCCGCAGCCGAGGCGGAAAAACAGCGTAAAGCTCAGATTCAGAACCTGATAAACACTGGTAATCAACAGATTACAGATAAAAAATACGCCGACGCGGAGAACACCTTCAACCAGCTCCTCGCCCTCGACCCCAACAACGCCACGGCAACCGAGAAACTCGGCGTGATTGCCGGCTTCTACGAAGAGATACAGCGCCAGAAACAGGAAAACTACAACAACGCAATGGCTGAAGGCCGTTATGCCATGGACAGCTGGAACTACGCCGAGGCTATCCGCCAATATAACATCGCTTTGAGCTTCAAACCAGACGATGAGGCTGCTACTCAACAACTTACGCTGGCACAGCAGAACGAAAACATGCGCGTCGCCGCGTTACAAAATGAGTATAACGGTTACGTCACAAAGGGCGACGCGCAGTTCCAAGCTAAAAACTACGATAAAGCCATCGAGTTCTATACGAAGGCTATCAACATGAACACCGGCAACCCCTATCCTGGCAATAAGATTAGGGAAATCGGCGACATGCTGGCAGCCAACAAACTCCTCGACCTCGTTGCCGACGCCACCGTCATCAACGCGAGCGAGACAAAACGTTTCGACTTCGAACCTGTCGACCCTACAACACGACGCAGCAACTATCTGATAATCAAGGCTAAAAGTCTTGTAGAACGTCAGTTTATCATGTACATCTCCTACGGCAGCAAGAACGGCCGCAGCGGCGGATTCACCGTCACGGTGCCGAAAAACCAGGATGTCAATGACTTCATCATCCGCATCGGATCGCAATACAAATGGTTCAGCGAAGACAACACCTGGATCGAGATCCTGCCAGAAAACGGAAGCATCGAAATAACCTCAATGGAAATCACGAAAGGAAACTGATATGAATAAGTCCGATTCACGTTATCAATTGTACCTCAACATCTTAAAGGAAGAGTTGGTGCCTGCCATGGGCTGTACCGAGCCTATCTGTCTGGCCTACGCAGCAGCTAAAGCCAACCAGGTTCTGGGCGCTACACCCGACAAGGTGGAAGTGCTCGCCAGCGGCAACATCATCAAGAATGTGAAGAGCGTCATAGTGCCTAACACCAACGGAATGAAGGGCATCAAAGCCGCCGTAGCCGTCGGCATAGTGGCCGGCAACCCCGACAAGGCGCTCGAAGTGATTGCCAACGTGACACCGGAACAGAAGAAACTGACCGAGGATTACCTCGCCTCCACCCCTATCATTGTGAAACATATCGTCTGCCGCGACCAGCTGGATGTCACAGTGATAGCATATAAAGACGGCCACCATGCCGACGTGCGGATCTGCGGTTTCCACACCAACATTGTGCATATCCAGAAAGACGACGAGGTGCTTTTCGAGAGCGAGACCATCAGCAAGCCGACAAAGGAACTCACCGACCGCAGCTGTCTGAGCATCGCAGGCATAGTCGATTTTGCGGATAGCGTTGATTTTAAAGACATTGAGGAAGTCATAGGACGACAGATCAGATACAACACGGCCATCTCCGACGAGGGCTTGAAGAACGACTGGGGCGCCAACATCGGCAGCACCTTATTAAAATATTATGGCGACGACATCAAGGTGAAGGCCAAGGCACGCGCTGCCGCAGGCTCCGATGCGAGGATGAACGGCTGCGAACTGCCGGTCATCATCAACTCAGGCAGCGGCAACCAAGGACTCACCGTCTCGATGCCGGTGATCGCCTACGCCGAGGAATATCACATCGCCGACGACCGCCTCTACCGCGCCCTGGTAGTGTCTAACCTCACCGCCATCCATCAGAAGACTCGCATCGGACGGCTCTCCGCATACTGCGGAGCCGTCAGCGCAGGCTGCGCTGCAGCCTGCGGCATCGCCTATCTCCTCGGCGAGAGCCTCGACACCATAGAACATACCCTCACCAACGCCGTGGTGACAGTCTCCGGCATCATCTGCGACGGCGCCAAAGCCTCATGCGCCGCAAAAATCGCAGCATCAGTGGAATCAGGCATCCTCGGCTATTATATGTATAAAAACGGACAACAGTTCGAAGCCGGCGACGGCATAGTCGGAAGCAACATCGAGGATACTATTAATAATGTGGGACTCGTCGGGTCAGTCGGAATGAAAGAGACCGACACCGAAATCATCGACATCATGACAAAATAAAGGGATTAATCTTTCCGGAAATCCTTTTCCAGCAAGGCTAAGATAACAGCTTTCATCTCCACGAGGTTAATCTCGTTGAGGGCTATCTTGTTGTACAGCTCTATACCCGACTCGCAGCCGTATCTCTTCAGCAAATCGGTGAAAACCTTATCGTTTATTGTGATTTTCCAGTTTTTCAGCTTCCTGTGGAAGATCGAGCTGCCCAACTCAGAGTCTTTCATCTCCTCGTCTTTCAAAAACCTCCTGATCTTCGACTTTGCCTTCTCAGTGTTGACGTAGTTAAGCCAGTCGGCCTTGGGCGACTGCCGCCTGTTAGTCTGTATCTCCACACGGTCGCCGTTGCTCAAGACATAACGTATCGGCTGCATCTTACCGTTGACGCGGGCTCCGATGCACTGACTGCCGACCTGAGTGTGCACTTCGAAAGCAAAATCAAGGATTGTGGAGCCCACCGGGAGCTGTTTCACCTCCCCTTGTGGCGTGATGATGTAAATCTTGTCCGACTTGCCCTTCGCAGCTCTCTTGTCGTCAAACGGGTTGAAGTCCGACTGGTCGGTATCCTCAAGGATTCCGCGTATCTGGTTCAGCCACTCGTCGGGCGACTGATGTTTGTCGCCGCTGCTCTTGTACGACCAGTGCGAGGCGTTGCCTTTCTCAGCAATCTCGTCCATTCGCGAGGTACGGATCTGCACCTCCACCCAGTCGACGCCGTTCTTCACCGTGGTGTGCAACGACTCGTATCCCGAAGCCTTCGGCTTAGTTATCCAATCTCTAAGTCGTTGAGGATTAGGCTGATACAGATTTGTAACAACAGAATATACTTTCCAGCAATCGGCTTTCTCGTCTTTAATTCTCGAGTTGTTGATGATGATGCGCACCGCAAAAAGGTCGTAAACCTGCTCAAACGGCACGTTTTGGGCTTTCATCTTGGCAAAAATCGACGGAATCGACTTGGTGCGCCATTTTATCGTGTAATCGAAGCCCATCTCACTCAAGCCGCGACGGATAGGAAGCAGGAAGTTGGCCATCTTCTCCTCCTGAGTGACGTGCGACATGGTGATTTTTTCTTCAATCTCCCTGTATTCCTTAGGATTTTCGTGAATCATCACCGCCTCTTCCATATCCTTTTTGATATTATAAAGGCCCAGACGGTGAGTGATAGGAATCACCAGATATTTTGTAATCTCGAAGAATTTATCAGGATCGGGATCGATATCGCCTTGATTGCGGCAGTTGCAGAGACAATGGGCGATGATAAGCATCACCACGCGGATGTCGTCGATCATCGAGAGGAAAAGCTTGCGGAAAGCGTCTGATTGAGTCGAGATCTTCGCCATGTTAAGCGCCATCACCTTCTTTAACCCCCTGAGTATCAACGTCACACGCTCGCCGAACATCTCTGTTATCTCATCAAAGGTCACGTCGGTGCATTTTGTGATATTGTGCAGCAACGCGCTGACGATGGTCTTACTGTGCATGCCCATCTCGGAATAGCAAATCTGCGCCACTTCAAGCACATGAAGCATCATCGGACGGCCCGAACGCATCCGCATGCCGTCATATTTCTGGCAGCAGAGCTCATAAGCCTTCTTCACATAACCCACTTCCTCCAACGTCATCGACTCCTCAACTGATTGAATAAGAGCGTTATATGATTCCTCAATCGCTTTAATTTCCTGTTCCGAATACTTTTCCAACTACTGAAAAATTTTAAGCCGCAAAATTACGAAATTTATTCCAAAATACACTATTTTTGCAACGCTAATTTTTGATTTTTATTTTACAATAAAAAAGAATTTTTGTCGTTGGATATTTGAGAGACAGGGATGAATAAGAAGTTTTTAAAAAATATTATCTTTTTACTTTTTATCAACTTATTGATAAAGCCGTTCTGGATTTTGGGCGTCGACCGCGCAGTCCAGAATCTCGTCGGCGACACATCCTACGGACTTTATCTCGCGATATCGCAATTTTCCTACCTTTTTTACATCCTACTCGACCTCGGTCTGACGAATTTCAACAACCGCAACATAGCCCAGAACAATCAGCTGCTTTCAAAGCATTTTGTGGGCATCTCGCAGGCAAAGATACTTCTCACGGTTCTTTATTTTGTGGTGATCTTCGTCCTCGGATGGCTGATAGGCTACCGCGGCGAACAGCTGAAACTCCTTGCTATTGTTGGCTTTAACCAGGTTTTGCTGTCGTTTATCTTATATGTCAGGTCAAATATCTCGGCCCTGCTTCTCTTTAAGACCGACAGCATGCTCTCGGTGCTCGACCGTGTCCTCATGATCCTGATTTGCAGCTTCCTGCTATGGTCGGGATTCGTGCCAAGAGAAAATTTCAACATCTACAGCTATATCTACGCGCAGACTGTCTCCTACGTCATAACGTTTGTGATAGCCGTCGCAATCGTCTTAAAACACACGGGAAAGCTGACAATCCGCATCAACATCCCGTTTGTGATAATGATCATCAAGAAGAGTCTTCCCTACGCTCTTCTGGTGCTCTTGATGAGTTTTTACAACCGATTGGAGCCAGTCCTCATCGAACGTCTGCTGCCCGACGACATAGCTGCATCACAAGCCGGTGTCTATGCCCGCGCTTGGCGACTTTTCGACGCCGGGAACAATATCTCCTACCTGTTTTCGGTGATACTTTTGCCACTTTTTGCAGCAGTCATTAAAGCAAAAGAAGACCTGCAAGGCCTTGTGAAACAATCGTTTAGCATCATCCTCTCCATGACGTGCATCATCGGCGTTCTATGCATCTTCTACAGCCGCAACTTCATGGAGCTGATGTATCCCGAGCAAAACAACGCCGAAGCCGCCACCATCCTGATGATTCTGATGGGCAGTTTCGTCTCAGTATCAGTGACTTACATTTTCGGCACCCTGCTCACCGCCAACGGAAATCTGAAACATCTTAACATAGTAGCCGCCTGCGGAGTGGTTTTAAACATCACGCTGAATTGTTTGTTTATCCCTCATTTTCAAGCAGTTGGCGCAGCATTCACCAGTCTTTGCGTGCAGTTTGTGACGTGCGTCATTCAGTTCTTCATCGCAAAAAGGATTTTCAACCTCAAGCTTGGCAACGCATTCTGGCTCCGACTCATCGCATTTTTAGTCTTGATTAGCGTAAGCGTCTATTTCTCGACCGCCTTGACATTGCATTGGGGCGCTTCGTTCGGAATAGCGGCAGCAGCCTGCGTCATCATCGCATTTATCACTAAGATGTTGAATTACAATGAGATAAAAGATCTCGTACTTTCTTCATTGAAGAATATCGAGAAATAATTTCAGAAAAATCAGGCCTTATTAAAAAATTTTCACTATTTTTGTAGATTATTTTCACGTATACAAATAATAGACAAATATGAATAATTATTTTGACAACACTTCAATGATCAAGACCATCCTCAAATGGAAATGGCACATCATCATCATTACAGTGGTAGCAGCGGTTTTGGGCGCAATTTTCTCGGGTTCACGATTCATCACTCCGATGTACAAATCGGAAGCAATACTCTACCCTAGCAACGTGTCGGCCTATTCCGACGAGACATTCACCGAGCAGATGCTCCAGATCATGCAGTCAAACGAGATTATGGACTCCGTCGTCGAGCGTTTCAACCTCATCGACCATTATAAAATCAGCAAAGGCTATCCTTATTGGAAGACAGTGCTTATCGGCGAATATCGCGATAACGTCAGGATTTCAAGGACTCCTTACGATGCAGTGCTCATCAAGGTTTTGGATAAAGATCCTGAGATAGCATGCGCAATGGTAAATGAGATTATCAGGCTTTACAACCACAAAGTCGGAAGTCTTCACAAGTCAAAACGTTTTGAGACGGTAAACATGTTTAAGAGACAGCTCGAAGAAAAACAGATTTTCATCGATTCTCTTAAGCAGAAAATGGCCGAAATATCAACAAATTATGGCGTTTTAGAATATGAGAGCCAATCACGTGAAGTGACTCGCGGTTATCTCAGAACCGACGGCGGCGGAAAAGTCAACAAAGACGGTGTCGACGAGATGAAATCCAATGTCGAGCAATACGGTCCGGAAATCATCGCCCTCACCCAGCTCATCGAAAGCGAAAGCATGGCCTACAGCCAGGTTAAGCTCGATTATGAACAGGAGCTGCGTTTCTACAATGCCGACATGACATTCTCCAACGTCATCTCCGAGCCTTTTGTAGCCGATAAGAAGACTTATCCTGTCAGATGGGTTGTTGTGGCATTGAGCGGACTCGCCGCATGCTTCATCTCCATCCTCGTCGTCTACATCATGGAAAGCAAAAAAGACCTCCTGAAATAATGCAGAAGCTCGTAAAAACAGCAGCATTATACATCATTGCGGCCATCGTCGTCGCAATAGGTTTGTATTTTGTCGTAAAAAAAGACACCTACCTCGCCTTCGCCCTGCCGATGGTCGTGGGAGTACTGCTGTTATACGTGTTCTCATTGGATAAAGTGCTGCTGCTCGTAGCGTTTGTCACCCCGTTGTCCATCACTCTCGAGCGTCTGGCAGGCGGATTGGCGGTGTCGCTGCCGGCCGAGCCATTACTCGCAGGCATCCTGGTGCTTTTTATCGCAAAACTCATCTACGAGCGGCATTTCGACCTTAAAATAGCGCGACATCCAATATCCATTGTGATTTACATAATGTTTATCTGGATGGTCTTCACCACCATAACGAGCGAGATGCCCGTCGTCTCACTAAAGTTCATGGTGTCACGACTCTGGTTCGTCATCCCATCGTATTTCCTTTGCGCCGAGTTGTTTAAAAACCCTAAGAATATCAACCGTTTCGTGTGGCTGTACATCGCCGGACTCATCATCGTCGTCATCTATACTATCGCAAATCACGCCTCGCGCGGCTTCGACGGCGACTCCGCCCACTGGGTCATGACTCCGTTCTACAACGACCACACCGCTTACGGAGCGGCGCTGGCAGTCTACATCATACTCTGCGCAGCCTACCTCTTCATGCCTAACCTCGGCAGAGTCAGGAAACTCACGGTCGGAGCAGTGCTCCTGCTACTCATCACAGCCATCATCCTCTCGTTCTGCCGCGCCTCTTGGATCAGCCTCATCGCCGCGCTCGGCGTCCTGATGCTGGTGCTTCTGAAGATAAAATTCAAGTATGTGGCAGTGATTACAGTCATTTTAGTGGGATTGTTCTTCACTTTCCAACAGCAGATCTTCGACTCGCTCTCGAAAAACGACCAAGACGCATCAGGCGACATCGTCGAAAACATCCAGTCGATGACCAACATCACCACCGATGCATCCAACCTCGAGCGCATAAACCGCTGGAACTCAGCCATCAGAATGTTTGAGGAAAGACCGCTCGTGGGCTGGGGACCAGGCACATATCAGTTCCTCTACGCCCCCTATCAGGAATCGAAAAACAAAACCATCATCAGCACCAGCCAAGGCGACATGGGCAACGCACACAGCGAATACATCGGAACCCTTTCAGAACAAGGCGTTCCAGGCGCCCTCATCGTCGTCTCGATAGTCGTGGTGTTTATGTATAGCGGACTGATGACATATAGAAGAAGCAAGAACAAAGAGTCTAAAATCCTCGTTCTTGCCTCAACTTTAGCCTTGTTTGGCTATTATATCCATGGAACCCTCAACAACTTCCTCGACACCGACAAATTAGCGGTTCCGGTCTGGAGCTGCATGGCGATAATCACCGCCATCGACTGTTTCCATGCCGATAAAGAAAGCTTCTACGATACTACTGAGCCTTCTGAAAATCAATAAGTTCCACTTCAAAAATCAAGTTTGCAAATGGCGGAATGACAGGTCCTGCGCCGTTTGGGCCGTATGCAAGATAATAAGGGATATAAAGCACACCCTTCTCACCTTTCGACATCAACATTATTCCTTCGTCCCAACCAGGGATTACCACGCCTGTTCCGATAGGAAGCTCAATAGGCTCGCCACGTTCAACCGATGAGTCGAACACAGTACCGTCGAGAAGCTTACCGGTGTAGTGAACCTTCACATAGTCGCCTTTTTCCGGCATTTCGCCATTGCCTTCTTCTGTCATGACATAGTAAAGGCCTGTCGATGTTGGACTTGCAGCAATCTGATTTTCAGCGAAATAAGCCTGCATCTCAGCATATGCGTGCTCTGTCTCCTCAGGATAATTTGCCTTAATCTCAGCAACCATCTTGTTCACATATTCGCTTTCCGGATAGAAATCGTTGAGCTTAACTTCGAATTTCATGACGTCGGTGCTATTAAACTGCTCAGGAAGCTGACGAACGCCGAAAGCATAATAGAACGTCGAGTCGGTATTCACGATAAACGAAGCCGAGTCGCCGATGTGCATCATTGCTATACCTTCCATAATGTCGGTAAAATACTGCGGTTCCATCATTCTCATGAGGTTGCTTGCAGGCTGCATGATAGGTGTGGTGTCGTTGACTGTGCACGACAAGGTGATGTCAATAATATCACCTATAGCAGGTGTTTCACCGCCGTTGTTGGTGTAAAAACGGTAATAAAGACCGCTGTCGGTAGTCTTGTAACCCTTAGGGCCGTTACCGCAACTCATTAACATTGAAAGCATTAAGCATAATGCCGTCACCATTAAAAATACTTTTTTCATTTTTTAAAATTTTTGATTATTTGTTGTAATTATCTGATATTCAATAATTTTACTTGTTAAGCAATGCCTTGTACTGTGGCAGTACATCTACAAACTTCTTTATTGCCTCATCAATGCTACACTCGAGGGTTCCGCCTGCCGCATTGGTATGACCGCCGCCATTAAAGTGTTCTCTTGCCAATTCGTGGACCGAAAAGTCGCCTTTTGATCTGAACGAAAATCTTATAACTCCTTGACGCTCAGTGATTAACACCGACATTACTATACCATCGATCATCAATGGGAAATTCACAACGCCCTCTGTATCGCCTACCTGATAGTTAAACGACTCCAGATCAGCTTTGGTAAGATAGATATAGGCTGTGTGATACTCGTCGAGCGTCGTCATTCTGTTGCTGATGCTGAAGCCGAGCAATCGCAGTCTGTTTTCCGAGAAAGTGTTGTATATCTTACTGTGTATCAATTGATAATCAACTTTCGGAGTAATCATCTTACCGCAAATTTCAAACGTCTCTGGATGATAGATTGAATGCGCAAACGAGCCTGTGTCGGTCATTATTCCCACCAGCAGACATGTGGCGATTTTTTCGTCAAGATATTTGTCAAATCCATGATACTGAATAAGTTCCGCAACGAGTTCAGCTGTGCTCGACGTCTCAAATTCCGAAAGATACATTGCAAATTGCGAATAATCGGTGTCACGATGATGGTCGATAAGCAGGCGTGGAGTTTTAGTACAATGACATAAGTCGTTGTGTACCAAGCCAGTACGCGATGGATGATTGAAGTCGAGATAACAAATCAAGTCAGCAGCGTTGAGATATTCAGCGCCTTTTTCCGAGTTTTTATCGTAAATCAATATGTCCTCAATGCCGGGCATCCATGCTAAAAACAGAGGATAGTCGTTAGGAATGATTACTTTTACATCGATTCCGAACTTCTTCAGGAAATAACTGAATGCCAACGACGAGCCTATTGCATCGCCATCCGGGTTGACATGCGATACAATAACCACATTTTTATATTGTGATATAAACTCTCGGAACTTATTGAAAAACAATTGTTTAGACATTGATATCTTTTATTTTCAAATTGCAAATATACAAATTTTAATGATATATCAATATCCTAACACATTTTTAATTTTATTTTTAATTAAGAATACCTTAATTAATTAGGCAGGAGAACGTTGAAAGTCTTATCGGTATATATCACCAAAATCTTTTCAACTTCCTTTTTATCAGTCATAATTGGCTGTTTTTCCTCGATTTTTTCTTCTATATCGTCGAATTCAATGATTTTGTCATCATTTTTCGGCTCAAATTCAACTTCATGGTTGTCAAAAGCCGTTGGAGTAGGGTCGTTTATGGTTATCGGTTTGCGTCCCATTATTATCCAATCGAAGCTGTATTCTGGAAAAATTTCCTTCAGTTTTGTCAAAAAATCAACACTCGGTTTGTTTCTTCCGCTCAGAAGATGTGACACGTTTGAAGGCTGAATTTCCATCAATTCTGCAAATTTTTTCGCCGTCAAATTTTTCGATCTCAAGATATGATCAAGTCGGTCTTTGAAATTTTCCATGGTATGTATCTCCTTAAAATTTCGTTTTTCAATGTCTTACGAATTACAAAAGTAAAATTTATTTTAATACAAAAGTCAAAAATTTTCGTTTTATTTTTGTAAATATTTAGAATTTTCAAAATTTCTTCAATCATTTCTCGGATATTCACATCTAAATTATTTTATATCAAACACTTACTAACAAGGATTTATTTTCGGATATTTTTACAAAAATTCGCTCTATTTTTAATGTATTACTTTAATTATATATATTTATTCTATTGATTTTATTTAATTTATACGATTTTTAACTATCATTTTATTAATTTAACTATTGTAACTTTTCATCGTTATTTTTACAATTGTAATACATTTTTATAAATTATTGATTATCAGCTATTTGAAGAAATAATTTTATTTATGTAAAGTTTAATCTGATTTTTAAAAACGGCCGATTTACAATTATGTATTTCCATTTTAAGACACTTTTTTACGCCAAACCAGACTTTCTACACCTTCAAAATTTGATGCGCTTAAAACACCTGAAAATGATTTTTTCGACCTCTGCCCTCTCCTACTTAAAATTTTCATATTTTTGCAAAAATCATGAAAAAGGAAAATCACATTCAGAAATTGATTACCGAGGGCGAGCATCAGATGTTGGATTTCAAGTTCGAGGTATCCGACAGCAAAAAGATCGCGCGCTCGTTGGTCGCCTTTGCCAACACCGATGGCGGACGTTTATTAATAGGTGTAAAAGACAACGGTTCGATTTCAGGGATTCGCTCCGACGAAGAGAAGCATATGATACAGACAGCTGCGCAGATGTATTGTCGTCCGGAAGTCGAATATACCGCCAAAGAATGGAACATCAACGGAAAAACCGTGCTGGAGGTGATAATTCCGAAGAGTAAGTACCACAAACACCAGGCTCCCGACCATAATAATATATATAAGGTATACGTGCGCGTGAAGGATGAGAACATAGTAGCCAACAATATATTAATTAAGGTGTGGAAGCACGAAAAGGATAAAAACAACATCCAAATTACCTTTACCGACGAGGAAATGCTGCTGTTGAGATATCTGAACGAGCATAAACGGATCAGTTTTGAAGAGTTTCAGGAAATTTCACATCTGAATAAGAAAGCAGCCGAGCGCATTCTGGTCAACTTTATCCTCATCGGGATGGTCAAGATGGAGATGACCGACAAAAAGATTTTTTTCATTTCCGGCGATTTGGCGTAAAACTGGCGTAAAATTTTGAAGGGATAGGCAGAAAAAAGGCCTTAGAAGGGACAGACTTCCAGACTTTTTTCTGCCTATCCCGAAAAAATATCATTCGTAATCTATTGATTTTCAATAGATAATAAAATTTTTAAAAAATTTTTCATTTTTTTATTGACAGGAATGAAAATCGCCGTATCTTTGCAGTCCGCAATCACGAAAAAAGTGGTTGCAAGTTCTTTGAAAGCAATGAGCCAATAAAAGTAGTCTGAAAGGTAAGGAACCTTTCAATTCCAAGAGACTAAGAAAACAGGTGAATCCGCCAGGACAAAACAGAAAAATTTATTAAGTACAACAATATACAATGAAGAGTTTGATCCTGGCTCAGGATGAAC
>JAFZXR010000004.1 GCA_017616675.1 Bacteroidales bacterium
GCCATGATAGCTGCCGACGACTGCACGCACATAGTCAGAATACTGCCGATTACGAGATAGAGCAGGGTTGTCAAAAATCCCCAGTGGCCAGTGCTTGCGAAGAAGTTGATGATGCTCTCATTGCCTGCGAGGTCCATAGCCATTGCGTTCTCACGTAGGGTTGTCAGACCGAGGAACATAAACGAGAAACCGAATATAAACTCGCCGAATGACTTGCCTGCCGGACGTTTTTGGAATATCAACGCTATAGCAAGGGCAAACAACGGGAAAACTACATTACTCATGTTCATCTGGAAGCCGAATACCGACATGATCCATGCCGTCACGGTGGTACCGATGTTAGCACCCATGATTACCGAGATAGCCTGCGCCAACGTGAGAAGTCCAGCATTCACGAAGCTCACGGTCATAACAGTGGTAGCCGTTGACGACTGCACCGCCGCTGTGACAAAAACACCCGTAAGTAATCCCGTGAAACGGTTTTTGGTCATGGCTCCCATGATGTTGCGGAGATGTCCGCCGCTCAGTTTCTGAAGACCCTCACTCATGGTTTTCATACCATACATGAGAAGAGCGAGGCATCCTAAAAGCTTTAAAAACAAGTAAATATTCATATTCCCGTTATGTCTTGATAGAAATATTTATCTCTGCAAAAATAAAAAAATTTTTTCTTTTTACAAAGAATAAAAAATTATTTCTTGCGTCGGTGTTTCATCCTTTCGGCAAGACTGCTGTAGCTGTTGTTTTTATTGGGTATTTCGACACATGTCTCGTAATTGTCGTAATACATCTCCACAATCTTAAGTGCTTCGTACACCAAATCCTTGTCAATCTTCATCAAATAGTAGATTGTGTCGGCCATCCAGAACTTTTCGGTGACCCGTTCGTTGAGGTCGAGCAGATTCGCAATCTGTTTCGCCTCTTTCAGACTGAGTTTGGTCTGCCCGTTTTCCTTCCTGCTGTATTGCGCTTCCGACATAAACAACGCCTTGGCCATCTGCGCCTGCGTTATTCCCGAGTACATCCTTGTTTTCTTGATAGTTTCACTTAACATGTTATCTGGTATGAAGGTCCAAAATCTCGTTTAGCAATTCGTTGAAATCGTAATAATACGTTGAAACTCCTGTCGTGTCGTTGTTATTTTTCTCCGAATAATATTTATCACCGACTCCCACAATCTGATGCCCGAACTCATGTCGAATCATGTAATCGTCTGATTGTGAGCGAATTGCAGCGGTGGTATAGAGGTTATAAAGACTTCCTCCGCCGTTTTTATCGTCATTCATCAAAATGATGATATAGTCGTATGGCGCCTGGGCAGCAAAATCGCGGATTACCCAGTCATCACTGGCAAGAGCGTATCTGTCGTGACCAAAGGTGCCGTACTTCGTGCCGAGTCTGTTGCCATTGTCGTATGGAGGCACTTGGATGGCATGCACGTTGAAGTCCGACTTTCTGCTCATAAAAGGTTCAGTGTTGATCAAACCGTTGTAAAAACGCAACACGTCGGCATCGAAACGCTTGATTTCCTTGGCTGTGTAGCCATCGCCGAGTATCAGGATGTCGACTTTTTCTTTAGGATCGCCGCTGTCGAGCAGACGAATGACGCGGTTGTTGTTATTCTTTGCCGGCTCCATCAACGACCTGGTTTTTCTGTCGATGACATATTCCCATACCGGCTCCATAACATCAAGAGTATCAATCTTATACATCATCAGCTTGGCACTACGGTTCGGGAAAGGCACGCGTATCGACTCGTTGAACGACATTTTGCCTTTCGATGCCGCTGCTGTGCGACGCCATTCGCTGAACATGGTGCTGATGCCGTCGGAATAGAGCAGCTCGTCGGTCTCTACATCTCTCAACTCGTAGACATAAGCGCCCAGACGATACGGATTAACCATGTTTTTGGTGCGTCCGTACCAAAGTCCATCGTCGTAAACCTTTTCAAGCTTAAACGATTCGCTTGCCGAGTCGCCAGTATGTATAAGATTGATTCTTAATGTCTTATCAGTAAAATGCTTCTCAAAACCACTCTTTTCGCTTCTGTCGCAAGAAACGAATAACGTTATGATTATCAATAAGAAAGCAATTCTTTTCATCTTATTTGTCTATTGTAGCCAAAAACTCTTCGTTAGATATGGTCTTTGAGATCCTGTCTTTCAGGAATTCCATGGCTTCGACTGGTGTCATGTCGGCAAAGTGGTTACGCAGAGCCCACACACGTGCCAAGGTGCGCTCGTCGACGAGAAGGTCGTCGCGACGTGTGCCTGATGCCACGATGTCGATAGCAGGGTAGATGCGCTTGTTCGAGAGGCGGCGGTCGAGCTGGAGCTCCATGTTACCTGTGCCCTTGAACTCTTCGAAGATAACCTCATCCATCTTTGAGCCGGTGTCGATCAAGGCTGTGGCGAGAATCGTCAGCGAGCCGCCGCCTTCGATGTTACGTGCAGCACCGAAGAAACGTTTCGGTTTCTGCAGGGCGTTGGCCTCGACACCACCCGAGAGCACCTTACCTGATGCTGGCGACACGGTGTTATAGGCACGTGCCAGACGTGTGATAGAGTCGAGCAGGATGACCACGTCGTGACCGCATTCTGTTAGGCGTTTTGCCTTCTCCAGCACTATGTTAGCGATCTTCACGTGTTTCTCTGCCGGTTCGTCAAAGGTCGAGGAGATGACTTCAGCTTTAACGCTGCGGGCCATGTCGGTGACCTCTTCAGGACGTTCGTCGATTAATAATATAATAAGGTATACATCAGGGTGGTTGGCTGCTATTGCGTTAGCCACTTCCTTCAGCAACACCGTCTTACCGGTCTTAGGCTGTGCCACGATAAGTCCGCGCTGACCTTTGCCGATAGGAGCGAAGAGGTCCATGATACGAGTGGATACTGTGCCTCCCTGATGACCCGTGAGCTTGAACTTCTCATCCGGAAACAGAGGAGTGAGGAAGTCGAACGGGATACGGTCGCGCACCTCGTCAGGGTTACGTCCGTTGATCTTGTCGACCTTCACCAACGGGAAGTATTTCTCGCCGTTCTTTGGCGGACGGATCATTCCGAGGATGGTGTCGCCTGTCTTGAGGCCAAACAGCTTGATCTGCGACTGCGACACGTAGATGTCGTCAGGGGAGTTGAGGTAGTTGTAGTCGGCCGAACGCAGGAAACCATAGCCATCGGGCATGATCTCGAGCACTCCTTCAGCCTGCACCACGCCGTCAAACTCGCTGATAAGCTCGTCGCGTTTCTGTGGACGGACCTCGTAAACCGCCTGTTTTTCCTCAAACATCGGCTCTTCCGACTCTACATTCTCGACATGTTCCACATGTTCAACTCTCTCAATAGGTTCAACCTCCGGAATCTCTGTCTCTTCCTCGTTGTTCTCATTGAGAATCTCGTTGGCCACGTCAACAACTGCCGGCTTTGGCTTAGGATACGACACATGACGGGTTTTGTCACCCTCGTCGCTATAGTTTTCAAAAGAAGTCTTGATCACATCGGGACGCTTGCCGATTCTCGGACGGCGACCACGACGCGGAGCTTCAACTTCTTGATGTTCTTCAGCTTTCTTCTCTTCAACAACTGGAGCTGCAACTGGTTCAGTCTCAACCACTTTCTTCTTCCTGCCGGGTCTTCCTTTAGGTTTGACTTCAGCAGACTTGTCATCAGGTAATGTAGCTTGTTTGTTGATGATGCTGTAAACAAGGTTTTCTTTTGGCTGGTTGACATCTTCCACGCCCATTTTTGAAGCAATTTCTTTGAGCTCAGACATGGTTTTGTCGTTTAATTCAAAAATATCGTACATAAAAGTCAGTATTTAGACTGGATTTTCAATAATTTTTCTGATTATTTTGAGGATCGACTTGTCCTCACTTGACGATGCAAAGATACGATTTTTTTCAATACATCAAATTTTTTTATTAATTTTGCAAAAAATTTTTGATATGATTCAGAGAAGACAGACCATTTTCATGCTTTTATCAGCAATTATTAGTGCTTTATTGTTTTTTGTGCCGTTGATGACGTTTAAGGCTAACGACAGTGTAATGAGTTTTACCATATTTGGTATCGAGAATCCTGTTGAGGGTATAACTCTTTCACAATCATACACTTGGCCTTTGGTTGTCTTGACGGTTTTGATGACGGTTTTGCCTATCTACACCTTATTGAGATACAAGAAACGTGAGCATCAGGTTGCGATGTGCAGGCTCGATTTGCTTTTGAATATAGTTTTTGTAGGATTGGTGTTTGTTTATTACGAGTCAGACATCCTTGGTGTCATTATCGCAGTTGAAGATGAAATCTTTAATCTTGATGTTGCTTATTTCATCGGCATGGCAATCCCATTGGTGAACCTTGTCCTTGAGATTCTCGCCATCCGTGGCATTAAGAAAGATATTGAATTACTGAAGTCTATCGACAGACTGAGATAAAAACGTAATTACCTCTTCTTTTCGTACAACTCCATATTCTTAATTTCACTTCCGTCAATTTGGAAGCGCAGCATCGTTATTACCTTGTGAAAGCCAGTGTTTCCGGCTGCTCCCGGGTTGATATGGAGTAGGTTGAGCTCGTGGTCGTTCATCACCTTGAGGATGTGCGAGTGACCACTGATGAAGATATTAGGTTTCTCTTTGATTATCAGTGCTTTAATTCCAGGTTCATAATGGTTCGGGTATCCGCCAATGTGAGTCATCATCACCTTCACGTTTTCAATTGTAAAGATGTTGATTTTCGGGAACATCAGGCGGACCTTCTGATCGTCGATGTTGCCGTAAACAGCCCTCAGCGGTTTGAAAGCTGAAAGACTGTCGGCGACATCGGTTCC
>JAFZXR010000068.1 GCA_017616675.1 Bacteroidales bacterium
CCTTTGTGAGGCCAGCTTTTTCAGCCATCACATTTACTAATTCTGCCTTGTTCATTTTAATAGTTTTAATAAGTTTGTAATCTTTTGACATTGCAAATTTAACACAAAATCAATAGCTTTGCAACTTTTTTTCAATTTTTTTTATTTTTTTTGAAAAAAAATTTCAATTACAAACTAAAACACTATCTTCCAATCTTCGGAAACCCTTGTCCCTCTTAGGAATTCCGCAATTTTCATTGCCTTTTTACCTGCCTGCTGAATTTCAAGAATTTTGATGTAAAAATCCTTTAAAACCACTTCCAGATAGGTTTTTTGGTCGGTTTTTATGCTGTACAGCGCTGACTTTTGATCTGTTTTTGACGCTAATTCGGTCGCAAAAATCTTTAAATCAAGAACCTCGCCTTCCGGATTCTGAATCTTGGCATGCGCCGCCGGATACGGTGAGAGGCCTCTCACAAAGTCGTATATCTCTTTTCCCGATTTGCTCCAGTCGATATAGCAGTCGTCCTTAAATATCTTCGGAGCGGGCTTTAAAACAAGGTTTTCGTCCTTTATCACCTTCTCCTGACTCTTCGCCGTCACCTTGCCTTCTTCAATCATCCTGATGGTCTTCACTATGACTTCGTTGCCGAGGTTCATCAAAGCGTCGTGCAGCTCGCCGGCGTTCATCTTCTCGCCTATCGCCAGCTTTTCCTGCATAATCATGGCGCCGGTGTCGATTTCCTTATCGAGAATGAATGTCGTCAATCCCGTCACCGTCTCTCCGTTGATGATGGCGTGGTTGATAGGCGCAGCGCCTCTATACTGCGGCAGCAGCGAGGCATGAAGGTTGATAGTGCCTTTAGGAGGCATGCTCCAAATCACCTCCGGAAGCATCCTGAAGGCCACCACCACGAACAAATCGGCGTTAAACGCGCGTAACTGCTCAATAAAAGCCTCGTCTTTAAGCTTCTCGGGCTGCAGTACGGGCAGATTGTGCTTCAAGGCACATTCCTTCACCTCCGACGAGTGCATCTGCTTGCCGCGACCTGCGGGCTTGTCGGGAGTGGTCACGACAGCCGGCACATCATAACCCGCCGCCAAGATGGCTTCAAGCTGTGACGCTGCAAACTCCGGTGTTCCGAAATAAACGATTCTCATAACCTTCCTCCTATTATTAAAAATGCCTGACTCCCTTAAGAATCAGGCACTTTGTGTTTCTCGAATGCTGTTTTTTATTCAGCAAGCTTTGCCTCGACGTAGGCGATATTCTTCAACACATGGAAACCTTCCGTGCTTGTAGGATATTCGTCGTTGATGATGTTGTACATCTCGAGAGCTTTCTTGTAGTTTTCAACCATCTCGTAGGCGTAGCCGGCCTTCATCAGGAACATCGGTGATGTGGTGATGTTCTTGGTGTCTTTGGCTGCCTTCTCGTAGCAAGCTGCTGCTTCGGCCACATTGTCAAGCTCCATATAGGCATCGCCCATAGCGCCCATTGCCAATGGCTTCATGAACTGATCCTTGCCGTTGAAATCTTTGAGATATTTGATAGCATTCTCGAATTCACCCATGTTGAGGTAGCACAAACCGGCGTAGCATTTTGCAAGGTTACCCGATTTTGTTCCACCATATTCGTTGATGACCTCGATGAAGCCATAGAAATTACCGTCACCGTTGAGAGCTGTAGCAAAATCATCATTTCTGAAAAGCTGCTCTGCCTGGAACATAGCCTTTGAAGCTGCTTCCTCGCGTGGCTCCATGACGAATTTCTTAATACCGAAGATGGCGAGAACGACTACGATAATAGCTGCAACAACTATCAAAATAGTCTTTCTGTGCTCTTCAATAAACATTTCTGACTTACCTAATGTCGACTCAATCTGTTCGAGACGTTCCTCGTCTTTCTTTACGTTTTCTTTTGCCATATCTTAAAAACAATTTTTCGAACTGCAAAAATACGCTTTTTTTCTATATGTTTGAATAATTTTTTTAATATATTTGTAAAAATTTTAACAAAGAAGATTAAAAATCGCAACTCATTGATTTTGAACGCAAAAGATCAAAAATTATACGAGTTTCTCTCGAATTACATCACCGATGAGAGAAAACAGCGCTTTGAGCAGGTGCTGCAATACCGCACGCGTCACCTCACCATAGTGCTTGAGGACATCTATCAGTCGCACAACGCCAGCGCGGTGCTCCGAAGCTGCGACCTGACAGGCGTTCAGGACATCCATATCATTGAAAATAAATGGGTTTACGACATCAACCCCGACATCGTGGTGGGCTCGACGAAATGGCTCGACCTGCACAAATACAACGTCAACGAGTTCAACACCCCCGAGGCGTTCGACCTGCTTCACAGCAAAGGCTATAAGATTGTGGCCACCTGTCCGCATCAGAACGACTACACGCCCGACACGCTGCCTCTCGACCAGCCGATAGCGGTTGTCTTCGGCACTGAGAAGACCGGTCTCACCGACTACGCCTTGGAGCATTCCGACATGTACGTCCAGATCCCGATGCACGGCTTCACCGAGAGCTTCAACATCAGTGTCTCCGCGGCTTTGCTGATGTATACTCTCACCCAGCGACTGCATAAAAGCGACATCGACTGGCATCTTTCCGAAGAGGAAAAACAGCAGCTACGTCTCGACTGGACACGGCGTTCGATAAACCGCGTCCGCGCCTTCGAGAACAAGTTTTACGAATTATATCCTGAGTTTAAGTAAGATCCATCCCGTAGAGATGCATCTTGTTGTATAAGGTCTTACGGTCGATTTGCAGCAGCTTCGCCGCGACGGTCTTATTTCCCCTCGCCTTCTTCAGCGCGGCCAGAATCTGTTCCTTCTCGTCGCCGGGTTGCAACGCCATGTCGTCGGTCTCCTGAGCTTTGTGGAAATGACTCGACAACACCGGCAGGTTATCAATCGTAACCTCTTGATTTTCAGCAAATAAGACGGCGCGGCGAATCACGTTTCTCAATTCGCGGAGGTTGCCGTCCCAGCGATGCGACTTCAGCTTCTCCAGCGCCTCGGCTGAGATATGTTTCACGTCTTTGCCCAGCTCTTCGTTGGCTTGAGCGAGGAAATAATATGCAAACTCCTCGAGGTCTTCGATGCGCTCGCGTAACGGCGGCACCTCTATCGAGAACTCATTGATTCTGTGATACAGATCTTGTCGGAAGCTGCCTTCTTCGATGGCTTTCTCCAGGTCGACATTTGTGGCCGCAATGATGCGCACGTCGACGTCGATGTCTTGTGCCGAGCCCACGGGGCGCACCTTTTGCTCCTGCAGCGACCTCAGCAGCTGTTTCTGCACCTCGTAAGGCAGGTTACCGACTTCGTCGAGGAACACGGTGCCGCCTTTTGCCTCTTCGAAAACGCCTTTCTTGTCAGCTATCGCCGAGGTAAACGAGCCTTTCTTATGTCCGAACAGCTCCGAAGGCGCCAGCTCCATCGACAGACTGCCGCAGTCGACGGCGATAAACGGATAGTTCTTACGGCCGCTCTGTTCGTGTATCATTCGGGCGATGTATTCCTTACCTGTGCCGCTTTCGCCGAGCACGAGCACCGACATCTTGGTAGGCGCCACGAGTGCCACGTGTGTGTAGACGCGCTGGATTACCGGACTGTTGCCCTTGACCATCGTCGCCACACCATTCTCCATCTTATCCGCATTATCAGCGAAGCGCTTATCTTTCTTATCCTTATTATCCTCCTGCTTCAGCGCCAGTTCCATCTTCTGCTGCAGCATCTCGGGGATGATAGGTTTCTCCAGATAGTCGAAGGCGCCGAGTTTCATGGCGTTGACGGCGGTCTGCACGTCGGCGTAGCCTGTCATGATGATGAACGGCGTCATGATTTTCTTCTCGCGTAGGTATGTGAGGAACATTATCCCATCGCCGTCAGGCAGACGTAAATCGCTGAGTATCAAATCGTACGACGATGCATTCGTGATATGAAGCGCCTTGTCGAGCGACGCCACGAGGTCGGCTTCCCAGTTGTTTTTCTGAAACCAGGTCTTCAGCATCACGCCGAAAGCGACATCGTCATCAACTATCAAAATCTTGTTCGACATAATAAACTTTCTGCTCGTTCCGCAAAATTAAACATTTTATTTTTATGCTCGAACAAAAAATGTCAAAAAAATAGAAATCCGGCGCCAGGCGGCGCCGGATTTCCGTAAATATTGAAAACGAGCAGAAAAATTACTTGGTTAGAACAACCAAATATCTTGTTACTTTCCAGAACTGTTCTGGATTTGTAATTTCAAGTGTCACGATCTTGTTGCCGTCAGCGTCCTTACCAGGAGTGAGTGTGTATGACTCAACCGGGTGAGTTGTGAGGACAACGCCCTTCTTTGTTGGGAACACGATTGTGTTGAGTTCACGCATGTCAGCCTTTGTGAATTCTTCTGTTGGAACATCGCCCTTGAAGATCTTCTTTGCGCTGAGGATGATACCCTTCTCTTTCAGTTCTTTAGCCTTTGCGCCGATGTAGTAAACTGTGTTCATCTCATCGGTCTGAGCTAAATTCTGATTGTTGAGGTCTTCAATCTGTGTGTTAGCATTGGTCAAGTCGTTGTTGAGGGTCTCGACCTGTGTGTTCAAATTAGCAATCTGACCGTCTTTCTCTTCGATCTGAGCCTGGAGACCAGCAATCATCTCTTCCTTCTCAGCAATCTGAGCCTGGAGCTTCTTGATCTGAGCGCGGAGGTTGGCGTTGTTCTTGCCATTCTTCTCGACGACCTGGCTCAATGAATCCAAGCGAGCGCGGTTTTCAGCCATTCTTTCCTTGATCTGGAGGAGTTCTGAAACAATCTGGTCTCTTTCGCTACCTTCTTGCTGAACTGTTAACATACCCTCTGCATCGCGGATAGCCTGAAGGTTGTTCTCAACCTCGTTGATGATGCCGATTGTGGCATTGAATTCGTTCTCCAAATTCTGATTCTCAACTGCAAGAGCTTCCTTCTCTGCTAATAATGTCTGATACTTCTTTGAACTTTCGACGCATGAGCTCAATACTAAAGCTACTAATGCGACTGACAAAACTGTTAATACTTTTTTCATTGTTGTTATGATTTAAAATTAGTCTATGCTAACGAATTGTAGTCTGTGCCAAAATCGTGCCAAACTACGTTAATTGTTAATAATTTTTGTTAATTTATTGATTATCAATATGTTATAATTTCTCTTTATTCTCGTCTTCATCATCAACTACTGTGGAAAAGTGTGGAATCAGTTCCACAAAAATCCACATCTCATTGATTTACAGCGCAAATATATAAAATTATTTAATACGCTGTACAATATTTTTTTATTTTTGCATAAAAATTTTTTTCGTGAATCGTTCAATCCTTAAATTAGCCATCCCGAACATTATCAGCAATATAACAATTCCGCTGCTGGGATTGGTCGATATGATGCTGATGGGACACCTCAGCTCGCCGGTCTACATCGGCGCCATAGCCCTCGGAGGAACGATTTTCAGCGTGCTCTACTCCTTCTTCAGCTTTCTGCGCGCCGGGACGACAGGCTTCACAGCCCAAGCCTACGGGGCCAAAGACCTTTCCGAAGTAAGCTACTCGCTCTACCGCTCGACGATAATAGCGATTCTCGCATTCCTATTAATATTATGCATTCAGAAACCTATCGCTAAAATCAGTCTGGCACTACTCGAAGGCAGCGACGAAGTGCTAAATCTGGCAATCACCTATTTCTTCGTCAGGATATGGGCGGCACCGGCCAACATGCTGCTTTACTGCCTCAACGGATGGTTCATCGGGATGCAAAACACCAAGATTCCAATGGCTATCGCCATCATTATCAACGTGTTAAACATTATATTCAGCATCTTCTTCGTCGTGGTAATGCATCAGGATGTGACTGGCGTGGCGCTCGGCACCGTCATCGCTCAATACTGCGGACTCGCTACCGCTCTGATCTTCATTTTTACAAAATATAAGAAATATATAATCAAAATAAACGTTCATATCTTATTGGATATCAATAAGTTAAAGAAATTTTTCGTCGTCAACACCGACCTGATGATACGCAGCATACTGCTGGTTCTGACCATCGCCTTCTTCACCAACCAGTCAGCAAAACTTGGCGATAACGTGCTGAGTATCAACATGATACTGCTGCAGTTCTTCTATATCTTCTCATATTTCACCGACGGTTTCGCCTACGCCGGAGAAGCGCTGGTAGGGAAATTCATCGGCGCCCGCGACGAGAAAAACCTCAGGAGCGTAGTAATGCACTTATTTAAATGGGGATGCTACATATGCGTTCCTTTCGCCATTCTTTACGCTCTCTTCCCCACTCCTTTCGTGAGAATGATTTCCGACCATCCCGTCATCATCGAGCAGATACAACCTTATTATATATATATGGTGCTTATTCCGATCATTACCTTCGCGGCCTTCCTCTGGGACGGCATCTACATCGGAGCGACGGCCTCACGCGCCATCCGCAACACCATGATAATCTCGTCGATCCTCGTCTTCCTCCCGATGTGGTACTTCCTAATGCCTATCTGGGGCAACCACGGACTCTGGATCGCCTTCCTCGGTTTCATGCTCGCAAGAGGCATCTCTATGACCTTCTTCGCAAAGAAAAATATTCTTCAACTGCCTAATAATCAATAAGATGCATATTTTATCGAAATCGACATATATCAAAGGCGAACAATGCGAGAAGGCGCTGTATCTGTTCAAAAACAGGCCGTTTCTGCGCGACAAGCTGAGCATGGAACAACGTGCCAAGTTTAAACGCGGCACCGATGTCGGCATCCTTGCACAGCAATACTTCCCGGGCGGCATCAACATGACGCCGAGCTCTCCGTCGCAATTCAGTAAAAAAGTCGTCGAGACCCTGAAAAACCTGACGAATCCAGCCGTCAACGTGATGTACGAGGCGGTGTTCCAATACGACGACACCCTCATCATGCTTGACATCATTGTGCGCGACGGCGACAAATGGCGCGCCATCGAGGTGAAAAGCTCGCTGAGCATCAGCCCGACCTACATGAAGGACGCCGCTCTGCAATACTACGTGCTGAAAGGCTGCGAGGTGCCGATCTCCGACATCCAGCTGATGTATGTCAACGCCGACTATGTCAGAAACGGCGAGCTGGATTTGAAGCAACTCTTTGTGTTTCAATCGGTTAAAGATTACGCCGAGCAATATCAAGACATCATCGCCAAGAATATCGCTCACTTTAAAGACATCATCAAACAGCCGCATTCGCCAAAAATCGCCATCGGCAACCAATGCGACACGCCATACCGCTGCGAGTTTCACGGCCACTGCTGGAAAGACGTGCCAAACGAGGCCGACAAGCCGTATACCATTGATTATAAGACACTTTACCAACTCATCGGAGATAAAAACCAGTCGACAGCCTTCCTCAACCTGCTGTTTTACCGGCCAGCCGTTCCGTTGTTCGACGGCGACAAGCCCTACACCGAGTTTGTCATCGGATTCTCGATACTCTCAAACAACGGCCGCTACGATAGCATCTACAACTGGCATTGCCTCGACGACCTCTCGAGATGGAAAGAGAGCCTGCCGCTCCTGACTGAACGGCTGGCCGGCTTCGACCGCGTAATATGTTTTGCATCGCAAAACGTCGCAGCATCGCTTCAGAGATTTAATGTATTGAATTCCAAAGAGTTAAATTACAAAATATTAAACTTCCGCGAGGTACTCCAGCAAGCCGATTTTCATCACGAAAAGGTGAAATCCGACTTCTCATTGAAAAATGTCTACGAGAGCATCTTCCCCGACAAAACCCTCTTCGAACACAGCCGCATCATCCTCAACGCCCTAAGCGATAATCCTTTGGAAAGAGCATTGATAACCAATGACTTAGAACAAGAAAACAAGGCATTGAGAGAGATTTACAAAAAAGTTATCAACATATAAAAATCACATAATCATTATTCATAATTTTGTGACATGAATAATGAAAGTATAAAAAAATCGGGTTTTGTTAGGTCACAAGCCGCTGCTCCAAGCGTCGATGTGCTTAATAATCAAGGACGTATACCGCCTCAGGCTGTCGACCTCGAGGAGGTTGTGTTGGGAGCTCTCATGCTCGAACGTGAAGCCGTG
This sequence comes from Bacteroidales bacterium, assembly GCA_017616675.1. The sequence continues at coordinate 8,102 of JAFZXR010000068.1, forward strand.
AACGCGGTGATCGACATTTTGTCGCCTGAGGCGTTCTACAAAGAGGCGCATCAGATTATTTTTGAAGCAATAAAAGATCTGTTTACAAAGGGCGAAGCCATTGATATTCTTACAGTTACCAACCATCTGAAGTCGACGGGCGACCTCGAGGCAGTGGGCGGTCCGTACTACATCTCGCAGCTCACCAACCGCGTGGTGTCGTCAGCAAACATTGAGTATCACTCGCGTATCATACTGCAGAAATACATACAGCGCAAGCTCATCCAGATATCTTCGGAGACGATAAAAGACGCCTACGAGGACTCTGCCGATGTGTTCGACCTGCTCGACACGGCCGAGAACAAGCTGTTCCAGATCAGCGAGAACAACTTGCGCCGTAACTACGACCAGATGCCCGACCTCGTGAAACTTGCCATCGACGACATCGAGAAGGCCAAAAATGCGGGCTCTGCCCTTCGTGGCGTGCCATCGGGCTACACCGAGCTCGACCGCATCACACAAGGCTGGCAGAAATCGGATCTCATCATCCTGGCCGCACGTCCGAGTATGGGTAAGACGGCATTCGCACTCAATATGGCACGCAACGCTGCCGTCGACTTCAACAAGCCGATCGCTTTCTTTTCTCTCGAGATGTCGTCGGTGCAGCTCGTCACACGTCTAATATCTTCGGAAACATCACTCACTGCTGATAAACTGCGTTCGGGACAGCTCGCCGAATACGAGTGGCAGCAGCTCAGCACCAAGGTCACACCTCTCATCAACGCCAAGCTGTTTATCGACGACACGCCTCAGCTGTCGGTGTTCGACCTCCGCGCAAAATGCCGCCGACTCAAGCAACAGCACGACATCCAGATGGTGTTTATCGACTATCTGCAGCTGATGACGGCCAAGACTGAGAAAAACGGCAACCGTGAGCAGGAGATCAGTAATATCTCGCGTTCGCTGAAGAGTCTAGCCAAGGAGCTGAACATCCCTGTCCTCGCTCTGTCACAGCTCTCGCGTAGCGTCGAGACTCGTCCGGGCTCGAAGAAGCCTATCCTTTCCGACCTTCGTGAATCGGGAGCCATCGAGCAGGACGCCGACATGGTGTTGTTCATCTATCGTCCTGAGTATTACGGACTTACCGAAGACGAAGACAACAGCTCGACCAAGGGCAAGGCCATAGTGAGCATCGCCAAGCACCGTAACGGCAAGCTGGGCGACGTGGAGCTGCGTTTCGTAGGAAAATATGCACGTTTCGAAGACCTCGAGCAGGATTACACAAAGAGCTTCGGCGGTGGCGACAACGCCTCTGGCGACCAGTCGGCACAGTTCGCACCGAATGCCAATTTCAACGCCGGGGAAAGGCGTGTGGGATCCCGTATGAATACTGAGGATCCGTTCTAATAAAGGATAAGAAGGATAAGAAAGGATAAGAAAGGATAAGAAAGGATAAGAAGGATAAGAAAGGATAAGAAGGATAAGAAAGATAAAAGGAGTTCAAACGTTTGAACTCCTTTTTCTTATCAGCCGTCAGGCGTTTATCCTTTTTATCAGCCGTCAGGCGTTTATCATTTTTATCAGCCGTCAGGCGTTTATCATTTTTATCAGCCGTCAGGCGATTATCCTTATTTCACGATTCTCGTTCCTGCGTTAGGATTTCCGAGACTTGAAGCGTCGGTAATTACGGCGTCGTGGCCGGTCTCTTCGACGAACTTGATGGCTGCGCGCATCTTCGGTGCCATCGAGCCTTCGGTAAACTGTCCGTCTTCGAGGTATTTCTTAGCTTCGGCGACGGTGATGCGGCCGAGAGCCTTCTCGTTTTCCTTGCGGAAGTTGATGTATGCCTGCGGCACATCGGTGAGGATGTAAAACTCGTCAGCCTTAGTCTGCACTGCCACCAGCGACGATGCGAGGTCTTTGTCGATGACAGCCTCGACACCCACATAGTAGCCGTCTTTTTCGACCACAGGGATGCCGCCGCCACCGGCGGTGACTACGATGTTGCCTTCTCTTGCCAACAGCTCCACAAGCTCGATATTATTGATTTCCAATGGCTTAGGCGACGCCACAACCTTACGCCAGCCCCTGCCCTTCGGGTCTTCCTTGAAGATAGCCCCGGTGGCGGCGGCATAATCCTCAGCCTCTTCCTTCTCGTAATAAGGACCGACAGGCTTGGTAGGATTCTTAAACATCGGGTCGTTGCCGTCGACAAGCACGCGGGTCACCAAAGTGACGATGTTATGCTTGTAACCGTGCTGCGACAACACCTTACGGAAACCGGTCTCAATCATATAACCGATAGAACCCTGAGTCTCCGAGACGCAGAAATCCATCGGCATAGCCTGCACTTCGAACATCTTGGCGCCTGCCTCGTGCTGAAGCATCACATTGCCGACCTGCGGACCGTTGCCGTGACCTATAATCAGATTGTCGCCGTTCTTGATGAAGCTCATCAAAGCCTCGCAAGTCTCAGTGACGTTCTCAATCTGCTCTTTGTAAGTACCTTTCTGATTGCTCCTCAACAAAGCGTTTCCGCCGAGAGCAACAACAACTAATTTACCCATTTCAGTTTATTATTTTTCTGTTTTCTTCTTGTAAGTGATGGAATAGCCCGACTGTGAGAGAGTTAACTCATCGTCGGTGACACTCTCGATAATCAGAGTATCCGAAAACTCGCCTTTTACCGTTCCGACGTTCTCACCTTTCAAAATCAGGAAATCGCCTTTTTTCTCCCATGATTTGAACATCACATAATCCATATTCACGTCCTCAGCGGTGCCGTCTTTCTGCAAGACAAAACCCTGTTCTTGAGTGTATGTAGTACTTGGCTGCACCCATGTTCCGACGAGCGGATTTGTGCATGAAATCATCAAAAATGAAAGTGCTAAAGCACTGATTAACAATACTTTTTTCATATTCATTAAACTATCTTGCTATTAAACCAACGCCGAGCATCACGAAGAGGACGCCCATCCATCTGACGACCGGGACCGTCTCCCCGAGGAAGAACATCGCCAGCAATATGGTGAAGATGTAACTGATGCTTGTCAGAGGATAGACCAGCGACAGCGAGAAGCTCTTCAGCATAAACATATAGATAACCATGGCTATGACGTAAAGGAGCAACGAAAGGCCGAACTGCCAGTTCATCAAGCTCTTGAAAAACGCCGCCGTCCAATCGAAATCCAGCACTCGGTCCATGCCAATCTTCATGAAAAATTGTGCGAAGGCCAGAAATGCCGACTGTATTATCGCTGTGATTATCAGTTTAAACATAAAAAATTTTTTGCAAAGGTACGCTTTTTTTCAATCCAAATAATAATCTTTTAAAAACTCTTTATATTCTTTTGTAAACGAATGGTCGGGATGCCGCAGAATGAAAGTCTCGCTCTCGACGCTATCCACTTGATTTACAACGAGTTGCATATTGATTCTATTCGGTTCCTTGCCTTCGATAGGCACTATTTTCATCTCTTTTTTAAGAAAAAATCCTTGATTTTCAGCATCTTTCAAAAAAGTGAGCGATTCGCGTGCCGGAAGCACCAAAGCAAAACGTCCGTCGGGCTTAAGCAGCTTTTTTACAGAAACAAGTAAATCATTGTAACTCAGCGTGTTAGTATGCCTTGCCAGACCTTTTTTCTCCTTTTCAGGGATATTGTCGCCAAAGAAAAACGGCGGGTTCGACACCACCAGATCGTATTTTTTCGAGCAACTTTCGGCATAGCGTTTTATGTCGTCATTTATGGCAAAAAGTCGCGATTTCCACGCCGAATTGCTGAAATTTTGCGCCGCTTCTTCGAAAGAATCTTGGTCGATCTCCACCGCATCGGCACTTTTTATGCCTTTCTGCGCCAGCATCAGAGGCAGCAGTCCGCAGCCCGTCCCGATGTCGAGCACCTCATCGTCGCCGTTCACCTCCACCCAGCGGCCAAGCAAGATGGCATCGGTCCCGATCTTCATGGTCGAGCGATGATGAAACAACGCGAAACGCTTGAAAAAAAACGGACGCTGATCCATGGTTACATATTGAGATACATGTCGATTAAGCCCTCTGGAGTGTTGACAGTCAATGCCTTAGCTTTCTTATCGACTTTTTGGATGATGTCGTCGTGAATCGGGATGAGAATCTCTTTGCCGTCTTTCATCACCTGGATGACGGCCTGTGTGGGATATTCGAGGACTGCCGAAATCTCCCCTATCTCGCCTTTTGCCTTGTCGATAAGCTTAAACCCCACTATTTCCTGGTAATAAAACTCATCGTCGGCCAGCTTCGGCATCAGCTCGTTGGGCAAAAAGACAGCTTTTCCGAGGAAGACCACTGCCTGCTCCATCTTCTTCACGTCTTGCAGCTGCACGAACATCTTATCACCCGTAATCTTTTGATTTTCAATGAAATAAGGAATAAGATTTCCTCTTTCTTCGATGAGAAGATAGCGCAGATCGTTGAAATCGGCAGGATTAGCCACGTCGAGTTTGATGGTTATCTCGCCTTTCAAACCGTGCGTTTTAGTGACTTTTCCGAAAAAAAAGCAGTCGTTTTTTGTCATATTAAAATCCTATTAATAACCCGGCCACTCCCACGGCGGCTCCCATTATTATCTTGATTCCTTTCGAAAGCAGGAATGCCTTACGCGACTCAGCCAGCAGCGGCAGGGCGCCGTGACCGTCCTGCACTATCGAGTTGGCGAGCAATATGCTGAAAGGTATCGTTCCGCCGGCAAACAGCAGAACAAACACCAGATGCGGTCCCGACTGAGGAATGATGCCGATCAGGATTGCAATAAGCAGCACGATATACGGGTTGGCGTCGACAAATTCGTGGATGTCGACATAATGCTCGAGGATGCTTATTGCCAGTATCACCGCGAAGCTCCACAGGAATATCTTCGGCAGATGCACCTTGATGACGTGTTCCCAGAGGTGTTCCTGCAGGAAGTGTTCTTTTGCCACTGCCACGATGATGAGAATCACCGAAAACATTGCTATCAGCGAGTAACGTATCCATTCCTCGTCGCCGCCGTGCTCGTGGCCGTGTTCGTGACCTTCGTCGATGACGCCGCCGAGTATCAGTCCCAGCACCAGCACGCACATAGCGATGAGCAGGGCTCTCACGAAGGTGATGTTTTTAAAGTTGTTTCGCACAGTGTGCTCGTGATGGTGATGATGGCATTCGGGCTCGTCGTGCAGCGGGAACGACTTCTCCGACAGTCCGATGTATTTGTCTTTCATCGTCAGTTGTAGGATAGCGCCTATGACGAGGGCTGCCACAAACAGTATCAGGGTGAGTTTCAGGGCGTCGCCCGGGAACATCGAGAACATGAAAAACGCCTCATCCCCTGCTGTTGCTATCAATGCCGCCATCAGCGCCGGGAAGTTCACCACGCGGTGGATATAGAGTGAGACTATGGTGTAGGTGCCAAGGCAGCCTGGGATTATACCCATCAGAGCGCCGATAAGAATTTGTGCCCATGGCGAGGCCTGCAGCTTCTTCGACCACAGTCCGTCGGTTTTCACGTTGATAAATTCAATGATCATCATCATTCCGATGACGAAGGCGGTTATCGTAAGTGTCTGTTGCAGAATGCCGTACAAATGTTCCAACATCGTTTTCAAATTTTCGGCAAAGATAAAAAAAAAGTTGGTTGGTCAATCGACCAACCAACTTTTTTATCAATTCTCAATTATAGAACGTCGATGTTCTTTGAGATTTTCATCTCTTTCTTTGTCTTCTTAGGCAGGACGACGGTCAGGATGCCGTGTTCGACCTTAGCTGAGATGTTGTCCTTATCCACATCCTCTGGCAGCGTGTAGTTCTGTTCGTAGTTAGCGTACGAGAATTCACGGCGCAGATAATGATGTTTGCGGTCTTCGTCTTTATGTTCTGTCTTGTTTTCGATGGCGATGTTCAGATTACCGTCTTCGTTGATGTTCACGCGGCAAAACTCTTTTCTGATGCCAGGGGCTGCGAGCTCCATTGTGTAGGCCTTTTCGTCTTCCTTCACATTGACTGCCGGTGCTGTTGTGTTGGCACGAGGCATTAAATCACTGTCGAAGAAGTCGTCAAATACTGTTGGGAACCAACTGTTTTTAAATACTGGTAACATAATTTATACCTCCAAAATTTGTTAAACATTTAGTTAATTTTGACCGCCTCGGCTTTCGCTTCAGCGTTCGCTGGAAATAATATCAAATTATGTGCCAGACGCGAAAAATGGACAAAATGACATGACTGTGGACAAAATGACATTTAAATCTTAAGAAATAACCTTGGATTTTTTTAATTTTTATCAAATTATTACCTTGGATTTTTTCATTTTTTTACAATTTTTTACCTTGGATATTTTCTTTTTTGTATTTTTGCATCGATAAAAACACATAAAAATGTATTATAAAAGACTCATTGACAGTTACTTAAGCGATTGGGCAAAGCGCAAGGTGCATAAGCCCATATTGCTACGTGGAGCAAGACAGGTTGGAAAATCGACTGCTGTTAGACATTTGGGAGAGCAGTTTAAATATTTTGTGGAGATAAATCTTGAAAAGCAACCTGACTACAAAACTTTGTTTAAGAAAGATTTGGACATGAAGCGCATTGTTCCTCAAATGGCTGCGATGTATGGTACATCTATTGTGCCAGGAGAAACATTACTGTTTATTGATGAGATACAGGAATGCGAGGAAGCTATAATGGCTTTACGTTACTTCAAGGAAGATATGCCCGGATTGCACGTGATTGCAGCAGGTTCGTTGCTGGAGTTTGTGTTGGATGACCTACCGACATTCGGTGTTGGAAGGATTCACTCAATGTATATGTTCCCTATGACATTCGACGAATTTTTATTAGCAAACGGAGAGTATCTTTTAATGGAATCTCGTAATCAAGCAAATGCGACATCGCCACTTCCAGAGCCTCTACACGATAAGCTTGTGCAGTTGTTGCGTACTTTTATGCTGGTGGGTGGCATGCCAGAATCGGTGGTTAAATGGGTTGAGACACACGATTATTTGCAATGCCAAGAAGTTCAAGACGATATTCTGACTGGTTATGAAGATGACTTTCCAAAATACAAGAAAAAAATAGGCCCACAGTTGCTGAGCGCCACAATGAAAAGTGCTGCTATGCAGGCTACAAAGAAATTTGTGTATGCAAAAGTGCCTGGTGAATATAAGACCGCTGAAGTGAAAAAGGCAGTTGAGATGCTTATAAAGGCCGGAATACTGGTTGCAGTCACACATTCTGATGCAAACGGTTTGCCATTGGGAGACGAGAAAGATGAAAGCACTCGAAAGATACTGCTGTTAGACACAGGATTGATGCTTCGATTGCTTAATATGACACTTGGCGACATTTCATCGATAACAACACAGATTTTGACAGCTTCGGCTGCCGACCTTGTGAACAAAGGAACCATAGCTGAAATGTTGGCTGGATTGGAATTGCTACACTATCGCACTCCAAATTTGAAACATGAATTATACTACTGGCTTCGTCAGGCCAAGAATTCGACCGCTGAAGTTGACTACCTATTGCCCAAAGACATGAAGGTAATGCCATTTGAGGTTAAAGCCGGCGTACAAGGTGGCATGAGGAGCTTGTGGGGTTTCATGCGTGAAAAGAAACTGATGGAGGCTATACGTTGTTCACTAGAGAATTTCGGACAATTTGACTACATTGACGAAAAGGATGAAAATGCAGTAAGACATGTGACTATATATCCTATTTATGCCATATCTATGGTGCAGTAGTAGATTTAGGTTAGAGAGGCGCCGGCGTCTTAGACTTGGGGGCGAAGCTCTTCAATAACCAATAACCTATAACCAATAACCTTTCAAAGAAATTTTCGTCACAAGATTTCCGGATTTCGTCCCAAATAGACGATTTTCGTCACAAAAACGCTGCCTTAACCGCCTTAATAGCGGCAGCCTTAAAGGCATTAATGGCCTTAATGGCGTTAAAGCCACTAATGGGCCGCTAAAAGCTTTAAGGGCAATAACGAAAACATTATTGGATAGTTATCCTCTATCAGATGGAGGTTTTAAAATTATTCCGGTTTGGGGACCTCAGTCGTCAACAATACGGAAGGAACTATGTCATATACAATAACATAATCCTTATAGATGATAAAAAACACAGATAATTTTCCATTTTTCACAAGCATACGCCTTGAATCGGAATGACGCTTATCCGGAGTATCCCACTCCAGTTGTGGCATCGACTCGGCACGATACGACAAGGTAAGAATCTCATCAACAAGCGTATCAGCATACCGAACTGCTGATTCGATAGTATTGATTGATGCTATAAATTGTGAAATTTCTTCTATTCGATCGTAAAGTCCTTTTGAGAATCTAACCTTGTAAGTTTTCATACTGCTTGGCCACACTATCCAACAACTTGGCCCTGAATTCTTCAGGACTTACACTATTTTTCAACTCCCCTTCAAGCACACAGTTATTAAAACTAACGTTGTCTTTAAGGCTTCTCTTTTGGGTAATTAGTTCATTATTCATATGTTATTGTTATTTAAAATTTTTGCAAATATACAAAACTTTTTTCAATCTGCAGACAGTTTTTTCTAAATTTTCGTCACAAGATTTCCGGATTTCGTCCCAAATAGACGATTTTCGTCACAAAAACGGCAATTTCGTCACAATTTTGCCGAAATTCGTCACAAAATCGCCACCCTAAATTTTACTCTAATGTTTCACAATATGTTTTATTCACAACTCTATCGCGCATTAACTTCATATCTGTGAAGTTTCTTGAAATGTTTTGAATAAGTTCGATATAATTATCCGAACCGTCTTCTTTTTTGTGATAAAATGGTTTGATTGAAACACAATTTTTATGTTCAAACAATGTGTTTAGTAGAGTCCTATCAGAATTACCGCAGGAATGACCCATTATATAGATTTGGAATAAATCAGATTCAATAAATTTTAGCAACTCTCTATAGTTGGCTGATTCCAAATATTTGATAGACTTTATATTACGAAGATACTCGTTATTATTAGTGTTAACAATTGTTTTGTAATTCTCATCAAGTTCATCTCCGTAACCAAAAATTATACTATCCGGATTAGACAATCCCCCGTGAATATGATTTATTAATACGCCCCTACTATGTGACATATATTGATCAGCAGTATTGGTATAGTTAAAATTCAACAACATTGTCCTATCAGGAATCATTAACATGTGGGGCAACTCAGCACTATTGTATTTACCGTTTTCTTTATACCGAGATATAAAATGAGTCACATTGTGACGATTGTAATATATTGTATTAGAATCATCAAAATAGGATGAGATTAATCCATTCCACATCGTTTCATCATAACCAATTCTTTGATTGAATACGTCTTGCCATCTGACGTTTGCATTGATTGCAAAATCTTTTTCCTCAAATGGTTTTAAAAACATGTTTTTAATATTCGCTTTTAAAACATTGGGAGTTATTGATTGTTCTAAAGTCTGCAGGTATTTTATCAGATTTTCACGAATAAAATCCAAATCATCATTAACTACTTTTGCATCAATAGCAATAGTTGATTGACGACTCAGATATTCATAATAAATGTTCTCTATATCAACCCAACCTTTCGTTTCAATGGAGTTACAAATATCAGCAAAAAACTGATTTTTATATTCAAATTTGAATACCTTATCATCTTGTTTTGCCGTTTCAATAACAGCAACTAGATCCCATGGCTCCAAAATATTTGTTCTTCGATAATAATAACCCCAAAGATATCCAATGGTTGGGAAATCTAACCCATTCTTGATTTTAAATGAACAAAGCACATCATCGGCCTCCTTACTATCATGGCAACATAATAGTTTTTGCCCCCACCTTTCCCAATACCAATCAATGAAATCCGCATAGCTGGTTTTCAAGCCATGCGCCAAATCAAAACCGTTGCCAATGAGGATGATTCTGTTCATGAGAATAAAATGTTTACACAGCTATAGAAAACTATACCAAATAGGAGGACTATATCAATTTGTCCAGTTCTTCTTTGATTTCCTCGTATTTTTTATCCATATAACCGATAAGCTTATAGAACAATGTTTCTTCATCTATCTTCTCAACCCATTCCTTTAAGAGACCAAAACCTGTATTTGCATATTTTTCTGTAAGATTATATACTTCATCACGATTGCATATGTCATCAATATTCTCCGGATTGTCCTTCAGCTCTTTGTCATAATACAGACATGAAAGCAACGGTTCAACATTGGTTAGATACTCAGTACGAACAAAAGACTCTGCCGCTCCTATATTTTGAATAGGTGTTGGCTCTTTTCCTTCCATCTCGCCCAAGGCTATGGCGAAGCAGTAAAGATCTGTGCGTGTTGCAGCGTTCTTATGAAGTTGGAAATATTTTCTTTTTTCGATGTCCTCAATAAAGCCATCATTGTATGCTTTTGCTATATTTAGTGTTACTCTTGCCATAGTTATTTTTTGATTATAGTTATACCATCTTCCATTGTCAACTTACTGAATGAAGCGAACTGATTTTGTAAAGCAGCCGCCACATTGTCGTCATACTCTGCTGGAGTAAAAGTTAGAATCACTTGCTTCGCCTTTGCAATCTCGCACAGGGTGTTAACAAAGTTGAGACGATTGTCTGTGTCAACACGACCAATAGGCGTATCAATAAATAAAAGAGAATCGTGCATGGATACTTTTTGAAGAGCCAATGTAAATGATAGAGCCAACAATGCACGCTCAGCTGCACTGCATGAACCCAATGTTTGTATCCCATATATATCAAGTAAGCGGAAAGTGTAGTCTTCCAGTATTTCCACTTTTGAAAAAGCGTCTTTTTTCCATAGTAACTGCAAGAAAGTGTTGAAAGTTTCTTTTTCCATCTCACTGCGACTTTCAGCTAACAATTCTGAGCGTGTTTCTTTAAGAATGTTTCTGCATAGTTTGCAATATTCCGCTTGTTTGTTCACTTTCTCTAATTGTTGATTTTTCTCAATTAGGGACTTTAACTTTTTATCTTGAGCAGAATACTGATTCTCGAGTTCTTTTTTGTGGTCTTCTTCTACACCTTTTTTTGCAACAATTTTATCACGTTCCTCTCGTAGCTCTTTTTTCTGTTCTATAGCTTTAGTAATAGCTTCAGTATTTGGAATATTTAATAGATAAGTATTTAGCTTTTTTTCCTCCTCAAGATATTTGTTATACTTATTTTGAAGAGACTCTTGTTCTTTTATGAGTGAGTCGCGTTTGGATTTATACTCTGATAATTTTGTAAGATATTGGCGTAGTATAACAATAGTTTTATTTAATAAGGCCGATGTTTCTGATGAAACCTCAATTTCTTTTCTTAATTGTTCGATAAAAGAATAAGAGTGGTCGCTAAGATCTTGGTCGCAAACCAAACAATGTTTATGCTTCGCAATAGCTTCAAGTAAGAATTTGTCAATGCGAGGTGGCAGATTACCATGGTTATCTTGTTCTTGAATATATTTGTAAAGACTCTTAATTGCAGGATATAAGGCAAAATATTGTATATATTCTCTTGCAAAAACCATCATCTCAGCCTTTTTTTGTTGGATTTCTATTTTTAGAGAATCAATAAATCCTTCAACCTCTTTTAATTTTGCCGTTTTTTCTGAAACATGGCTGTGACCACTAATAATGTTATCAAGTGTGGCAATCTTATCATCACAATTGTGAATCTGAGTTGTCATTGTATTAATATCGTTAGAACTGGTATCAATTGCATTTTGGATATCATCGAGATCTTTTTGAGCGGAAGCGATATCTTTTACTGATGAATTAGCAATTTGTGGATTTAAGACTTCAGATAAATACTTGTTAAATGCAACCTCGGCCTTTTCAATTATTTTTGCTTGAGTTAACTCTTCGATGCCATTCTTAATATTTTCGTTTTGTCCGGCCTTAAAGTAATTTTCAAGATGCTCACCATCAAAGAATATATAATCATGAATCTCTTCAGGAACATTTTTTTTCACCAAAGGGATTGTTTCTTCTTCGATTTCAAAATTGTTCCACTCTCCATCAATAAAATGCATAACAGTAAATGCTGAATTCAGTGGAATTACAGCTTCATTTGATACGTTAAATTTACCAACTCTTTGAAATAAGATTTTTTCTGAACCATCATCCGATGATAACATGATTTTAACTGTTACGTCACCAATAACATTCCCTCCATCAGCAATGGATTTTCGCAGCTCTTGAACGAGTTGATTGTTCAACATAACATTAGCTGTGTATTTATCACCCAAATGCATTTCTGTGTCATATAGACACCATGTTATAGCATTTAACACATTAGTCTTTCCTACACCATTTTTGGCATAAATAATGTGCAAATCATTTTTCCCAGTTTCATTTGGAAACTTGAAAGTAACATTACGGTACTGGCGGAAATTATGGATTTCAATACTTTCTATTCTCATGGCATTAAACTGATTTCATGATTTTGTCTATAATTCTTTTCCCTTGACGACCTTCTTCTATGCCGGATAAAACGCTTTCAATGTTCTTCTGCATAGCAATATCAGATGAAGTCTTATCCGCTATTTTTTCGATGATTTTTTTACTTATGGCCATATTAATCTAATGAGTTTATGATAGTTAATGCATCTATTGAATTAATTGAATTTTCAGCTATTTCTTTAAGGCGAATTTGTTCCTTAGCTTTAATTTTGCGTTCTAAAGCAACATATTCATCGTCTAGTATATTGATTGTATCAACGCAGATATCATATAATTCCGCATGCATTTTATTTGGACTTTGACGAATGATACGTCCTACTCGCTGTATGTATTCGCGAGGATTAGTACTGGATGCCATTAAAATGCCAATATCAGCCGTTGGAATATCTATGCCTTCGTCCATACACTTGATAGCAACAATTACTTGATAGTCTTTGGACTTGAATTTTGATATAATGTGTTCGCGTTCAGACTTGCCACCGAAACGTTTATCTGGTTTTGTTCCTTCCTTTTCAGTTAATTTATGGAAGATAATACCTTTTGATGCAAGAATATTAAGAACAGTGGTAATCTGCTGAGGAGATACAAAAATAATCAAGTTCTCTATCCTGCCTTTTGTTTGAAGTTTATCTAGAATTGATTCGAGTTGAGCGTATTTAGCATCTGCATTCTTGATAATATTAGCTCTTCTTTCAATTAAACGTTCAAGAGACAAAGCTGCATCAGGATTATTATCTTTCATATTCCAAAGCTTGCTTATCTTTGCCGATATTTCTTTGTACTCGGCTGTTTCCGATTCATTTAGTGATACCTTGGAAATTAGATAATGATAATTGACAAGAAAGTGCTTGCCTGTTAATGGATTGTATTCTGTTAAAGCATCTTTGATAGTAAATTCAAAATTAGCATTTCCATAATAATCAACCAACTTTGTTGTTCCAGAATCATCATACCATCGGCTTGGTGTGGCACTAAGTCCAATCCTATACTTAAATATTGGCAATAAAGCTTGTTGTAATTTTGGGGCGCCTAGCCAATGTGTTTCGTCACCAATAAACAAGACATCTGTATCTGAACTTAGGTTGTTTAAAAATGCTTGGGTAAATTTTTCTGATGAAGCTGTACTGTGTGTTGTAAATAAACAAATATGGTCGGCCATACCTGCTCCATTTTTTAGCAGGAGTTTTACAAGTAATTCTTCCCATTTCGGTACAGATCCATCAACGACAGCGTTTTCGTTAAAAACTAGTTTTTGAGCGTCAACTTCACCTTTCCATTGTTTTGATAAAGTATTTTGAGGTGTTGTAATTATTGTAATTAAACGCTTTTTTGTTTGATTCAAATACTTTATTCCAGCAATAGCAGTCCTGGTTTTGCCTGTTCCGGTTGCCATTTCAAATAGAAGTTTATAATTGTTGTCTTTCCATTTGTTTAAAGCATCAGCTTGATAGAAGAACAGACTTTTGTCACTCTTAAAATCATAATTACGGATTCTTGCAGAACGATACTTCTTGAGTGAGATATTTTCTACATCAAAATCTGAAGAATAGCGAACAATGTCAGCTTTTATTGCATGTGGAAGGTCATATACTTTAACATTTTTGCGTGACCCATCCCATATCTCATCAAAACGTTTTTTATCTCTTTCATAATAGTCCCGAGACTCTGTCCATTCTTTAAAAACTTTAAATTCCTCATCGTTATTAACCCAGGCGGAAGCCGTTTCGTTTATTGAGCCGCTGAAAGACATTTCATTGCCTTCTGAATCCATAAGTATTCCAACCTTTTGATGGAATAAACCTTTCTCTGAAATTGTTTCATTGTCACAGATACTGCCATCTTCATTATAGACAACTGCCAATTTCATTTCTAGCATACCAGATGCAAGCATCCAACCTAACGCCTTGACATGATTTTTTTCGAATTCATTTTCAAGATTATCTAAATTGAGTCCAAAATCGTCTGGGTTGAGAGAGGAGTCATCAGATGCAATTTTCCTAACAATTTCAATATCGTCTGCATTAAGTCTCGGACTTGTTATTAGCCTCATCTTGCCTCCATTCGTAATGAAGTCGGCAATACCACGAGCCGCAACAGCTAACGATGTTGAAGAGAAAAAGCCAGCAATTCTGTCATACTTAACAGCAGCCTCAAGGACTGGTATATAATAATCCTCTACAATATCATCTATGCCAGATTCATAGCATTGTTTAATATGTAATTCTTTAAAATTCATATTCAAGAGAATCTTTTATAGTTTGAATGATGATATTAACGTTTGAACGCCTTCTGTCTTGAGTGGTTTTAGACAAAATGCTAAGTATATTCTCACGTGTTTCGTCGGTTGCTCCGGCCATAAAATAGTTCTGAATGTATGGAATATATAAACAAATCTTTGGAAGAATGTTTTTAATATCAGCATCGTTTAATTTAATGAAATTATCTCCAAATGCATTGCGATTAGCTCTACACTTTTCGAAACGACACAATCCCAACTGTGCTGCTGTCTTGATGTGATTTTCACCGTATTTTTTATCGGCAATATCTTTGCGTGTATTATCACGTAGCATGTAACCCATCTTTGAGTAATCGACATCTGTTATACCACAATTTTTAAGAATAAAAGGCACTTTGTAATATGCATCTTTAAAATCACTAAATTGTGATATATCTTTTTTGTCGACCTCAGCTGGGACAAATCCATCTTGAATTATTTCAAGAATCGCACTACATTTGTATTTTTTCAGAACATTTAACAATAATTCGTTTTTTGATTCATCCTCAATTAGGCTGGTATCAGCATGGGCATAAAATGCTTTTAACAAGACGCGCTCGTTAGTGGTATTGTCTATTAAGTTATTCCAAAAATCGTTGTTCATGGTGTGTTTTACTCCTTCCAACGTAATTTCGATATCACGATACCAGAGATTAGAATCAATCATATTTTTAAATGACATGTTAAAAAAAGACAAAAACAAGTCTTTGTGTTCTTTAAATTGGTTAAGAAAACCTACCACTGTTTTAAGTGGAGTAGATAAACCTATATCTTCATAATATCCATTGTTATAATCTTCTAAAAATTCTTCGTATGTCTTTAATCTTGATGGCTCGCGTCCAAGAGTATGCTCTTCCCAAAATGTTTGGTTTTTGTAACAAAACTGCCAGAATGAAAGATTACGGAAGAAACCCGGTTGGTTGCACCATCTTGCTATTTGTATATAGATATTTGATATAGGAGATTTCTTATAATCTTCATGACGCATTATGTATGGGAGACAACCATATCTCATCAATACACATATACGCATAAAAATTTCAGCAATATCTAGTTGAAATTTTTTATAATCGTTTTCTGATTGTTGGAACCCGCAAAATAGATAAAACTTTGTTTCTTTTTTTGGACAATAATGTTTCCATATTTTGAGAGCCTTAACAATAAGTTTGCGATCAAACCAATTGTCGAAAGCAAAAATAAAATCTCCATGATAGTTTGCACTGGCTAATTTTTTAGCCATATCCTCGCCACGCTTGTTTTGTGCTAGTAAACGCTCATCAAGACCTTGTCTGAATTGAAAAGGACGTTTTGTCGCAATAAGCTCATCTAACATCTGTTCCCAATATGGTGATGCTAGGAAATTGTCGTCCCATAAGTAAATGTATGGGCGCTTTAACTTACCAGTTGTTTCATCGATTTCGTTGTCTAAAAAATCACTGAGTTTTGAATATGGCATTGCCTTATGTTCCAGTTTGTTTACGCAAAATGGACAGCGGCGGAAACAACCTCTTGTTAAGAAACCTATGGAGTAATCTTTATAATCCTTGTAATAAGCTGCTGACGATTTGACATTTTCCATAACCTTAATGAAATCATCATATAAATGATAATCTGGCATTTGAGAACGCATGTCAATCCCGTATTCTCCATTTTTATTTTTTAGTTTATTTAAAAAAGCGTCATGCTCTAATCGATGCATGTCTTCTTCTCGTTTTTCGGCGAAGCCATCTTCTACTGAAAGGGTTGCATAGTTTCCTGTGCCTCCCATACGAATTTTTTTTGCTAATTTTTTATCATTTAGAAGTGTGGTTAAAACTAAAGGAGGATCATTAAATGTAAATGTGAAAACACAAGAAACATAAAAATAATCATATTTCTGTAGAGTTTCAAAATTGCTTTCGTTAGTTATTAACTCATATGAGTTGACTCCGTCAACAGCACCTCTTACATATCCATTATCCCTGAAATATCCGGCAATCTTTAATAGTGCAAGATTAGGGTGACGAGTTCCATTGCAAAGCAGATCTGCGTCAACAAGTCCAATCTTATATAATTTATTTGCCATCTTATTCAGTTAATAGATATGCCTCATCAAAATGCAAAATATTTTTACCCTACAAAATTAAACAAAAAATCACATAATTTTTAATTAAAATTTTACAATGTAAAAATTTTTTAACAAAACTTGCAAAAATTTGCAAGAAATCTAAACAAATTTTAACATTTAAATCCTTGACACATAACGATTTATGTCGTAATTTTGCAGGCAGGAATTCACTGGGTTTTGAAACCTTTAAAAAAATATAATATGGATAAAAAAGTAATTATTTCGAATGAAAATCTTTATCAAGATGCTTGCAACATAATAGAACAAGCACAAGTGGCTGCTTATCGTGGTGTAAATGAAACACTGATCAAACGTAATTGGTTATTGGGAATGCGAATACATCATGAAGTTCTGAAAGACAAGAGAGCTGAATACGGAGAACAAGTAATGGTTAATCTTGCAAATAAACTAACAAAAAGATATGGTGAAGGTTTCATAAAAAGAAATCTTCACCATTTTGTTGATTTTTATCTTAAACATACTGACATATTTCAAATATTGCAAGTTAAATCGGAGATTGTGAACTCAATGCGTTCACAATCTCAAATAATCCCATCAACGACGGGACAATATGATAACATTTTGCACGCACTGAGTGCAAAATCTCCTATCAAGCTTTCTTGGACACACTACCGCATCATTCTGCAAGAAAACAATAAGGAAGCTCGCGATTGGTACGAGCAGGAAGCTGCACGCGAGATGTGGAGCACCAGAACGTTGCAGCGCAATGTAAGCAGCCAGTATTATCATCGCATTTTGAAATCACAAGATAAAGAAGCCGTTCATAACGAAATGCAGAAAGCTACTTCACCATTACAAGACAAGCTGGAGTATCTGAAAAACCCAGTGATAGCTGAATTTCTGGGGTTTAAAAACAATACAAAATATACCGAAAACGACCTCGAACAAAGCATAATAGACCATCTGATACCATTTTTAATGGAATTGGGCAAAGGATTTACACTTGCCGAGCGGCAGAAGCATATTCATACAGAAAAAGAAGACTACTATATCGACCTTGTGTTCTATAATTATAACCTACGATGTTTTGTGCTTATAGATTTAAAAACCACAAAACTACGTCATCAAGATGTTGGCCAGATGGATATGTATGTCCGTATGTATGATGAAATGATGTGTCCGCAAGGACATAATCCGACAATTGGAATCCTACTCTGTGCCGACACCGATGAGGACGTAGCGCATTATTCAGTCTTGCATGATAACAATAACTTATACGCAGCTAAATACCTAACATATATGCCAACTAAAGAGGAACTGCGTCGAGAAATTGAGCAACAAAAAGAATTCTTCAGGTTACAAAAAAAAGATAGTTAGTGATGTGCGAAGGCAGTGGCCCGATTGCGGGGCAGCGGTTTATCATCCCTTATCAAATGATCTCCTCTTTTTGAAGGAGGTTCCTCACCCTTTCAGGGTTCGGAATGACAGGGATCTATTGATTGATAGGTGTCATTCCGAGCACATAGTGCGAGGAACCTCCTTATCACAGAGGATAACTATCTAAAAAAAGGAATAAAAGCCATCGCTCGACAGGGCGTAAAATATTTTTTGAAAAAAGTGATTGATCGGAGGAGATTTTGTATCTTTGCAGCAAGAATTAAAGACTAATTGTTATGGATTAAAGAACCAGAGGGTTATTAATTCAAAAAGTTTAAATTTATGAAAAATTTCAAAAAAACTAGAAACACAATTAAAAAGGAAATTATTTCGGAAATACCGAAAACAGTACAAGAAAGAAGAATCTTTCTGAACAAACAAATGAAACATTTCATTGGAGAAGCTGTTTTTTGCCCAGCTCTTGGCGTTAATGTTGAATTTACAAGAGCAAGTTATCACGAAACTATTAGAAATGCAGCAATAAGCAAAAGTTCAACAGTTGCGGCATTAAATGTTTTGAGATTGATTAAAAATGCCAGTTTTATTGAAATGGATCTTCCACAAAGCAATAAGCAGAAGCAAACATTTCAGTTTATTTTCGTTTTTATATTAAATAGTTTTCTAATTGGTTATGGCAACGTGAAAATCCTTGTTGGAGCACAAGAAAGAGGAAATTTTCTGCATTATTCAGTGACAATGGCAAAATAAAACACCGGGGATTAGAGTCGTACACCCTTATGTCTCCCGGCGTTTATCTCTTTTCTTACTCGAAAGTAAGATTTTGACATTGCAAAAATACAAAAGATTTTTGATTTGTCAAGACTTTTTTTTAAAAAAGTTGCGGAGAGAAAGGGATTCGAACCCTTGGAACGCAAAAGCGTTCAACGGTTTTCGAGACCGCCCCATTCGACCACTCTGGCATCTCTCCTAACCTTTTCAACAAATAAAAAGCAACCCCCTTGAGTTGCTCTCAGCGGAGACAGAGGGATTCGAACCCCCGATACATTTCTGTATAACGGTTTTCAAGACCGCCGCGATCGACCGCTCTGCCATATCTCCGCTGCAAAAATACAAAAGTTTTCAATGCGACAACATTTTTTTGGAAAATTTTTTAAATTTTCACCGAAAAATCACTATCTTTGCTACCGAAAATGAAGAACAATTATCGACATATTTTTCGTATCCTGTTGTTAATCACAACGTTATATATGACGGCCTGTAACAACAACTCCATCCCCACCGAGATGATGGAGTTTAAAAACAACTACGAAAACTCCGACGATTATATCAACCATCTGGCACACATCGCCGACAGCTGTAACAAAAATTACGCCAAGAACCCCGTTTTTCTTGAAAAAAAGTCACAAATTTTCTTCCAAAAAGGCCGCAACGAACATAAAAACGCCGACTACCTCAACGCCACAAAATCGTTGGTCGAAGCGTATAAAGCCCAGAAAAATCTCATAACCCTGAAGAAAGAAGCGGACAACGACGACCACCACTACCTAGGTCAGATACTCGAAAACATCGGCGACATCTACTCCGACATCAACAGCCTCAAACCTGCCTCCTACTTCTACGACCAAGCCCTCACCCAATTCGAGAACGCCAGCCGCCAACATGAGGTGATCGATATACTTCTCAAAATAGGCGACCTCTACCAACAAAATCATATCTCGAACATCGCCCTTCTTAACTACGAGATAGCCGAAGAAAAGAAAAACCTCACCGAAGAGCAGTTCAACGTCATCCAGATCAAAAAAGGCATCGCCCTTTACGACGTTTTTGATAAAAATGCGGCCGATTCACTATATGGAAGAATATCAACAAAATCGCCGCAAACTATTGAGTACCAGTATTTTACAGCATGTCATTTTTTCAACAACAATAATTTCTACGCCGCACTGCCCTATTTGCTGAAATGTTTCGACGAAGGCAACGCAAAAATGAAGGTCGAAGCAGCGGAAATGCTTGCCAGCGTTTACTTTTCGCTAAACGACCACGACAAAGAACTCTACTACGCCCAATACCAAGCCAAAGCCCAATCGGCAGAAGCTCGACTCACTCCGGTAAAGGTCGAACTGGACTCGATTTATGAAGATTTTGTAGAAAGCAACACATCGAAAAGCTCAGAAAAATCAGGCGGTAACAGAGGGTTGATAATTGTGCTGGTAATCATAATCATTGTATTAATTATCGGTATAATTATACTTCATAAAGTAGTAAAAACGCACAAACTCAACGAGATAACAACAGCTCCGGCCGAGCCGGAAACACCGAAAAGAACCTTCGAAGAAGACTGCGCAATCTTTGCAAACTCCAAGATTTACAAGGAGATCAAGACATCGCTCGAGGGCAAGGAGATTCTCACCAAGACAGTTGGCGACTTCCCTCGTCTGGCGCTCACCCGCAACAAAATCATCACGCTCACGACGACATTCAACGAGTCATTCCCCAACTTAATACACTCGTTATCAACAACTTATCCCGATTTAACCCAAGCCGACTTCAGATTTATAATCCTGAGTTTCATGGGATTCTCTGATATCGAAATCGCCGTCCTGCTGAAGCAGACTTACAGCTCGACCAACAAACGAGGCAACCGTATCGAGAACATTTTAGGCACCGATTTGGAGCTGAATCACTTCATTCCAGGCTTTTTAAGCACTTTTAAATACTAAAATCGAGGTGTCGTAATTCATTATCGGCCAATTAGTTACACGGATTTCTTCCATATTTTTCCATAAAATAGAACTTGACAAAACATTATCGCGACAGTAATTTTGCTCTCGAAACAAAATTTAATGCGCATAATGAAAAAAATTGTCATCATCGGTTTAATGATCATGTTGGGAATGAACGTCAACGCCCAGCAGAAAAAGTCGTTAAACTCATATATCTCCTACGCCACTTTTAACATGCCGGGCGACGAAGGCACACCATACGTCGAGACGTATATCACCTTCGACAAAGGCAGTCTGGCCTACGTGAAAAACGCCAACGGACAGTACAACGCCACCATCGACGTTACTGTTATGTTTAAACAAGGTGAGTCGGTGAAGAACTTCGGAAAGTATTCATTATCAAGCCCTTCGGTAGCCGACACCACAGGCATCGGCGGCTTCTTCATGGACGTGCAGCGCTACAGTCTCGACAACGGCACCTATACTTTAGAGGTGATGCTGGAAGACGAGAACAACAAGACCGACAAGCCGTTTAAGGTTGAAGATCAGCTGGTTATGGACTTCCCGAATAAGTTCTGTTTCTCGAGCATACTCGGTCTGGAGAGCTATTCGAAAGCTGAAGGTGAAGGCAACAACATCAAAAACGGCTACAACATCGTTCCGATGATCATGCCTTATTACCCTGAAAACGTCAGCAAACTCTCGTTCTACGCGGAGATCTACAACGCCAAGAAGGCCTTGGGCGAAGGCGAGAAATATCTTCTCAACACCTATATCTGCACTTTCGAGAACAATACCGCGCTGAACAGCTATTATTTCACCAAGCGCATGACAGCCAAGGATATCGACGTGATTATCAACAGCATGGACATCAGCAGTCTGCCTTCGGGCAACTATTATCTGGTGCTTGAGGCGCGCGACCGCAACAACGAAATCATCGGTCTGAACCGTTATTTCTTCCAGAGAAACAATTCGGCCTATCAGATTGACGATACTATGCTCGCCAACATCAACACCGACGATGTGTTCAGCGGAAAGATCAACAACCTCGACACCATCCGCGAATATATCCGCTGCCTCGCCCCTATCTCGACGCTGGTTGAGAAAGACTATGCCACGGAGCTGGTGAAGTCGGACGATATCAAGACCATGCAGCAGTATTTCTACACCTTCTGGTCGAGCCGTAACAGAGTCAACCCTAACCAGGCATGGCTCGACTATTACCAGCAGGTGAAGCGCGTCAACGCCTCGTTTAAGAGTGTCAACAGCAAGGGTTACGCCACCGACAGAGGCATAGTGTTCCTGAAATACGGTGCTCCCGACAGGATTGTGCAGAGCTACAGCGAGCCGGGCGCCTTCCCTTACGAGATATGGCATTACTACGCCCTCGGCAGCCAGCGTAACAAGAAGTTCGTGTTCATGACACGCGACATCGTGACCAACGACTTCAAGCTCATCCACTCCGACGCCATCGGCGAAATCAATAACTTCCGCTGGACCACCGAGATATATCAGCGCACCTACGGAACGTATGAAGACTACGGCGTCGACGGAGCCGCCAACCCCGACTCATACGGCGACAAGGCTAAAGACTACTACGATAACCCACGATAGTAATTTAAAAACATACCACACATACTTTGTTTCGATAACGGGGCTTGGAGTAATTCCAGCCCCTTATCATTTACCGTCATTTCGAGTGCAGCGAAGCGAAATCGAGAAATCCTCTTTGAGAATAATCATTATGTTTTTACTATGATTTAATGATTTCGTTAATGGATGATTTCTCCACTTCGCCTTACGGCTCCGGTCGAAATGACGAGAGTATTTGTTTCTATTTCAATTAAAAATAATTCTTCGCATTAATAAATTTTGTATTTTTGCAGCAGTGAAAAACGTTGCAGTAGTCATATTGAATTACAACGGGAAGAAGTTCCTCGAGAAGTTCCTGCCAACAGTCATCGAGCATAGCGCCGATGTGGCCAACATCATCGTTGCCGACAACGCCTCTACTGACGACTCGGTCGACTTCATGCGCACGGCCTTCCCCGACATCCGTCTGATCCTCAACGAGAGCAACGGCGGCTTCTCGACGGGCTATAACCTCGCATTGAAGCAGGTCGAGGCCAAATACTACTGCCTTCTGAACTCCGACATCGAGGTCACGCCGCACTGGATCGAGCCAGTGATCGAGCTCATGGAGAGCGACGAGACGATAGCGGCATGTCAGCCGAAGATACTGTCGTATCACGACAAGACGAAGTTTGAGTATGCCGGCGCGGGCGGCGGTTTCATCGACAAATACGGTTATCCGTTCTGTCGCGGCCGCGTGTTCCAGCATCTGGAGAACGACGAAGGTCAGTACGACGACGTGAAAGAGGTGTTTTGGGCCACTGGAGCGTGTATGTTTGTGCGCGCCGAGCTCTATCACCGGTTCGGAGGCTTGGACGACAGCTTCTTCGCTCACATGGAGGAGATCGACTTCTGCTGGCGCGTGAAAAACAACGACTACAAGGTGATGTACTGTCCGCAGTCGAAGGTATACCACATCGGCGGCGGCACCTTGCCAAAGAGCTCGGCGCGCAAGACGTATCTCAACTTCCGCAACAACCTGTCGGTGCTGATGAAAAACCTCCCGAAAGGCACGGTTTTCCTCACCATCGCGTATCGTATACTTCTCGACTGGGTAGCAGGACTGAAGTTCCTGTTCGACGGCTGCTTCGCCGACGTCTGGGCCGTGACGAGGGCTCACCTGAGCTTCTATCGTCATCTGCCGGCGCTCAGAAAGAAAAGAAGAGCGCTACCTCACAAAAAGGTGTCGCAGGTTTACCAGAAAAACATCGTTTTCAAGCATTTCTTAGGAAAGAAGAAGCTTTACACGGAACTGAATGAAAAGGATTTTTCGTAATCAAACGTCATTTCGACTGGAGCGTAGCGGAATGGAGAAATCCTCCGTCCGATAAATCTATTTGTAAATAGATAAAACTTTAATTCATTGTTTTTTCTCAAAGAGGATTTCTCCACTCCATTTCACTTCGTTTCATTCCGGTCGAAATGACGTTAAGAATTCTACTGCTTCAGCATATCCATTGATTCCGTGGCCGACTATAGCTTTTACTGCGGCTTCAGCGGTGTAGGAATGATGGCGGTAGGCTTCTCTTTCGTAGATATTAGAGATATGGACTTCAACCACTGGGATCTTTATCGCCCTGACGGCATCGGCCAGCGCTATCGAGGTGTGGGCGTAACCTCCCGGGTTCATCACCACGCCGTCGTATTTCCCCATTGCCTCGTGCAGCTTATCGATCAAAACACCTTCGTGATTCGTCTGAAAAGCATCGATGGTGCAGTCGGGAAAACGTTTTCTCATCACCTCGAAATATTCGTCAAGTGATTGATTGCCATAGATTTCCGGCTCACGTTTGCCTATGAGGTTAAGGTTAGGGCCGTTTAGAATCAATATCTTCATATCTTTTCCTTTTTAATCAGACGGACGAGTTCGCCAATCAATATCACAGGGCTTGTGCCGATGAAACAGATAAGCCAGTCGTGCCATTTCAGAGGTTCGACGTTGAACATCTCGCCGCCGAAGGTCACAATCAGGAGCTGTCCGATGAGTATTATCGAGAGTGTGAGTTCAAATCCTCCGAAAGTCCTGCCGGCGTTGCGGAATGCCGACTGTCCGGTGTGATATGCCTTGGCATTGAAGAGGTTCCAGAACTGCAGGAACACAAACAGCGTGAATGTCAGCGAATGCTCGTAAGGCGTGTATTCCCGGGCTTCGGCGATATGCATGTTGAAGTAGTTCTTCAGGTAGTCGACGAATGAGAAGTCGAGCATGGAGTCGATTTCGACGTGTTTGAAATACTGCACGAATCCCAGCATCACCACGAAGAATATTATTCCCACCGTGAGCAGCGACTGTATCATCGGCTTGGTGAGGATATGTGCGTCTTTGGAGCGTGGTTTCTCGTTCATGACGCTCTCCGACGGTGGCAAAGAGGCCAGCGCGAGGGCCGCGAACGTGTCCATGATGAGGTTCACCCACAGCATCTGCGTCACGGTGAGGACGGCATCGGTGCCCAGCAGAGCCCCGATCATCACCACGAGGCATGCCGCCACGTTGATAGTCGTCTGGAACAGTATGAAACGCTGTATGTTGAGGTATAGTGAGCGGCCCCACATCACGGCTCTGCATATCGAACGGAACGAGTTGTCGAGAATGGTGATGTCTGACGCTTCCTTTGCCACCGTCGTGCCGTCGCCCATAGACAGGCCGACCTGCGCCGCTTTCAGCGCCGGAGCGTCATTGGTGCCGTCGCCGGTGACAGCCACC
>JAFZXR010000069.1 GCA_017616675.1 Bacteroidales bacterium
AGCCACTTCCTCGGTCAGAACTTCGGTCGTGCATTCGAGGTTCAGTTACTGAACAAGGACAATCAGCCCGAATATGCCTGGGCCACTTCATGGGGCGTTTCAACACGTCTGATGGGCGCTCTCATCATGGCTCACTCTGATGATAACGGTCTCGTGCTGCCTCCGAAGGTCGCTCCAATCGAGGTGGTTATCGTCCCTATCTACAAGACCGACGACCAGCAGCAGGCTGTTCTCGATTACTGCTCAAAGATGAAGCAACGTCTTGAAGCTAAAGGACTTAGAGTGAAATTCGACGACCGCGACACTCAGAAACCTGGATTCAAATTCGCTGAATGGGAGATGAAGGGCGTGCCGGTACGTCTCGCAGCAGGTCCACGCGACGTTGAGAACCAGACCGTCGAGATTGCTCGCCGCGACACTTTGACAAAACAGTCGATTTCGGAGGCCGAGATGGAAGACCACATCCTCGGTTTGCTCGACGAGATTCAAGATAGCCTGTTCAACAGAGCTCTCGAATATCGTAAGGCCAACACCCACCGTGTCGATACTTGGGACGAGTTCAAGCAGGTGATTGAAAACGGCGGATTCGCTTATGCACACTGGGATGGCACAACAGAGACAGAGCTCGCCATCAAGGAAGAGACAAAGGCTACTTTGCGTTGCATCCCATTGGATGACGACTATGAAGACGGCGTCGATGTGTTCTCAGGAAAACCTTCGAAGAGAAGAGTGATATTCGCTAAGGCATACTAATCAGTCTGCCTTTCGCAAATTCCCCATAGGTGACCTGGATATCTTCCGGGTCACCTTTATAATATATATCGCCGCAGTTGTTGATTCTAGCTTCGATGCTCTCGCTGGCGCTAATATAGCAATCGCTGGCCGAATCGGTGGTTACGTGAACAATCTTGGCATCGTAATTACGCGCGTCGATAACGCCGTAACTCCTTTTATATATTACAAATAACTTGTTATTCTCGCCGTGCATGTTAAGTTGGCTCGTGCCATAATGGTAAACAACGCGGAAATCATCGCAATCGTTGATGTTAAGGTCGACATCGCCTGAGCCGCCGTGAATCTCGAAACGGTAAAAATCGGGCGAAGGTAAATGTCCGGTATAGTTATTTCGTGTCTCAAGGGTGCCCGACGAAGCGAAGACGAAATTGGTGATGTCCTTATAATATAAGGTGGCGTCGATGGTGTAGTCGTACGGCCTGATCCAGTTGACAGTAGTGGTGTTGCTGATGGTGAGAGTGCCGTTACTGACCTCGTTGGTGACGTTGTCGATGATGTTTTTACCTGTTGTTATCACAAGATAGCAGGAATCGGAGCGCACCAGCGTGAGGTTGATGTTGTCGTTGAGATACACTTCGCTGAAGTCGGGCAGCTCGCGCGACTGAGTCACTATCGGACCCACAGTCAAAGGTACCCGCTTGCAGGATGAGAATGCTGCAAGGAAACTTAACGTTATGATAACCAATAATTTATATCTCATCTTAATTTATTCTATAACCTAATCCGAAACCTATATAATCGGCCCAGCCGTAGTGTGTGGTGAGGGCAATGGTGGCAAAAAGTCCTTTGTAGATGTTCTGCGTCATGTTCAGCTTCTGATAAACGCGTCCTTCGCAGAGGTCTTTGCCTGCTATATGGCATCCGAAGTTGAAGATAAACGAGGTGTTGCCGAACGATAACTCATAAGCCGCATTGATTCCCGGCTTGAGAATCTCGATGTCGTCGAAAGCTATGCCTTTGTGGCGCAGAACCTCCTTGTCGGTGCAGTCGTAAACAAGGTCGAAGCCGATGCCCAGCTTGCTCATCTCGGTGAGACGTTTCATTGCGTTGATTTCGAGGTTGTAAGCCGACCACGACATGCCATAGCCGAGGTATTCGTCGATGTCTTTTTTCGAATATGTGAAAGCGAAAAGCAATGAGATATTTTTTTTCTCCCAAGTCTTAAACTGATGATTATCAGTTTGTTGCTTCGGGATGCGCTGATGCGGTTCGTTGATGAAATATTTTGCCGCCAGACCTGCGTGGGCCATGTTGATGCCGTTGTTAGGCGTGCGGCTCGAGCCATTCGAAAAATGTGTGAAGCCGATGAAAGCCGACATGCCGAACCTGTTGGTAATCATGCGACTGTATTCCGTCGAGATGTTGATGGCAGCGTTGAAATGCGAGCCGATGAAGGTGTTTTTCGGGTTCGTCTGCCTGTCGTAAGTCTTTGTGAGATAGCCGAGACCGATGCCAAGGTTGAAGTTTAGCTGGTTTTTCGGGCTTTTCAGACAGTTGAACGTCATGTGAGGAATCAAGGCGAAGGCGCGTCCGATCTCGGGTTGTTCGCCTATGCCTGTATAGAGAAAACTCAAGCCTACGCTGGGATAGTTGGATTTCGACTGCCACGATTTCCGACCGAAGGTGACCTGTTTGATGTTAATCTCATAAATGGGGTAGTGGGCCTGGAAGACCTTCATCTCAGGATGGTGACAAATGGTGAAGCCATAACTGGCCCTAACCTCGACTTGCAAGTTTTTTACAAAAACAGTATCATTGCTCTGTGCCGATAAAGTATTGATTATCAGCAATAAAGATATTAAAATGATATTATTTTTGAAAAAATTTTTCATGATGCAAAGTTATAAAAAATTTGTAATTTTGCAAAAAATATTGATATGGACAAG
Source organism: Bacteroidales bacterium (assembly GCA_017616675.1). The sequence goes on from JAFZXR010000069.1 coordinate 2,682, forward strand.
AGATTAGAGGCTTTTCAGAGACTTTTGGACATTATGGACGACTTGCGAAAGGGCTGTCCGTGGGATAAGAAGCAGACCATCGAGAGCCTGCGTCACCTGACGATTGAGGAGACTTATGAGTTGAGCGAGGCCATCATAGCATCTGATTATCAAGATGTTAAGAAAGAACTCGGCGACTTGATAATGCACATCGTTTTTTATGCGAGAATTGCCAATGAGAGAGGTCTGTTCGACATTGCCGACGTGATCAACAGCATCTGCGACAAGCTCATCGTGCGCCATCCGCATATCTATGGCGACGTGAAGGTGGAGACAGCTGAGGAAGTCCTTGAAAACTGGGAGAAGATTAAGATCAAGAAGGAAGGTAACCGCAGCGTTTTGGGAGGCGTCCCGGCAGGATTGCCGCCGCTTTTGAAGGCTTACCGCATGACCGACAAGGCTTCGGGAGTAGGTTTCGACTGGCCTAACAAGGAGGAATGCTGGGAGAAAGTGCTTGAGGAGATGAACGAGCTGCAGGAAGAAGTGAAAAACGACGGAAGTAAGGAGCGCAAGGAAGAGGAGTTTGGCGACTTGCTTTTCGCGCTTGTGAACTATTCGAGATTTATAAAAGTCAATGCCGACGATGCTCTGGAGCATGCTAATGCCAAGTTTAAAAAGAGATTTACTTATATCGAAGATAAAGCACGAGAGATGGGGAAGAGCGTGGCGGATATGACTTTGGCGGAGATGGATGCGCTCTGGAACGAAGCGAAAAAAGTGCAATAATTTTGTTAAACGAATAAAAATTCGTATATTTGCAGGTTAAATTGATTTGAAAAATGAGTGAACTGGCGAAAAGAACGGTGTTCGGAAGTTTGTTTGTGATTGTGATAATCGGAAGCATCCTTCTGAATTATTGGGCGTTTTTTGCAGTGATGCTGGCGACGGTAGTCATTGGTTCTAAAGAAGTTGGCAAGCTGACGCTGAAAGAAGAGAAGAGCGGCCTGATGCCTTGGATTATGATTCTGCCTACACTGTATTATGCGCTGAGCGTCATTTTGTTCCCGATCAATTTCCTCTTAAGAATTCTGTTTATACTCATCCCTTTATTAGTTGCATTATTCTCAAAAAATCATCCGTTTGAGAAAGTTGTTGTCAGTCTATGGACTGCGATGCTTTTTGTGGCATTGCCGTGCGAGCTGATGATGTCCCTTTATAGGGAACCAATGGTTTTTATGGATGGTAAGTACTTGTTAATCATATTGTTCTGCTTGATTTGGATAAACGACATTTTCGCTTATCTGACAGGTATGGCAATAGGGAAACACAAGCTTTTTGAGCGTATTTCGCCGAAGAAGACCATAGAAGGCAGCATGGGCGGATTGGTGATGACGATTTTGACGGCATTTTTGGTGAATCATTTCTGGTTGAATCTGATGAGCGACTGGAAAATGATGGGAATGGCACTGGTTGTCGTGGTTTTCGGCAGTCTGGGTGACCTTTGCGAGTCGATGATGAAACGTCAGGCGGGAGTGAAGGACTCGGGCAATGTGATTCCGGGTCACGGTGGCATTTTAGACAGGTTCGACGCTACGTTTTTGTCGGTGCCGTTTGTCTACTGTTATTTGATGTTATTGTAAATCAATAGAATATGTATATACACAAAAAAGGATATGGCGTTATTGCGACGGTGTTTACGGTGATGGCTTTGATAGTCATTGTCGCGATAATGCTGCTCAACGCTTTTCTGGAGAACACGCATTGGACCATTCTTGCCGGGCTTATTCTAATAGGAGTGATAGTGGTGGTTTGGTCGATATCGTTTTTCCGTGTTCCTACGAATAGAAAGATCACTCATGAGGAAAACGCTGTTGTTTCTTCAGCTGACGGCGAGATCGTAGCCATTGAGGAGGTGGAGGAGAAAGAGTATTTTCACGACAAGAGGATACAGGTCTCGGTGTTTATGTCGGCATACGACGTGCATGTCAACTGGTTCCCGATGGATGGCGTGGTGAGTTATGTGAAATATCATCCCGGAAAGAAATTGTTTGCAATAAACCCTAAATCGTCGGAGTTGAATGAGCGTAACTCGTTGGCAGTCAAAGATGAAAAGGGTAGAGAGGTGTTGTTCAGACAGGTGGCCGGTGTGATGGCGCGGAGGATTGTTTGCAATATCAAGGAAGGCGACAAGGCTGAGGCGGGTAAGGAATTCGGTATGATAAAATTTGGTTCGCGTGTCGACTTTTTCTTGCCGTGTGATGCTGATATTCAGGTGGAAATGGGTGATAAGATTGTCGGACAGGTGACTGTTTTGGCATATTTGAAGTAAAAAAATCGCAAAAAAGTTAGCGCTATTTAAAAATTATTATTATATTTGCAGGTTCAAACATGAACAAATTAGGAATGAATTAGAAAATTATTGTTTAACTAAATTTAAATCACATGAAGAAATTATCTTTACTTTTCGCAATGGTTGCCTTTTTAGCAGGTAACGTATTCGCACAGACAGTGCTCATCAACGACGATTTTGAGGCTTACACTGTCGGTAACAAAATTGCTGTTGAAGCACAAGCAGCAGGTCACGATTGGTGGACAACATGGACCAACCAGCCGGGTTCAAACGAAGACGGTGTTGTGGCAGAGGCAGGCGGCACAAAATGCGGCTATATCTCAGGCAGCAACGACAACGTTCTCCTTCTTGGCGGTCAGGAATCAGGTACTTATGACCTTGAGTTCGCTATTTACTGCGAAACAGGTAAGTACGGTTACTTCAACATTCTTCACGAATTCAACGCTGGTGGTTCAACATGGGCTATGCAAGCTTATTTGAACGCAACAAACAACGGCCAGAGCACAACAACCTATTCAGTAGGTCATGGCACAGTTCACGCTGGTGGTAACGGCGTTGCTGATATCCCGGGTGTTGTCGAGGAATGGATGTTCTTCCGCATTCGTGTTGATACCGACCTCGACCAGGCAGAATTGTTCTATCGTACAGAAACAACATATCCAGAAGAGATGTCAATCTGGAGCTGGCAGTGGAGCTTGGACAGCTTCGGTACACAGGCCACACGTAAGATGGATGCTATGGACTTCTATGCTCCAAACGCAGCACTTGGTCGTTACTATCTCGATAACTTCGTCTACACCAGAATCGGTGAAGAGACACACGCATCACTTGACTTCAGCACAGAGGCAGTTGCAGCATATGTCGCAGAAGACGATGTTGATTCATACGATATCACAATCAGCAATGCTGAAGGCACATCAATCGGTGACTGGGCAGCATGGATTGACTTTGGTACAAGCACGGTTACAACAGGTAATGCACAGCTCAACTATGACGCAGAACCAGGTGAGAACACAGCACTCGTAGGTTTGCAGATTGAGAATCCAGAACTCATCGAGGTTGCAGCAATGTTCCCAGGCGCAGCATACGCTGGAGCAGCAATGGGTACAAAGATCGTGAGTGCACAGTATGCACTTTATGAGGGTCAGTCAAGCGGTCTTGGCATCGAAGCCAACACTCCTCTCACATTCCGTATTTACAAACAAGGTTTGCACGGCATGCCAGGTGAGGTGATTGCTGAAAAAGCTATTCCTTATGGCTCAATCGTTTCAAACGACTGGAATGTTGCTACATTCGACAGCCCAATCGACCTCACAGGTTACAATGTATGGGTTTCATGCGAATTCACACAGGCAGTGAGCGGATATCCGATGAACTTCGACGGTGGCGAGCCGGCAGAATACGGTGATTTCTATCGTACAAACGGTGGCGGTATCTTCAACAAAGCATCAGAGGTGTTCTCAACAGTCTATGGTAACTTCCATCTCCGTATCAACACAGTCGGTACTCCTGTTTCAGCCACATGGGCTAACTTGAGCAAGACAGAAGGTTCGATGGCTATCGGTGCTTCAGACGAGCTCACAATCAACGTCAATGCAGTCGGTCTCTCAACAGGTGACGAAAGAGAAGCTAACATCATCTTCATCACAAACGATCCTGATCATGAGGAAGTGACTATCCCATTGACACTCACAGTCACTGGCGATGCAGTCATTGAGACAGCAGAGAACGCATTCAACATCTATCCTAACCCAACAACAGGCATGGTGACAGTTGAAGGTGAAAACATCAGCGCAGTTGCTATCTACAGCGCAGCAGGTCAGCTCATCAATGTCGTTCGCGACAACAAGATTGACATGAGCGTCTACGGTGCAGGCGTTTACTTCTTCAACGTTATCGACAACGCCAACAACACAACAGTACAGCGCGTTGTTGTTAAGTAAAGTTGAGAGTTACGAGCAGAAAAAAGAAAGGGTCCCAAAAGGATCCTTTCTTTTTTAGTTGATAGTTGACAGTTGACAGTTGAAAATTATCAATTGTCAATTTTCAATTGTGAATTGTTGACGGTACCATTCGAAGAGGGCGACGGAGGCGGCGTGGGAGACGTTGAGGGAGCGCGTCGGGCCGGGGATGGGGATGTAAACTATTGAATCACATTGGTTTAATATTTCCTCTCGGATGCCATGGCTCTCGTTGCCGACGATGAAAGCCACATCGGCCGGGAGCTCAGTCTCGTAGATGTTGGTGGCGTTCGTTGCAGTCTCGATTGCGACGATTTTTTTGTTTGCGGGAACGAGTTTCCGTAGGTCGGTCTCCTCGGTGAAATACCATTTTATGTTGTCTTTGCTTGAAGCAGCGCATTTTCTCACTCTTCCGATGCTGTTCGCCGGCTCGGTGCCGAGAAATATCATTTCCGCGGCCCCGATGTTATCGGCCAGGCGTATCATAGAACCCATGTTGTCGGGGGTAAGAAGGCTATCGGCAATGACAATGGGCCGCGGAATGGAATCGTAGAGAGATTCGGGGCGAGATTGTGAGAAAAGATCGTTGGATTTGATATACATGATAGGACTGATAGGGCTTATAGGACGAAATGGGATTAATAGGACGAGAGACGGCCTTGATAGGTGTCGCGTTCGAGAAGGCGTTTCTCAATGAGGGCGAGCACTTGGTCGTAGCGCAGGTTGAGCCATGGCTTCGACACCAAGTATCGTGGCGGCACCTCGCCGGCGAAGCGCTCAATGACAATATTCGGGTTGAGGCGTTCGATAAAGTCGATGACGAACTCAATATAATCGTCGAGTGTAAACAGATGAAAATCAGCGGGATTGGCGAGATATTCTTCGGCCATCTTCGTATCTTTGAATATCTGCAGCTGATGGAATTTCACGGTTGTTAGTGGAAGCTCCGAAATGATATCGGCAGTATGAAGCATCATGTCGCGAGTCTCGCCTGGCAAGCCGAAAATGAAATGTCCGCCGCAATGGAAGCCATATTCGTGAGTGAGCTCGATTGCTTTTTTCGCTGTGGCGAAATCATGGCCGCGGTTGACTCGCTGCAAGGTGCTGTCGTAAACCGACTCCACTCCGAGCTCGAGAATGATAGGACGAATAGGACTGATACGACTAATGCTTTTCAGCATTTCAAGGATTTCCTCGTTGATACAATCGGGACGGGTGCCGATGACGAGTCCGATGACGCTGTCGACGGAGAGAGCTTCGCGATAAAGCTTTTCCAGTTCATCGACAGGCTTATATGTATTGCTAAATGCTTGAAAATAAGCGAGATACGATTTTGCCCGACGATAGCGGCGCTGATGAAACTCGATTCCTTCTTCAATTTGTTGGCGCACGCTTTTCTCGGGACGGCAATACGATGGGTTGAAGGCGTCGTTACGGCAGAAAGTGCAGCCACCCGTGCTAATCTTGCCATCGCGGTTAGGACAACTGAAGCCCGCGTCGATGCTGATTTTCTGCACACGACTGCCGAACTCGCGCGTCATATACGAGGAGTAGGAATTGAACCGCCGATTATCGCCCCAAGGGAACATTTTTTGTATTTTTTGCAAAAATACGATTTTTTTGGAATTGTGATAGGACTTATAGGGCAAATAGGACGAATAGGATATATAGATTTTTTGTATTTTTGCAAAAAATAATGGAAAATGGATAGTTTTAAAGTTGGCGATAGAGTTAATTTCCTGAATGATCAGGGTGGCGGAGTGGTGAAAAAGATCATCGACACTAGGATGGTCGAGGTTGAGATTGAGGACGGCTTCAATGTGCCGGTGCTGATGAGCGACTTGGTTTTGGACTTCCGCGCGCAGCCGAATAGGCAGCAGCAGATGGTCGACAATGTGCAGAAAGAGATTAAGAATCAACAGATTATAGCTGAAGAGACGAAAAATGAGGCTCGCAGAAGTGAGCTGCGTCGTTTTGCGAGAAGTTCGGAAGAAGAAGGCATATATCTGGCGTTTATTCCGCACGATCAGCAGTGGCTGCTAACCGGTCCTATTGACGTGGCGGTGGTCAACAACAGTCAGGCCGATGCTTTGTACAGTTTTAACCTGAAAGACGGCGAAAAATATGCGAATATCGATTACGGAAGCATAGCTCCATTCTCGAAAGTGGTAGTGGAAGCTATATCTCGCGACGATATCGAGCATTGGTGCGAGGGTGTGATTCAGGTGGTGCTATGCCAAGATGATGTTGACTCGGTTTATCATCCGCTGCATGCGCCATTCTCGTTGAGAACCAGCAGGTTTTTCAAGGATGGCAGTTTTGTCGAATCGGGATTGTTGGGCGAAAAGGCGATGATGATTTGCCTGTCGACAATCACAGCTTTAAAAGGCAAAGGCGCAGATTTTGCGAAGCTGATGGAAGACGGAGTGATGCAGCCGAAAGCTAACAAAGATATTGTGAAAAAGGCGGCGGCCATTGATAAGCATCAGACTGAGCCGGGTGAGGCGATAGTTGATTTGCATATTGGAGAGTTAGTGGATAATATTCTTGGAATGTCGAGCAATGATATCTTTAGGGTTCAGATCAATTATTTCAAGAAAATGCTTGACAGCGCTATAGAAAACGACTATTCGAAGGTGACGTTTATCCATGGTGTCGGCAATGGCGTCTTGAAAAATGCCATTATTGAAGAGTTGAAAAACTACGAGAATACGTCGAACAGGATGGCTTCAATTTCGAGGTTTGGCGTTGGAGCTATTGACGTAATTATTACAGAAAAGAAGAGATAAAAGAAATTTAAAAACGACAAGTAAACATACTTGTCGTTTAACTTTCAACTTTCAACTTTTAACTTTTAACTAAAAATAGTGACCCCGCCGGGATTCGAACCCGGACCGAAGGAACCGGAATCCTTAATTCTATCCATTAGACTACGGGGCCATTAGTGGAGCTGGAGGGAGTCGAACCCTCGTCCAAACAAGGAACAATTATGCTTTCTACATACTTATTCTGTTGTTGGTTTTCGAGTTGTGCAAGGAAACAGACATCCTAATCGCAACCTTATCTCCTTGAGTTTCACGACGTTGCCGGAGCTTCCGCGTCGCTATCCCGAAATTGCTGAGCACCTCGTTGCCGGACCGGAATCGGGAGTCTCCATCCGCGAGATGTCTCG
>JAFZXR010000070.1 GCA_017616675.1 Bacteroidales bacterium
GAACAAGGCAGAATTAGTAAATGTGATGGCTGAAAAAGCTGGCCTCACAAAGGTAGACGCCAAGAAAGCATTGGACGCATTTCTTAACGCAGCAGCAGGTGCAATCCGTAAAGGTGATCGTATCTCATTAGTTGGCTTCGGCACATTCTCAACAACAAAACGCCCAGCCCGCAAAGGTCGTAACCCACAGACTGGTAAAGAAATCATGATCCCTGCAAAGAAGGTCGTGAAGTTCAAAGCTAGCGCAGACTTAGTAAAATAATAGGTTTTACTATTGACGAAAGGCCGCTGTGAAGCGGCCTTTTTGTTTTTATATCATACCGTTTTTAAAACAGCGACCACTGACGGCCTTTCTCTTTGAGGTTGCCGTTCTCGTCCTGCTCGATGGTGCCGCTGTCGAGCATCCAACGCACAGTCTCAAGGACCTTCTCTTCGAGGTAATTCTTTGCCAACGACGGCGTCTCATAGAGCGGCACGACACGTTTCTTGAGCTCTTCGAGTATCAGCTCGCTGATGTTTTTGAACTCTTCGTCGTTGATACTCATCTGGTTACGTATGTTACACACGTCGCAACGGCCGCATCTCGTCTTGATTTTCTCGCCGAAATATCTTAGCAGCTGCACGCTGCGGCATTCGGAGTCGTTGTTGACGAAGTCGATGACTGCCTGCACACGCATGGTGGCATCGTCTTTGCGGTCTTTGTATACCTCGTCAGAAAGCGCGAAATGCCGTGTGTCCTGACGCTCGGTGAGATACTGTATCTGCGGCTTGTCGCTGCGTTGGATATAGGTGAGGAAGTTGAATTTTTCGAGTTTTTTAAGCGTCTGCTCGACCATTTCGACGTCGATGCCGAGCTTGTGGCTTATCTGTTCCTCCTTGATCTTCACGAAGTCGGATAGTATGCCCGGATAGTTACGGAGCAGATATTTTATCATGACGTCGAAGTCGGGATATTCCACCTGGAAGCGGTAGAGGTCCTCGCGACTCGCTTTGACGAAGAGCTGCGATGGCGTGTCCATGGCTTCGGAGAGGGCGAAGAAGCCTTCTCTCTCCATGAGTTTCAATGAGTTAAACACCTCCAGCAGCTGAAAGCCATAGGTCTGCGCAAAGTCGTTCATGTCGAACGGATAGCTCTGTCCCTTGCCGGCCGCGACCGGTATCTGCAGGTAGTTGCCGAGTGCGTCGTAGATGGCTTTTATTCGGTCGAGCTCAGGATACGACTGCTGCAGGTTCTCCTTGAGCTGCTTGATGTCGGCATCGGCCACGAGCAGGAATGCCTCCGACGGCTTGAGGTCGCGGCCGGCACGTCCCGCCTCCTGGAAGTAAGCCTCCAGACTGTCGGGGAGGTCCATGTGCACCACCACGCGCACGTCGGGCTTGTCGATGCCCATGCCGAAGGCGTTGGTGGCCACGATGACCTTAATCTTGCCGTCCATCCACAGCTTCTGACGCTCGTCGCGAGTCTTGGCGTCTATTCCAGCATGGTAAAACGTCGCGCTGATGCCTACCGACTGCAGCCAGTCGGCGATGACCTTGGTACGTTTCCGGCTGCGGACATATACTATGCCACTGCCAGCCTCCATCTTCATAAAGAGACGGTACATGAGACCGTATTTGTCGGCGACTTTTATGACGTTGTAAGTGACGTTTTTTCGTTCGTAGCTCGTCTGAAAGACGTTCTGTTCCTTGAATCCCAGTCGATACTGGATATCTTCGACCACCTTCGGCGTGGCAGTGGCAGTGAGCGCCAGCACCGGCGTGGTCGGGATGTAAGGACGAATCTCGGCGATCTTGAGGTAAGGCGGACGGAAGTCGTAGCCCCACTGTGAGATGCAATGTGACTCGTCGATGGCGAGCAGACACACCTTCATCTTCTTTATCGCCTCGATGAAGGCGTCGGTCATCAGGCGCTCGGGGGAGACGTAGAGGAACTTCAGGCCGCCGAACACGGCTTTGTTATATGCTATCTCCACCTCGCTGGGATGCAGGCCGGAGTATATGGCCGCAGCCGGGATGTTGATGTTGCGCAGATGCTCGACCTGGTCTTTCATGAGCGAGATGAGTGGCGTGACGACGATGCAGACGCCTTCCATGGCCATCGCAGGCACCTGGAAACATACCGATTTACCGCCGCCGGTAGGCAGCAGCGCGAGGGTGTCGTGCCCGTCGATGACAGAGTCGACGATGTCTTCCTGCATCGGACGAAACGAGGGATAGCCCCAGTATTTCACCAAAACCGATCGCGTCAGCTCACTCATTCAACTATTTTTTTGCAAAGATAACAAATATTTGCAAAATTTTCGTATTTTTGCGCCCGATTTTTTGAAAAATTAAGGAAAATGACAAGTATTCGTAATGTTGCGATCATCGCTCACGTTGACCACGGAAAGACCACATTGGTGGACCGAATCCTTTATCAATCAAAGCTTTTTAGAGAAGATAAGGATAATGGAGATTTGATTCTGGATAACAACGACCTTGAGCGTGAACGAGGTATCACCATCTTGTCGAAGAACGTCTCAGTGCGTTATAAAGATGTGAAAATCAACATTATAGATACTCCCGGCCACAGCGATTTCGGCGGTGAGGTAGAACGCGTGCTTAACATGGCCGACGGCGTGCTTTTGCTCGTCGACGCCTTCGAAGGCCCGATGCCGCAGACACGTTTCGTGCTCGAGAAAGCTATCCAGCTCGGACTGAAGCCTATCGTCGTCGTCAATAAGGTCGACAAGCCGAACTGCACCCCTGAAGAGACTCAGGAAGCTGTGTTTGACCTCATGTATAACCTCGGCGCTACCGACGATCAACTCGATTTTCCTACTGTTTTCGGCTCATCGAAGCAAGGCTGGATGTCGGACCACTGGACACACGTCACCAACGACGTTTCATATCTTTTGGATGTCATCATCAATACCATTCCTGAAGCGAAATACGAAGAGGGAACACCTCAGATGCTCATCACCTCGTTGGATTACAGCTCTTACGTGGGCCGTATCGCCGTGGGTCGTCTGAAACGCGGTATCCTTCAGGCCGGAATGAATGTCTCGCTGGTGAAACGCGACGGATCAATCGAAAAGAATCAGATTAAGGAATTATATACCTTCGAAGGATTAGGTAAGGAAAGAACGAAAAAGCCTATCTACGCTGGCGATATCGTGGCAATCATGGGTCTCGAGAACTTTGAAATCGGTGATACTGTCGCCGACTTCGAGAATCCGGAAGCTTTGCCTCCGATTCATGTCGACGAGCCAACCATGAGCATGCTGTTTACCATCAACAACTCGCCATTCTTCGGCAGAGAAGGAAAGTTCGTCACATCACGTCATCTGCGCGAGCGTCTTTATCGTGAGACCGAGAAAAACCTCGCATTGCGCGTGGAAGACACCGACTCGCCTGACTCGTTGATGGTTTACGGTCGTGGTATCCTTCACCTCAGCATTTTGGTTGAAACCATGCGTCGTGAGGGTTACGAGTTCCAGATCGGTCAGCCGAAGGTTCTGTTGAAGGAAATCGACGGCAAGAAATGCGAGCCTATCGAGGTGATGAACGTGCAAGTGCCTGAAAACTTTGCAGGTCGCGTCATCGAGCTGGCATCACAGCATAAGGGCGAGATGACCAACATGTCGCCTAAGGGCGACCGTATGAACCTCGACTTCGACATCCCGGCACGTGGCTTGATCGGCTTGCGTTCGGCAATGCTTACAGCTACTGAAGGCGAGGCGGTGATGTCGCATCGTTTCAAGGATTACGAGCCTTGGAAAGGGGAGATGGACACTCACGAGGTGGGCGCTCTCATCGCGATGGAGACCGGAACGGCTGTCCCGTATGCTTTGTGGAAGCTCCAGGACCGCGGTAAGTTCTTCGTCCAGCCTAACGAAGACGTCTACATGGGCGAGGTCATCGGAGAGAACACACGTTCTAACGATATCGTGCTGAACATCAATAAAACCAAGCATTTGACCAACGTCCGTGCTTCGGGCTCTGACGACAAGATAGTCCTCACGCCGCCGGTCAGGATGTCGCTCGAAGAGTATATGGAATACATCCGCGACGACGAATATCTCGAGGTGACTCCGAAGAGCCTGCGTTTAAGGAAGATTATTCTTGATGAGATCGAACGCAAACGTAGCGGTCGTCACAACGAGGAAGTCAGCGACTAATCGGAAATATCATATTTCTCGGCCAACAGAGACAAGAGGGCATCGGCTTGATTCATGAAGTCGATGCCTTTTTCTTCCCATTCCGGGAGTGGAGCGACATCCTGACCGCGGCGGCTGTCGACGTCGATGAGATATTCTGCCGATTTCTGCTCCAGCTGGATGAACATCGGACGCATCTTGTGACATACGGCCTGCGCCTTGGCGAAGTTATGCTCGGTGATGGCGTCGTTGAGGATCACGAGGTTCTCGGAGGTGGCCTTCACAAACGTCAGCAAAATCTCATAGATGGCGTTGCTGTCGTTGTCAAACATCTCGCAAAGCTGCGGGAAGTCGCCCGAATACTCGCATTGCTGACGTTGCTCTTCGTCGAAACGGACATTCAACAGTGCGGCTAAATCCTTGATACTGAATGGCTTTTTGAGATATCCGTCGAAGCCTTCGTTGGCGGCGAAACGCTCGGTGTATTCGTCGCTGGCGGTCATGAGCACGACTTTCTTGTCTTTGTCTACCGATTTTATCGTCTTCATGATGTCGTTGCCCGAGAAGGTGCCCATCTCGCGGTCGGTGATGACCAGATCGTATCGGTCGAGTTCGTTGATGTACTTGTTAAACTCGATGTACGAGCGGCAGATGTCGGAGTCGTGTCCGAGTTTGTCGAGCATCGATCTGATAACTGCGAGTAGACTGTTGTCGTCGTCGACGAGCAGGATGTGTAGCTTCTTGTTTAAGACAACTGCCTGAGTGTCAGTCTGTTGTGTTCTGTCTTCTTCTTTTATCTCAACCATCTTAATAGGGATTGTAATTTCAAAATGACTTCCTTTTTCAAGTTCCGACATCACCTTGATGTTGCCGCCGAGGAGCTCGAGCAGACCTTTCACGACGAAGAGTCCGAAACCGTTGCCTTCGGCCAAGCCAGGGTTGTTATCCGCCTTGCTGAAAGGCTTGAACATCTCTTCAATCTTCTCGGGAGGCATGCCGATGCCTTGGTCTAAAACATTGAATATCAATTTATTATTGATAATATATACGCCAAAATGCACTTCGCCTTCGATGGTGTATTTCAGAGCGTTGGAGATGATGTTGCTCACCACCTGCTTGATTTTCAGCGCATCGGAGTTGATGTAGACGTTATTTGGTATATTCTTGTGATAGAAGAACTTGAGTTGCTTGTTTTCGGCTATAGGACGGAACATGGTGGCGAGCTGGTCGCAGAGCTGCGACACGTTGAAGTCGGCTCGACGGACAAACTGCTTTCCTTGCTCGAGGCTCGAGAACTCCAGCAGATTCGACAGGAGGGAGAGGATGTGCTGTGACGAGTACTTCATCGAGTCGAGCCGTTGACGGTCGTCGTCGTTGTGTTCTTCCATCTGCATCAGCTCGATGTAGCCGATTATCGATGCCAGCGGCGCCTTGATGTCGTGCGACACCGAGAGCAGCAGCTTATGGCGGCTCTCCATGATCTCTTCGGTACGTTTTTGGGCTTCTTCCATAGCGCGGCGAGCTCGCGAGACGCGCTTGATATCGCGCCAAATCAGCAGGACGAACAACAGAATGCTGACGAGAGCCACTGTGCCGCCGTAGATCGAATAATCAAGACTCTGCTGAATCAGCGACTCGCTCTTTTGGATGGCGCTCATAACCGAAGTCAGCGTCTGCTTGTGCAGCACGATGAGCAGTCCCGAGATCTCCTCAGAAATCTCCTGGTCCGATTTTATAAAGCTTTGATATTGATTTTCAATTGTTTGCAGTCGCTTGAGATATTCCTGCTTGCCCTTGTCGGTATAAATCTTGATACCTTCCATAAGGTCGAGCCGGCTCTCGGGAGTCTCCTCGGTGATGGTGTCGTAAGTGGTCGTAGTCACCACGATGATACTGTCGCGCGGCGTCTCCGAGTTGAACACACGCTGGAAGAAACTAGGACGTTCGCCCTCGATGACAATGGTGTCTTGATGCGTGACGGCGATGATTCGCGTGGTTTTCTCGCGAGGTTTATAATTCGAGAGAAGCTTATAAATCTCATCATAAGGATTAAAAACATCGTATTGATGAGTTATCTCCTTGATAATGTTTTCTTTACGATTTAAAAGATCAATAAGATCGTTGAGAAGACGTTTGTTGTTGATGTTGTCTTCCGAATATAAAACGATGGAATCCTTAATGGCTGCTGTGACTTTCAGGTTTTCGCCGAACTGGATGAGATGCTCCGGACTGCCTGAGATGGTGTAAAGTTGGGCGTGCGACTGCGCCGCGTTTACATTCTGGATGAGTTCGTTGGTGAAATTAAGGACTTTCTCGTTTTTATCAATCGCAACTCGTTGACTAAGAATGGTTTTCTTAAGATTTGAGATATAATAAATCATAAAGGCGCAGATGATTATCGTTAGGATATAAATCACCACGGCCTCCCAGCGGATGCGGCCTTCGTAATGCTTCCTTATGAATTTCACTTCTCTCATCGTCACAAAATTACTAAAAATTCGGAATATATTCAGAAATATTTTATAATTTTGCATTATTAATTTAAAAAATATGAAAAAAATCTTGGTTTTAGCGCTTTGCGCGATGGTTTTAATCGGTTGTACAAAGAAAAGAGAGGTTAATCTTATGAACGTCAATGATTTTAATACTGAGGTAGACGGCAAGAAAGTGTCGCTTTACACTTTGAAAAATGGCAATCTTACCATGCAGGTGACTAACTACGGCGGACGTGTTGTGTCGCTGTGGGCACCAGATATTAAAGGCAATTACGATAATATCGTGCTTGGTTACGACAATATCGACAGCTATATTAATAATAAAGGTGAGAGATACCTCGGTGCTCCTGTCGGACGTTACGCTAACCGCATAGGGCATGGCGAGTTTACGCTTGACGGTAAGAAATATGAACTTTATAAAAATGATAACGGCAACACTCTTCATGGAGGAGAATTCGGCGTCGATAGGGTGGTGTGGGATGTTAAGTCGTTGACTGACAGCGCTATAGTTCTAAATGTAGTGCTTCCTGACGGCATGGATGGCTTCCCGGGTAACCTCGACATCACCATGACCTATACTTTAACTCAGAATAATGAATTTCGCGTTGATTATCAAGCTGTTACCGACGCTCCGACGGTCTGCAACCTGTCACATCACTCGTTCTTTAACCTGAAAGGCGCAGGCAATGGCGACGTCCTTGACCATGAGATGATGATCAACGGAAAGCTCACCACTGTCATCGACAAAAACCTTATTCCTACTGGTAATTTCGTTGTCGTGAAAGACACTCCGATGGATTTCCAAGAGGCTAAGCCGATAGGTCGCGACATTAACAAATACCATCCGCAGATGCAAAACGGTGGCGGCTACGACTTCAACTGGGTTTTGAAAAAGCCTATTGGCGAGATGGGATTGGCAGCACGCGTGTATGAACCCACGTCAGGCAGGGAGATGGAGGTCTTCACCGACCAGCCTGGCATGCAGTTCTATAGCGGTAACTTCTTCGAGGAGAAATATAAGGCTTTTGCCTTGGAAACACAGCAGTTCCCGGATGCTCCAAACCAGCCTAACTTCCCAAGCACAGTATTACGCCCGGGTGAGACATATCACCACACCTGTATCTACAGTTTCGGTGTGAAAAAATAGTCTTAAATAGCTTTATTGATTTTCCATGCGAACGCCCTCAGACCCAGCTCTGGTGTCTGCAGGTCGTGTTCGTGTAGCATGTCCATGATGCTGTCGACCTTGTCGTCGTCGACGAAGGTGAGGATGGCGTCGTTGAACGTGGGCCAGGTGTGTGTGCCGTAGTGCGGCTCGCCGGTCTCGGAACCACGTCCTGTTATCTCGTTCCAACGGGTGAATCCGCGAACTCCTTGTTTTTCAAGGAGTTCGGAGATCTCTTCGTAATAAGCCTGATTGTAGGCAATAAATATAGCTGTCATTGTTGTTCGATTTTAGTTAGCCATTGCAAGTTTTGCTGCTTTTCTTTCCTGACGACGTTTTCTTCTGGAGATGAATATTGCGTACAGTGTCGGGATGAGCACGAGGGTGATGAGTGTCGACACCGACAAGCCCCATGCCACCACGACGCCCAGTCCGTTCCACATCTCAGCGCCTTCGCCTGTTCCCACTGCCATCGGTATCATACCGAGCACTGTGGTGAGTGTCGTCATGAGGATAGGACGCAGACGTTGACGTGAGGCGGTGACGACCGACTCGTTGACGCCCATGCCGCGTTCGAGACATAATCTTGTGTAGTCGATGAGCACGATACCGTTTTTCACCACGATACCCATCAGAATCATCACTCCGATGAGAGCCATCACACCCAACGCCAGTCCGTGCACCCTGATGCCGATGAGAACGCCGGTGACGGCAAACGGGACCGAGAACATGATGACGAACGGGTCGAGAAGCGATTCGAACTGCGAGGCCATCACGACGTATACAAGGATGATAATCAATAAGATAAGCGTAAACATGTCTTGGAACGCATCCTGTTGATCTTCATAGTCACCGGCGATCTTTGCCATAAATTCGGCAGGGATCTCGGCGTGGTCGATGCATTTCTCCGACACAGCGACGGCGTCACTCAAGGCGTAGCCCTTAGCCACGATGCCTGTGATGGTGATGATACGCTCACGGTCTTTACGCTCAATGGTAGGAGGGGTGCGGCCTTCCACAATCTTAGCCACCTCGCTGAGGCGCACGGCCTGTCCCGAAGAGCCGTAAAGCACGATGTTTTCGATGTCTTCGTAGCCCTGACGGAACTCAGGGGCATAACGCACGCGGATGTTGTATTCATCGCCGTCTTCACGGAAATAGCTCATGATAGAGCCGTTGATGCGGTTTCTCACATATTGCGATGCCGTAGTGATGTTGATGCCGTTGAGCATCAGCTTCTCACGGTCGAAGTCGACGTGAATCTCAGGAGTATATTCATCTCGGCTGATGAGAACCTGCGAAATCTCTGGTGTTTCGCGCATCTCGGCGGCGATTTCTTGAGCTATGCGGTCGGAGGTGTTGAAGTCGTAGCCGTAAATCTCGACCTTAACACTACTTGTCGAGCCCATGCCCATACCTTCAGAGACGTTGTATTTCTTGATGATGGCGTTGCCTTTCAGGTCTTTACGGATATATTCGGCAATCTCCTGAGTGCTTCTCTTACGAGTCTCTTTACTGCCTAAGTTAAGGTTCATCGCAAGGATATGTGTGCCGTTGCTCTGCATGGAGGCGAAGGCATTGTCTTCGTCGGCTACGCCATAACGGTAGTTCATCACGCGGATCTCAGGAATCTCTTTCACATATTTCTCTGCCAATTCAGCACCCAGCTGACCGGTGATATCCTCTTGAGTGCCAACAGGTAACTCGATATTGATGGTCAGACGGCCCTGGTCCATACTTGGAAGGTATTCAGTCTGCAATCCAGGCAAGGTTGTCATGAGTGTCACCGCAAAGATCACGATGGCGATGATAAGTGTCAGGGCGCGGTGTGTCACAGCCCAGTTGATGAGACGACCGTAGCCGCGGCTCAGCGCGTCGAGACCTTTATTAATAGGTGTAAACAGAATCCTATGCCAGGCGTGCGTTCTCGGGTTTCTCTTGAGAAGACGAGAACACATCATCGGCACCAGCGTCAAGGCGGCCGATGTCGAGACTATCATGATGATACTCACGATCCAGCCGAGCTGATGGAAGAACACGCCGACAGCACCGTTGACCATTGTCAATGGCAAGAACACCGCCAACATGGTGAGGGTAGAGGCGATAACGGAGATTGACACCTCCTGTGTGGCGTGCACCGCAGCTTCTTTCGGCTTGGCGCCTCTGTCGATATGTGAGGTGATGTTCTCCAACACCACGATAGCGTCGTCGACGACCATGCCTATTGCGATTGTCAAAGCACTCATTGATATGATATTCAATGTGTTACCTGTTGCGAAGAGGTAAACGACAGATGCTACCAACGAAATTGGAATCGACAGCACGATGATGATGGTGGCTCTCCATCGTCCGAGGAAGATAAACACCACCAGCATAACCACCATAAAGGTGATGAAGATGGTCTCTTTCAACGAGTCGATGGTGTTGATGATGCTGTCGCTGGTGTCGTTGATCATGTTGATGGTGATGTCGGAAGGCAGCGTTTTCTCAATCTTTGCGAGCTCCTTCTTGACTCCCTTCGACACCTGCACCGAGTTGGCGTCGGTCTGCTTCTGGATGGTGATCATGGCACCTTGGATGCCGTTGGAAAACACCTTCTGCAGACGTTCCTGCTCGCCATCGTTGACTCTTGCAACGTCTTTCAGATACACCGGCGTGCCCTGGAAGGTGCCGACAACCACGTCGAGCATCTCGCGGGCCGACTTAAACTCTTTCTCCACGCGCACGGCGTAGGTGTTCGAGCCGATGTCGATGTTTCCGGCAGGAGTGTTACGGTTTTCGTAGGCCAATGCCTGTGAAATCTGCTCAACAGTGAGGTTGTAAGCCTCGAGTTTGTTAGGGTCGACGAAGACCTGAATCTCACGTTTCGGAGCTCCGGACACCGACACTGTTCCTACGCCCGACACACGTGCCAATGGCGTTGCAACCTTGTCGTCGAGGATCTTGTCGAGACCCGACAGACTCTCTTCAGCGGTGACGGAAAGGAACATAATCGGGATGTCCTCCATGCTGAACTTGAAGATGGTGGGGTTACCGGCCCCGTCGGGGAGGTATTGCCGCACCATGTCGAGCTTGTCGCGCACGTTGTTGGTGGCGTCTTCGATATCTATTCCATATTCAAACTGCAATGTGATGACTGAGACGTTCTCCTTCGACGACGACGAGAGGTGCTTCAAGTCGCTCACGCCGTTGAGAGTGTTTTCAAGGGTTTTCGTGATGTTCGTCTCAATATCCTCCGCGCTGGCTCCCGAATACGACGTCATCACCATGATGGCGTTGGTTCCCATGTCGGGGAAAAGGTTCGTCGACAGCTTTGTCAGCGCGAAGATACCCAGAATCGCTACCGTGATGAATACTAACGATACCGTAACCGGGTGATTTACTGATGTTCTATATAAACTCATGATTATCAGTGTTTTACATGGTTATTTCACTACGTCGACAGTGATGCCGTTTTTAAGTTTGGTCTGACCTGTCAGCACCACGGTGGCATTGTCGTCGATGCCGCTGATCACCTCGTATTTGTTGCCCATCCTGCGTCCGAGCTCGACGACGGTGTATGTCACGGTGCCGTCTTCGTTGAGGATGTACACATACTGCTCGCCTGAGCCTACCTGCTTCAGGACGGCTCTGTCGGGCACCACCACGCGGAAGTTATCGCCGTAGTTGACGGTGACGCGCGCAAACATACCTGGACGAAGCGTCAGGTCTTTGTTGGCAAACTTCACCTCGACAGGGAAGGTGTGCGTCATCGAGTTGATGGTAGGGTAGATGAGGTCGACAGTGCCTTTAAACACCTGGTCGCCGTAAGCGTCGGTGGTGATGTCGACTTCCATGCCTTTCTTTATCTGTGAATACTTGCTTTCCGAGATGTTGATGAGCATCTTCACCGGGTTGATCTTCTGAACCACAAACAGAGGCTGTGTCATGGCATACATGTCGCCTTCGTCGTAGTTACGGGCTGTCACTACGCCACTGATAGGGCTCTTCAGCACTGTGTTTTCGAGAAGATTCTTGTAAGTCTTCTGTGATACGTCGTATTTCAGCGTCATAGCCTCGTAGTCTGACTGTGAAGTAGCTCCAATCTCATGAAGCTGCTCGATACGGCCGAACTCGATGGAGTCGTTGATGAGCTGAAGACGTGCCTTCTCGAGGTTTACCTCGTCCATGCGTGCCAGCGTCTGACCTGCATTGACTTTATCGCCGACCTCAACGTAAATCTTGCTGATACGTGCTGCCGACTGTGGCGCGATGTTGTTCACGATGTCGGCCTCGATGGTCGTAGGGTAGACCTGAAGCTGTGAGACATACTCAGCATTTACTGTGGTTACCGTCACTTTCGGATTTTCCTCCACAAACTGCTGATTGTTCTGGTTTTGCTCTCCGCATGACATCATCACGATGGCAACGGCGGCGGTTAATAAGGTGTTTAATTTTTTCATCATATTAATATTTTATTCTTCTTTTCCTGCTAATTCGTCCATTGCGGCTTTCGTCTTCATGAAGTTGTAGATGGCCTGACTCATGGTGAGCTGTGCCTGTACCAGCGCCAGCTGAGCGTCGTTGAGCTCAAGCAGAGTGGCTTTTCCGAGTTGATACATCCTCTCGGCGATGTCGTAGCTTCTCTGCGCCATCTCCAGCGTCGACTCGGCTGCCGAATAGTTCTTCATATATGTCGCAATCTGGTTTTCGTAGTTTTTATAGGCAATCTGAAGGTTACGCTCGGTATCCTCGAGGTTGAGCTGCATGATATCCTGCGTGGCCTTGTACTGACGGATGGTGTTATGCTTAGAGAATCCACTGAAAAGCGGGATGTTGAGACTCAATCCGGCTACCGAATATGGAAACCATTTGAAGTTGAAATCGTCGCCCATCGCCATGTAATTATATGCAAATGATGCAGATAGAGTAGGGATGTACTGATATTTCGTCATCTTGATGGTGCGCTCAATCTGTTGCTGCTGCAATTTGAACTGCACGATAGAACTGTTATTCTCAAGATCAGTGTTCTCATCCATCAGGCTATATGCCATGAGGTCGTCCTTGTATTGGTCGAGGTCGCCTGCTACGCCTATTTTCGCGTCGAGGTCGACACCCATCACCGCCTTGAGCTGCCAGATGGCGAGGTCGATGGCCATCATCGAACTGTAGAGGTTGGGCTCGGCGTTTTTCACGTTGACTTGAGCTCTAAGATATTCATACTCAGAGGTTTTGCCTGCGTTGTAGAGCTGCTCGGTATGCTCGAGGTTTTCGGCTGCGTTGTCGTAAACGTCTTGGTACACATCGCACACCTGCTGGGCGAGCAATACTGCGTAAAATGCTTGTTTTACCTGCGAAATCATCGAAATCTTCGATGAGCGGGCCTGCTCGACGGCGAGTTCCACGTCAAGGGCCGACAGTTTCAGCGACTGCCACAGCTGCGCGTTGATGAGAGGCATGGTGGCGCTGATGCCTGCGTTGACGTTGTTCCATTTACCGACTTCGATTTCCATTGCCTGACCGCCGAAATCCATTGCCATGCGTTGCTTTTTGATGGTGCGTTGGTAGCTTCCCGATGCCGTGATGTTAGGATACAAAGCGGCGTAGGTGCCTTTCTTCGAATATCCCGACTTCTCGATGGTGAGGTTGGCGATTTTCACGCTGTTACTTTCCTCAAGGGCGATTTCAATGGCCTGGTCGAGACTGATTATGAGCGAGTCCTGAGCCTGCTGGGCTTTCACCATACCGCCCGACATCAGCAATAAGAGGCATGAAACCGTCGTAAACACACTTTTAAATCTTGACATTTTATCTTATTTTTTATTCTTTTTTCACCTATTAATTATAATCTGCAAAAATAATGATTTCTCCGACACGATTTTAAAAGAAAGTTGACTTTTCACCCGCTATTTTGGCCGTTTCAGAGCAGCAATTCGTCATTTCGAGCGAAATGAAATGGAGTCGAGAAATCCTCCAGCAACGAAAGTATATTCTCAATGAGGATTTCTCCATTCCGCTTCGCTACAGTCGAAATGACGAAAAAAATAATATTATATTAAAACTTTTTTGTATTTTTGCAGATTGCACAAATGACTAAAAAATGAAAGCGAAGATCTACGGTGTCTTTATTCTCGTTGAGGCGTTCTTCATGGGAATCGCCTCGATGGTGGCGCTTTACTACAACGTACATAGCGGTGAGAAAGACGTGGTGTCGTTGCTGGCCGCCACTATGATTACCGGTATCTTTGGCTTCATTCTTCTCTCGGCAGGCCGCGAAAAAGCTAGAAAAAGCGGCGGTCGCGTGCAGAAGATAGAGAGCCTCACGATGAAAGACTCGTTTGTGCTCGTCACTGTGGCATGGGTGCTCTTTGCGGTATTCGGCATGCTGCCGTTCATCTTCACAGGTTCCATCGACAACATCACCGATGCCTTCTTCGAGTCGATGTCGGGATTCACCACCACTGGTGCCACGATCATGAATAACATTGATTCTCAGCCACATGGAATTCTGTTCTGGCGAAGCATTACGCAATGGTTGGGCGGCTTGGGTATCATCGTGTTGTTCCTCGCCATCATCCCTGCTTTGAATAAAAACTCAAATAAAACCACCCTTTTTGCGGCTGAGATGTCGGGCTTGAGCGTCAAGAAGTTACACCCTAAGATGGCTGTCACGGCACGTCATCTTTATTTGATTTACATGTTCCTGACGGTGGTTTGTGCTTTGGTTTACTGGGCAGGTCCGATGAACCTCTACGACGCTGTGTGTCACGCACTTACGACTATGTCGAGCGGCGGTTTCAGCACGCATCAGTCGAGCATCGGGTATTTCAACTCAAGTTACGTTGAGTATTTCTGCGCCTTGTTTATGATAATGTCGGGCGTCAACTTCTCGCTTTATTATTTCCTTTCAAGAGGCGATGTGAAATATTTCCTGAAAAACGAGGAGCTACGCTGGTATTTCGGCGTCATCGTGATAATGGTGGCTGTCATGACGGCATTGTTCTACTATGCTCCTACGGTAGAGACCATCGCCACCGACACTTCGGCATATCCTGAGCCTACGTTCGAATCGAGGTTCCGCGCATCTTTGTTCCATGTATCCACAATAATAACCTCGACAGGATTCCAGGGCTCGTGCTATGATTACACTTTATGGGGCGGGTTGTTCCTGTTCCCGACGCTGCTTTTGATGCTGAGTGGTGCTTGCGCAGGATCAACATCCGGTGGTATCAAAATCATCCGCTGGATGGTATGCCTCAAGTCTATCCGCATCACTATCAAGCAGTTCATGCATCCGAGCGCTGTCTTTTCAGTGAAAGTGTCGAAAGAGGTGGTGTCGAACGAAATTCTTCTCAGAACCTTGAATTTCCTGTTCTTCTACGTGATAATATGCATCATCAGCGTCATCGTGCTGGCTATCAGCGGATGCGAGTTCGAAGAGAGCGTGTTTAATGTCATCACAGCCTTAAGTAACATGGGACCTGGCTACAAGTCAACAGGTCCGGCCACGACGTTCT
Organism: Bacteroidales bacterium; assembly: GCA_017616675.1. The sequence continues at coordinate 15,296 of JAFZXR010000070.1, forward strand.
CCGAACTCACCGTCACAGCGAAGTGGGTGATGTCGTTCCTAATGCTAATGGGTCGTCTCGAGATCTACACAGTGCTGCTGATCTTCACGCCGACTTTCTGGAACAAAAAATAATCTAACTATTTGTCATTCAACATGTTAATCGAGTACGACGAAGGTCTTTGATAGATCTTCAGGTCGAACTGATTAATGACCGCATAAATGTGGTCGAAGATGTCGTTCTGTATCGCCTCATATGAGAGCCAGTCGGTCTTCGCGCTGAAGCAGTAAACCTGCAGCGGCACACCGAACTCTGTCGGGTCTTTCTGGCGAACCAGCATCGTCAGATTGTGGTTCAGATTCGGGTTTTGTTTGATGTATTCCGTAAGATAAGCCCTGAAGATGCCGATATTTGTCTGCCTGCGGCCGTTGACAAGACTGGAGGTGTCGATATTGTTCTTCTTGTTGTATTCGGCAATCTCGGCTTCTTTTTTGTCGATATATTTCGAAACAAGCTGGAATTTCTTATATTTTTCAAGCATTTCCGGCGTGCAGAATTTGATGGTGTCAAGGTCGATGATGATTGAACGCGAGATACGGCGGCCTCCCGACTCAGTCATTCCGCGCCAGTTGATAAACGGATCGGAGATGAGGGTGTAGGTAGGGATGGTGGCAATTGTGTTGTCCCAGTTTTTGACTTTCACGGTTGTCAGACCGACATCGATGACGTTACCGTCGGCTTCGCCTTTCACAATCCAGTCGCCGATACGTACCATGTCGTTGGAAGTCAATTGAATACCGCCGACAAAGCCGAGGATAGGATCTTTGAAGACAAGCATCAGCACTGCCGAAAGAGTACCGAGTCCGATCAGAAGGTCTTTCATGTCTTTGTTGATTATAACGCCGATGACCAGCAAAATGCAAATCATGATGGCGATTATCTTGGCTACCTGCATAAAGCCTTTCATCGGCTTGTTCTTTGACACGTCAAATGAGTTGTAAATATCTGATATCGAATCAGTTATCGAGATGATGATGCCAGTGAACGTTGTAATTTCTCCAATACGCGCCAAGGCAAAGATAAATCCGTCAAGCATGTCCAAATCCGGGGCAACAGCATAAATCAAGCCTTGAATCATGTAAACGGGGATAAGAAATGCTATCCTTTTCTCCAATTTCTTGCCCAAGAAATAGTCGTCGTATTTTGTCTTCGTCTTTCTGATTAAGCCGCCTACAAAACTCTTAAGTATCCATTTGGCTAGGAAAAACAAGCCAAACGCTACAGCCAAAAGAGTTATTATTCCGATTCCTTGCGAAAAGTTTTTAGCCCATTCTTCAGTCAGGTGCATGTCTAAAAACAGCGTTTCTAAAATGTGTAAATACTTAGCAATCATAGTGTTATGTTTTATTTATTCTTTTTTTCAGGTAATAAAATATTCAAACTTAAAGGATTTATCTCGACCACCACATTCTTTGTCATCATCACGGCTTCTCCGTCGATATTGGCAAAGTCTTCCTTCGGTCGTATCACATTGATTTTCTTAGCTTTATGAATGTCGACATACTTGGTCCGGTCGATATGTTGTGTCATCAGACGTTCGGCGACGTAAGGAATCACCAGCAGATTGGGCTTTTTGAAGATGCAGACGTCAAGCAGACCGTCGTTGAGCGAGGCGTGAGGGGAGACCGCGGCGTTGAAGCCGAACTGGTTGCTGTTGGCAAACGAGATGAACAGCGGCTCGCAGTCGAACTCTTCCTTATCGTCAAGGATAATGTGGTATTTCTCGGGTTTGAACTTGAAATATTTCTCCGTAATGAGCTTAAAATAGGTCTTAAAGCCTCTGTTTGGGTCCCTGGCGAAGTAATCGGCTATTATGGCATCGAATCCCACGCCGGCGATGCTCACGTAAGGCACTCCGTTGACGGTAGCGGTGTCAATCTTTGCCTTCACACCTTTGTTTATCACCTCAGTGATGACTTTCTTAGCTTTTAAAGGCAGATGCAGATGACGCGCCAGGCCGTTGCCCGAGCCGTAAGGCACTATCGCAAAGGTCTGACGGGCCCCAATCATGTTGGTTGCCACCTCGTTGATGGTGCCGTCGCCACCCACAGCCACGATGATGTCGTAATCGTCGTCGATGGCTTGCTTTGTCAGCTCTGCCGCGTGACCGCCATATTCGGTGAGCGTTATGGTGTAGTCGTATTTGTCCTTGTCAATCAATTTTTCAACTATCGAAGGAAATTTCGACTTGTCGTGATGACCCGAGATGGGGTTGACAATAAACAAAATCTTCTCTTTCATTTTATGTATAACTTATTGTTAATCATTCTGTTAGTATATTGCTGCAGACGCATCCTGAACTTGCTGTTGAGCTCGTCCCAAACGTCTTCGTCGCCTTCTTTATAAAGGTTGTTGGTCAGACAAGGGTCTTCCTTGATGTCGAACACCGAAGTGATGTTCTGACCGTCGGATTGAAGCATGTAGCGGCCGTCGGAATACTCGTAGATATTGTTGAGATAGCTAGCAAAACAAGGCTCTTGCAGACTGTCGAACACGTTGCGGCCGAAGCTGAACACTGTGTCGTTGTAGCCTAAAGCAGCCAGCAGACTGACTCCAATGTCGGTTTGCTGAGCTAAAATATTGGTATTCAATGGTTTAATGACGCTAGGCGCATAAAATGCCGTCACAATCTGATATTGTCCGTAGCCGTTGAGATAGTTGTCGAAGCGGTGCTCAGGGTTGACGTGGTCACCCACGATGACGAAGATGGTGCTGTCGAACCAGCTGTAATTGCTGATGGTTTCGAAAAAATGACGCATGGCGTCGTCGGTGTAGCGCATGGTCTTCTCGAAGTCGGTTTTATAGTCGCCTTCTGGCAAATCATATCCCTTCGGAAGCTTGAACGGATGGTGTGACGAGAGCGTGAAAACGCCTGCCGCGAAAGGTTTTTCCATCTCGTTGACCTTCTGTGCCGTAAACTGCAGGAAAGGCATGTCGGAAATGCCCCAAACGCCGTCATAATCGTCGTCGTTGCCGTATTCGTTGCGACCGTAATAGCTGTCGAATCCGGCGGAAATGGCCGACGCGTTGAAATTCATGGTGCCGTTGTTTCCGCCGTGGAAGAAAGCCGTGGAATAGCCGTGTTGCTTTAAAATACTGCCTATTCCGTCGAGACGGTTAGCCGCGTAACGCGATTCCACGTAGTCTTTCGACATCAGCGAGGGAAGGCCCGAGAAAATGCTTGTCAAAGCTTCAATCGACTGTCGCCCGTTGGCCATGCCGTCGAACACCAGACTCTGCTCAAGCAGCGAGTCGAGGAACGGCGTGATTGTCGTGGCGCGGCGCTGATTGTAAAACTTCACCATCTCCTGTCCGTGACTCTCCAAGATGATGATCATGATGTTAAAGCCAGGGATGGTTTTGTCGATAAACCTATTGACAGTCAATTCGTTATGAATAGGAGAGTAGAACTGCTCGATCTCGTCTTCGTCGTAAAAGTGGAGGGGTTTTAGCACTTCCCCCGACGCGCCGCGCCCGATGGTGAACGGAGTGTTCAAAACCAGCGGAATGTTCTGTGTTTTCGTGTAGTTTGCCGCAGTGATGATGCTCATCGGCTTGTTCTGTAGTCCACCACGGAGCCCGATAATCGATGCAGCCACGAGGGCGAGGAATATCAAGGTGCGCGTGAGGTACCAGAGACTGCGGTTTTTTATCTCTATTGGCTTGACTTTAGTCTTTCTTGTCAATAAAATAATAAGGAATAAAAAGACCGCGAAAATCACCACCATAAACCAGAAGTCGACCAGGAACTGTTTGATCAAACCGCCTTGGTTGTCGTCGGTATGTTGGGCAAAACCGAAGAGCTCCGACGTCATTCTTTTGTCGATATAGCGGTAATAAATGACGTCGATAAGATTTAAAGTAATACTTAAAGTATTCGTTATAACAAAAAGAATATCAACAACTTGCCGATACACTTTATTGTATTTAAACTCAAGCGGGATTCCGTAAAAAACAAGGAACGGCAGGTTGGCGATGATAAGTGTCCAGATGTCGAAACGCATCCCGATGAAGAACAGTTTGAACTGCTCGCCGATGCCCACTCCAGGGAAGTTGCCGGTGTTGAAAAGGAACAGCAGCCAGCGGCTGAAGGCCAGCAAAAGGAGCATCGCGCTGAGTCGCACGACGAACACTTTCCACAACGGGAGTTCCTTTTTCTTTAACATATTCTAAATTTTTGCAAATATATAAAAATTCTTTTAACTTTTATCTTTTAACTTTAAACTAAATTTTGTATATTTGTAGAAAATTTTATTGAAGATGAGATTTAAGTTTTTAATTTGCATTGCATTGATAGCCAATGTTTTATGTGCTCAAGACAAGCCAAAATATCCCGTTTATCCTGATCCTGTGAAGTTTCCGATTTATCTTTCGGCGACTTTCGGTGAGCTTCGCAACAACTCGTTTCATGCCGGTGTGGATATCAAAACGGGAGGTGAGACAGGCAAAAAGGTGTATGCTGTGGCCGACGGCTATGTGAGTCGCATCGGAGTGTCGCCTTGGGGATATGGAAATGTGGTGTATGTCACTCATAATGATGGATTTATGTCGGTTTATGCGCATCTCGAAAGTTTCAACGGAAAGATCTCAAAATATGTGCGTAACAAGCAGTTTGCAAATAAGTCGTACAGGCAAAGTTTATTCCTCGAAAAGGATGAAATACCAGTAAAAGCTGGCGATTTGCTCGGTTTGAGCGGTAACAGCGGCAGCTCGGGCGGTCCACATCTGCATTATGAGCTTAGAGATGCCGACCAGCATCCTGTAAATCCATTCTATTTCGGCCTAAAAATAGGCGATAAGGTAAAACCGGCCATAAATGGTATTGCGATATATCCAGGTGAGAAATCGTCGGTAAACGGCTCGGAAAAGGCTAAATTTTTCGAACTTGACAACAATAATGGCAAATATACGGTAAAAAATGGCGTGATAAAGGTCAATGGAACGGTGAATTTCGGCATCTCGGTTTACGACAAAGCCGATGGCTCGGATAACAAAAACGGCGTTTATTCGATTGCTCTTTATGCCGATAAACGATTGATTTTCAATATAGTTTTTGATGAATTCTCATACGATGAGACGCGTTATGTCAATAGTCTGATCGATTATAAAAAGTTTGCCGACGACAAGATTCGCTATGTCAGGACTGAAGTCGACGAGTACAATATCCTTGATTTATATGAGGAAAAGACCGACGGAATCACTTTGGAAGAGGGCGACAGGGTTGATATGAGATATGTGGTGAAGGATTATTGGGGCAACACTTCGACTGTCAATTTTACCCTTGTGGGAGATGAGCCTTTGACGGAATTCGCTGAAAATCAATATAGTAGAGCTTATTATCGCATCGATGGCAAAAATGAAATGGAGGTGAATCTGGATGGATTTACCGCTCAGATTCCAGAAAAGGCGTTTTATCGTTTCGAATATATCTTAGCCCGTCAGCTCGACACGATTAAAAATATAGCTTCGGATTATGCTTATATTCTTGGCACTGACGACATTCCGGTGCAGAAAAACATCAAGCTGATGATTCGTCCGGCCGAGAAATATGCCGATTCGAACCAGCTGTATGTGGTTTCGGTAGGAAAGAAAGGCAATTTCGCGGCTCAAGGCGGTAAGATGGAAGATGGCATGATGTGCGCCAACGTGCGCTCGCTCGGCACCTTTGCTTTGGCCGTTGATAGCATCAAACCTACCGTGACACCGCAAAACTTCGGCAACAACACAAAGATTATCAAGTGTAAACGATTGAAAATCAAGATATCAGATAGGGAGTCGGGTGTCGATAAATACAATATTTACCTTAACGGGAAATGGGTTATCGGGGCATACGACGCCAAGAACAACCTCTTGTATTACGATGTCGACGAGAACCTGAAAATGGGTAAGAATAAAATCGAAATCGTTGTCACCGACGGTGTCGGCAACGAAACGCGAAAATCTTATACCATAATTCGCGAAAAACCCAAGAAGTAAAGACGTTTCCTGAAACGTCTTATCTTTCCGGAACGTAAATATACTGGTAGGCTCCGGCGTCAGGGGCGGAACCTCTTTCGACGCCGTCGAGGTCGTACTGCATGATACCTGTCGCATAGCACGGATTGCCAATGCCTATCGCCGGTGACAGCGTGTCGAGGTGGAAGTCGAACTCGTCAGGATCCTTGAATTTCGGGGATTTGTTGAACATGCACGACTCGTAAAGCTGCGAAAGTTGTGGTCTGCGCGTGCAAATCAAGGAGTTTTTGAATTTATACAGAGTGTCGCTGACAGGGTAGAAGCTGGTGCCGAACTCTTCATTCCTGTTGCCATAGACGATGCTGTTGATGATGTCGCATTCAAACGGCACATGGTAGGTCTGACCGTCGACCGGATTGGTGTATAAGTTATTGAAAAACAACGCTTCAGCCTTTCTTGTCGAGCTCGTCCAGTAGTTGGCGATGGTGCCGTGTGTGAAAAGATAACTGCCGCCGCCTGTCAGCGCCACACAATAGTTTCCGCAGTTTCCGACCACGAAATTCTGCATCATGATGCTGTAACAGTTGGCATAAAGGCCCATGCCGGTATGGTTTTCGATGATGGTGTTGGAAATCTGAGCCACCTCCATGTTATCCTTCAGCATCCGCTGTATCTGCAGGCCGATGAAGCCATTGCGGATGATGGCGTGATCGATGATGTGGCCGTGACCTGCACGAGATTCCATCAGCCAGATTCTGTCCCATTGTCCCGGCTGGTCGGCGTAAAACGACTCGAGTCTATCTCCTTGAAACACAACGGGATTCTCGGCAGTGCCGTTCATCACCAGCTGTCCCTCGCTCCAAGCCCACAGGCCCGCGCCACCATGGAAATAGACATGCGTCCCAGGTTCGATGGTTAAGGTGCCATCAGAGTCGATGAGTGCCACATTATAAATGACATACGGCCTCTCGGCAGTCCAGTGCACGTCCTTGTTGACCGAGTCGGTGAGAGGGTAGTAGTAGTTGGTGTAATGACCGTTTTCGTCAGGGAAGATGCCGATTCGGCCGATGATATAGTTGGCATTCTGCCCGTAAGCCGTCAGATGCACCACGTTTTCGTTGCCATTTGTGTTGAAAATCAGGCGATCCTCAACAAAAAACGGGTTGTTGTTGTCGTTAGGGTTTATCGTGACCTTCACAAACACATAAAGACTGTCTTTTGCGTATATTTCCTTGTCTCTGAACAGCGTTCCCGACTCTCCGTCGACGTTGATGCTGTAAGGAGAGCGACTGCCTTGCTCGAGCCTGATTGAGTTGATTTTCAGGTTCTCATCGTTGTCGTTGTATATCATCAGAACCCTCGTCGAGGAGCCCACGCTCGTGAACACCGTGTCGAAAGCTATGGTGTCGGTCGACAGGCTGATGTCCATCGACGGAGAGTCGGAATATTTCAACTCTTTTCGACACGAAATTGTCAAAATGACCAACGATAATAATATGATAGACAAATATTTACGCATCTTTACTTAAAGTATTCCTTGAAGGTTTGATTTAGGTATGCATCGGTGCCGAAATACTTCAAAATCGGCAGCAGATCTTTCGGTTCCATATAGCCTGGAGCCACGGTAAGGACCTGGCTTTTCTCGTTCATGAAGACGTACGACGGATAGGAGAGTCGTCCCTGCAGCATAGCCGCGGCGAGCTGGTGAGTGCCTTTTCTGCCGCCCATTCCGCCCTCGTTGATGAAGGTGTAGCCGGCAAAACTGATGGTGTCGTTCATCTCGGCATCGAACTTCACAGCATAATAATTCTCATTCATATATGCCACCACCGTCGAATCGAGAAACGTGGTCTTGTCCATCTTCTTGCACCATCCGCACCAATCGGTGTAAACGTCGATGAAAATCTTCTTCGGCGCCGTCTCGTTGAGCTTCACGGCCTCCTGAAACGTCATCCAATTGATTTTCTGGGCATTACCAACAATTGGTAACGATACCAAAACCAAAAATGCTAAAACCAATCTCTTCATAATTCAATAACCAATAACCTATAACCAATAACCATTAATACTCTCTAATCTCCTTTTTTGAATCCTTCTCCTTCAAGCTGTCACGTTTATCGTAGAAATGCTTACCTTTCGCCAGCGCGATCTCCATCTTCGCCAGTCCTCGCTCGTTGACAAACACCTCGATTGGCACTATGGTAAAGCCTTTCTCGGCGCTTTTCGCCTTGAGTTTGCGCAGTTCTTTCATGGTCAACAGGAGCTTGCGGTCGCGCTTAGGCACATGGTTGTTGTACGTCCCGAAGGCGTATTCGGCAATGTGCATGCCCACGACGAACAGCTCGTCCTTGATGAAGGTGCAGTAAGAGTCGGCAAGGCTGGCTTTGCCTTCGCGTATGCTCTTGATCTCCGTACCTGTCAGGACGATGCCCGCGGTGTATCTGTCGATGAGGAAATACTCGTACGACGCCCGCTTGTTCTTGATGCTTATCTTAACCTGTTTGACCCTATTCGCCATTATTTGATATCTCCCAAAATCAACGGCATGCCGTCTTTGCTGTTGCCCACGATGACAATCTTCGCATTCGGCGACTCAGCCAGCTTCAGCGTGGCCTCGATGCCTTTTTCACGCAAAATCTTATCGTTGATACTGGCGCTCACGATGTTGTTGGCTCTTGCCTTACCTTCTGCCTCAACACGTTGACGCTCAGCTTCTTGCGATGCCTTCTCAAGCTTAAACTCATACTCCAAAGCCTCTTGTTCCTGCTTCAGCTTGCTCTCGATAGCCGACTTGATGGTAGGAGGCAGGGTGACCGAACGGATGAGCACCTGGTTGAGCTGGATATGCTTGCCTTCAAGAAGGTTTTTAGTCTCTTCGAAAATCTCTTCCTGGATGGCGTCGCGCTTGGTCGAGTAAATCTGCTCTGGAGTGTAACGTCCGAGTACGCTTCTGGCCGCTGAACGCATAGCAGGATAGACCGTTCTCGTCAGATATTGTGTGCCGATGGAGGCGTGGAGGAGTCCCAACTCGTCCCACTTCGGCTGATACCATGTCGAGAATTCGATCTTAATTTCCAAACCATTCGACGAAAGAGCGCTCATCTCTTCATCAGCCACCTGCTGACGCACTTCGTAGAGCTCCATGCTGTTCCAAGGGGCGATGAAATGGAAACCTTCCTCGTAAGTGCGCGTAGTGTCGATACCGCCGCCAAACAGACGGTAAAGCACGCCGCCGTAACCTGCCGGAATAGTCACCGTGATGCGACTCCAGAATATGATGAGCAGTAAAATGACAGTGCCAATCAAAACTATCGGACCGTATTTCTTGCCGTTTGATGGCTTATTCTGTTGATAATCATTGTGTTGTGTGTATTCCATATCCTAAAAATTTAATTTGTTAATTTCTGCAAAGATAATAAAAATTTCAATAATTTTGCACCATATTTAAAATATGTTTAAAAATAACGAATAATGAAGAGAATTATTATGTTTCTAGGTATTGCTGGTCTTCTGACTGCTTGTGCGCCAAGCGAAAAGAAGGCTCAAAACGAAGAATTCAAGTATCTCGTCGACGAGTTTGCCGACCTAAAGGTGATGCGTTATCAGATTCCTAACTGGGACGAACTGACGCTTCAGCAGAAAGAGTATGTTTATTATCTCGGTGAAGCTGCAAAATGCGGCCGCGACATCCTTGCCGACCAGAATTTCAAGTATAACCTCACTGTGCGTAAGACCCTCGAGGCTATCCTGAATACATACGATGGCGATAAGAAATGCGCTGACTATCAGAACTTTGTGGTTTATGCAAAGCGCGTGTTCTTCAGCAATGGTATCCATCATCATTATGCCGAAGATAAAATGTTCCCTGAGATTTCGGAGGAATATTTCGCCAACCTGGTGAAGAACTCAGATGCACAGTATCTTCCTTTGGCAGAAGGCGAAACCGTTGATGCTTTCATCAATTTCATCACTCCGGTTATCTTCGATAAAGATCTTTATAAGATGCGCCGCAGCAGCGAAGAGGATATCATCAAAAACTCATGCGTCAATTTCTATAAAGGCGATATTAATAAAGGTGAAGTCGAGGCATTTTACGATGCTCAGCGCAAGCCTAACGACGCTCAGCCTATCTCTTACGGTCTGAATTCAAAGCTCGTCAAGGAAAACGGTAAGCTGCACGAAGATGTTTATAAGGTTGACGGCCTTTACGGAAAGGCAATCGAGCAGATCATCTTCTGGCTTAAGAAAGCCAACGAGGTAGCTGAAAACGACGTACAGCGCAACTACACCAACCTGTTAATCGATTATTACACAACAGGTTGCCTCAAAACTTGGGACGAATACAACATCGCCTGGGTGCAGGATTCGATTTCGAATATCGACTTCGTGAACGGCTTCATCGAGGATTACAACGACCCGATGGGAATGAAAGCCACTTGGGAGGCCATCGTCGACTACAAAGACATGGAAGCTACCAAACGTTCAGAGATCATCAGCGCGAACGCCCAGTGGTTTGAAGATAACTCGCCTGTCGACGAGCGCTTCAAGAAGAAAGAATGCAAGGGCGTGAGCGCGAAAGGTATAATCGTCACCACCTTGGCTGGCGACTGCTTCCCGGCACCTCCAATCGGAATCAACCTGCCGAATGCCGACTGGATTCGCAAGGATTATGGTTCTAAGTCGGTGACTATCACCAACTTAATGGAAGCCTACGACAAGGCCGCCAACGAGTCGCCGAAGAGCGCCTTGGCCGAGTTTGCCTACTCACAGGAAGAGATCGACCTTTGCAAGGAATATGGCGAGATTGCCGATGTTTTGCACACCGACTTGCACGAATGCTTAGGCCACGGCTCAGGACAGCTGCTCCCGACCACACAGCCTAACGCTTTGAAGGAATACAGCTCGGCTCTCGAAGAGTCGCGTGCTGACCTCTTCGGACTGTACTACTGCGCCGATCCTAAGATGGTGGAACTCGGCATCCTGCCTAACATGGAGTGCTACAAAGCCGAATATGCTGGTTTCATCCGCAACGGCTTGATGGGTCAGCTGGCCAGAATCGAGCTCGGCAAAACCATCACCGAGTCGCACATGCAGGACCGCGCCCTCATCAGCTGGTGGTGCTACGAGCACGGTTTGAACGACAATGTCATCGAGAAGGTGGTGCGCGACGGCAAGACATACTTCGTCATCAACGACTACGACAAACTTCGTGGCTTGTTTGGCGAGCTTCTCGCTGAGATTCAGCGCATTAAGTCGGAAGGCGACTACGAAGCCGGTAAGAAACTTATCGAGACTTACGCTGTGAAGATCGACCCTGAGCTTCATAAAGAGGTGAAGGAACGTTACAACGCCCTCGGTTTGAAGCCTTATGGAGGATTCATCAACCCTGACATCGTTCCTGTGGTTAAAGGCGGCAAAGTCGTTGACTATCAAGTCAATTACCCGACCGATTTCTTGCAGCAGCATCTCGACTACGGTAAGAAATACAGCTTCGTCGAGGAAAACCACGACGCTCCTGAGCATCTTGTCGTCGACATGCTTTACGACTTCATCGATGGCACTCTAGCTTGCGGCAATGCCGAAAACGCTGTGCATGAGGTGGTGAAATATATCAACGCACATCCTGACCAGAAGGTTATCTACATCACCGACTATCATCCGGCAAACCACAGCTCATTTGCCGAAAACGGCGGCATCTGGCCGGTTCACTGCGTGCAGGGAACACACGGCGGCGCCATCCACGAGGCGTTCTACACCGACGTCATCAACCCGGCTAACCGTCCTGACCCTGAGCGTAACATCTTCCGCAAGGGTGAGCAGGTCGACACCGAGCAGTATTCAGGTTTCGAGTCGGTCGGTCCAGACGGCAGACTTCTCTCACAGTGTGTCGGTAAAGACTTGGTTATCAGTGGTATAGCTACCGAATACTGCGTTAAGAACACCTTGATGGAGTTTTTAAACGCTGGTCACAACATCGAGCTTTTGGTTTCGGGTCTCGGCTACGTCGACAAGAAAGGTCACGATGAGACGATGAAGGAACTCGAAAAACTGGTGACAGTAGTAGAGTAGACTTTGGCTATTGGCTATTGGCCGTTTTTTCTTCGTTCTTCGCGGGCTTGTTTGCGTTTCATCTTGCGGAGTTGGCGCTCGACGGCTTTGTCGTGGAATTTCGGATTGTCGCCAGTGTAGCGGTATTCCTCGCGTTGCAGGTCGTCGAGATTCTCATTAAAGACGTATGTTAACCTCAAAGTGAAGAGGTCGTTGCGCTGCTTGACCTTCTCGTTGGCATGGCCTTCGCCGGCATAATTCGGGTTGTATTCGCTGTAAGGAATAGTCCTGATAGGCGTAAGCGAATAGGAATACCTGAAACCGAGTTTGAGCCGCTTCCAAACCCTGATTTTCACATCGGCAAGGATGTTAAACTCGTCTTTGTTGAACTCGTCTCGCTTTTCCTTCGTGATGTCGATGCCTTGCTCTTTTAACCTGACGTAAGTCAGACGACCGTACGACACGCCGACACCTACCGAAGCGAAGTTTTTATCGGTGAAATAAACCATCAGCGGCACCTCGCCATAGTTCAGACGAAGGTCGTATTCGCCAGTGATTACTGTGGAATCCATCACTGAGCCGTCGTGATATTTCTTTCCTTGATATGAGCCTTTTTGATTGAATAACACCTCGAGCGAGACTTCCATGCTGAATTTGTTTTTCTTCCACACCGGATGTATCACTCCGACGCCGGCTTGGAGGCCCGAACGATGGTATTCCATGATGCCTCTATGATCGCCTGTGACCTGGCTGAGATTATAGCCTACAAATGCTTCTCCCAGGAAAAACTGGGCTTTCAAAGCATTCGTCATGGTGACGAATACGACTATTAATCCGATCAAAAAGAGTTTTTTCATGTCTTTACAACGTAAAACAAGCTCAATTATTTTGTTTCATGCTCAAACTGATGCGTTTTCTCGCGATGTCGACGTCGGTGACGGTTACATTTACCTTCTGGTTGAGCTTCACCACCTGGTTTGGGTCGGTGATGTAGCTGTTCGACATCTGACTGATATGCACAAGCCCGTCCTGATGCACTCCTATGTCGACAAAACATCCGAAAGCAGTGATATTGGTAACGATTCCGACAAGCTGCATGCCTTGTCTGAGGTCGTTGATGGTGCGAATATTCTTGTCGAATTCAAAGACTTCAAATGTCTTACGAGGGTCGCGTCCCGGTTTCTTGAGCTCGTCGATGATGTCGTTGATGGTCTCGATGCCGAAGTCTTTCTCGATAAACTCTTTTGGATTTATCTTTGCGATAAGCTCTTCATTACCAATGAGCTCTGATACGTTGACGCCAAGTTTTTTAGCCATCTTCTCGACGATATGATAGCTCTCGGGATGCACTGCGCTCGCGTCGAGCGGCTGTTTGGCATCGTGTATGCGGAGGAATCCCGCGCATTGCTCGAATGCCTTGGCGCCCAGACGAGGCACCTCGAGGAGCTCTTTTCTGCTGCTGAAGCCTCCGTTTTCGTTGCGGTATTTCACTATCGAGCTCGCCAGCTGCGGTCCGACGCCGCTCACATAGGAAAGAAGCTGCTCGCTGGCGGAGTTGAGTTCCACGCCCACGGCGTTGACGCAGCTCTCCACCACGGTGTTGAGCTCGTCACCGAGCATCTTCTGGTTCACGTCGTGCTGGTATTGTCCCACGCCGATTGACTTCGGGTCAATCTTCACCAACTCCGCCAGCGGGTCCATCAGCCGTCGTCCGATGCTCACGGCACCGCGGACCGTGATGTCGTAGTCGGGGAACTCCTCGCGGGCCACCTTGCTCGCCGAATAGATGGAGGCTCCGCTCTCGTTGACCATCACAGCGGTGATGTCGCGGTCGAATCGTATGGTCTTGATGAAGTCCTCGGTCTCACGGCCCGCGGTGCCGTTGCCTATGGCGATGACGTCGATCTTATATGCCTGCACCAGATGCGCTATCTTGGCGGCAGCTTTTCCGTGTTCGTTTTGCGGCGGGTGAGGGTAGATGGTCTCGTTATGCAACAAAGCACCTAACTCGTTTAATATCACCACTTTACATCCTGTGCGGAAGCCCGGGTCGAGGGCGAGGACGCGTTTCTTGCCCAGCGGAGCGGCCAATAAAAGCTGCCGCAGGTTCTCGGCAAACACCTTCACTGCCACCTCGTCGGCCTTCTCTTTGTAAAAAGTACGTATCTCGGTCTCCAGCGACGGCTCCAAGAGTCGTTTCCAGGCGTCGTCGATGGCGTCCTGCACCAAATCTGTCGAAGCGTTGTCGTTTCTGAGGAAGATGCTGTCGAGCACGTTGAGCGCGTCGTCGTCGTTGATGCTGAGCTTCACCTTGAGCAATCCTTCAGTCTCGGCGCGGAATAACGCCAGGATCCGGTGCGACGGGGCCTTGGCGATGGGCTCGTTGAAGTCGAAGTATTGTTTATACGTCTGCGCCTCGGCTTCTTTGCCTTTGACAAGCGCCGAGGTGATGATGCCGTCGCGGTGATAGATCTTACGGATACGGTTGCGCCCGTTGATGTTTTCGGAGACCCACTCGGCTATGATGTCGCAGGCGCCTTTCAAAGCTTCGTCTTCGCTGTTGACGTCTTTTTCCTTGTTGACAAAGCGACGGGCCATGCCGTTGACGTCGTCGCTGTTTTGCGCCATTATCATCTTGGCCAAGGGCTCAAGACCTTTCTGACGGGCTATCTCGGCCTTGGTGCGACGTTTCGGCTTGTAGGGGAGGTAAAGGTCCTCGACATCCTGCAAAGTCTCAGCATTTGCTATCTGTTTCTCGAGTTCGGGCGTCAGCTTCTCCTGCTCGGCTATCGATTTCAGCACAAACTCCTTGCGTTTCTCAAGCTCGTCGAGCTGCTCCAGACGTTTCTTCACCTCAGCCACGGTCTCCTCGTTCATCGTGTTGGTCATCTCCTTACGATAACGCGCGATGAAAGGCACGGTGGCACCCTCGCCGAGCAGCTTGATCACATTCTCGGCCACCCTCGTGCTGACACTAAACTCTTTAACTATCTTACTTACTTTGTCCATCGTCCCAAATTCGCCATGCCGCTTCGGCTTGTAACTGCAACATTTTCAATCCGTTAAACGTCTTCGCTCCATATTTCTTCGCCTCTTTCATAAACATCGTCTCCTCCGGATTGTAAATCAAATCGATAAAGACATTGGTCTCGTTCGCGGTAGCGTAAGGCAAGTCGAGCAAACCGTCGCTGTTAGGATACATTCCGACAGGTGTCGCATTGATAATCAATTCGTTAGGATGAAATCCTTCGTTTTTCAGCTTTTGATATGAATCATCTTTACGCGAAAGAATCTCAAAAGCTATGCCTTTGTTTTTCAAGACATAAACCAAAGCATCAGCAGCACCGCCGGTTCCGCAAACATATGCCGATTTTATGCACATGTTGTTGATTGCCTCTTCCAGAAGTCCTTGAAAACCAATATAATCGGTGTTATAGCCGGCGAGTTTTCTGTTTTTATCAATCTTTACAACATTAACAGCCCCGATTTTCTTGGCATTTTCGTCAATATTTTCCAGATATTGAAAAATAGCTTTTTTATACGGATGTGTAATCGTAAATCCTTGTAAATCAGGGTATTGAATGAGAATATCTTTTATGCTTTCGAGCTTTTCGATATCGAAATTTACAAAAAAACAGTCCAGGTCTTCATTTTTAAACTTATTATTAAAATAAGCCATTGAAAATGAATGACTTAAAGGATGTCCGATGAGTCCGTAATAACGCATGCTAATTTATTCCAAAAATTGCTCCAAATCCCAGTGTGCAAACTAATCCGACGATGATACTCGCCAAAACCACGCCTCCGATGACAGCTATCACGCTTTTCTTGAAGTCCATGTCGAGGAAGCTCGCCGCCAGGGTGCCTGTCCAAGCGCCGGTGCCTGGCAAAGGTATGCCGACAAACAGCACAAGTGCCCAGTAGAGACCGCGACCGGCTTTGGCTTGCAGCTTCTGACCGCCTTTTTCGCCTTTTTCGAGACACCAGGTGAAGAAACCGCCGATATAACGTTTGTCCTTTCCCCATTCGAGCACTTTTCGGGCGAAGAGATAGATAAACGGGACTGGCAGGATGTTGCCGATGGCGATGATGACGTAGCTCCAGAGCAGACTGAAGTCGGGGTTGGCGGTGTTGATGGCGTAGGCCACCGGTATCGCGCCACGCAGCTCGATGAGAGGCACCATCGCTATGAGAAATATGTAGATGTAGTTTTTCATGAGTTCTTTAGTCGGTATTCTTCAATCAGATCCATGATGTTCGGGTTGCTCGTGAGGTTTTCGGCGTCGAAGTTTAGAAACTCGATATGTCCGTCGTAGTTCGACTGCAGCGCCAGTTCCAATGTCAGCAGTCCCGACTCGTTGCGATCCATCACGAAATAGATGAACGCCTTGCGATAGAGCAGGGCTGCGTTGTTCGGAAGGATGAGCAGTCCCCGTTCGAGCGACTCCATGGCCTTGTCAGGGTCGTCTTTCAGCACGTAGCATTCCATCATCGAGATGTAGACGTTCTCGTCGTAAGGGTTGAGGTCGAGAATCTCGTTGACGAACTTCAAAGCGTTGTCGTATTGCTCGAGTTTGTTGTATTCCTCGACGATTACATACATGTAATCGGTGTTGTAAGGCGACAGGGTATGGGCGTGACGCAGGAATTTTATCGCCGACTCGGGGTTGCCTTCGTCGCTGAGCACAAAGCCGATGCCGGCGTAAGCCTCCGGGAGCTTGTCGTCCATCTTCATCGCTTTCTGGTATATCTTCAGGGCTTTCTCGTTGTCGCCGAGCTTGGCATGAGCCTCGCCGTACAGACAGAGCAGCAAGGCGGTCTCAGCACCGTAACGCTTGGCTTCGTCAACAATATCTATCGTTTCCTGAAATCTGTCAAGCTCGTTGTATGCTGTCGCGATGTCGATATATCCTTTTTTATAATGCGGGTCGATGGAGATGGCATATTCAAACTGCTCGACGGCGTCCTTGAGGTTTCCCATGCGCACATAGCAGTTGCCGAGCGCCATCCAGGCCGCCACACTGTAAGGGTTTTTGTCGATTTCCTTGCGGAAAAAATCTACCGCGTCCTCTATTTTTCCAAGATGTGAATAGCAGTTTCTTATCTCAAAATATTGATTATCAATATCTTCTGCCTTATCTAACCCTAAAACGAAAAACTTTAGAGCGTTTTCCATGTCGCCCAGACTCTCATATTCCGCCGCGATGAAGTTATAGATGTCTTCGCAATCCTTGAAATCGAACTCCTTAGCAGCTTTCATATAAGCTTTGATGGCTTTCTCGTGTTCACCAAGGTCGGAATAGCAGGCGCCCAAGGTAAGCTGATAATCGGCATCGTTATGGTCGAAATCGGCGTTTTTAAGCGTCGACAAGGCTTCCTTAGCGTGCGAATTAGCCAGCAATTGCTTGGCTTTTATGATGCTGATAAGAGGATTGTTAGGATGATATTTTACAGCGATATCCGCTGCCAGATTAGCTTTTTTGATGTTATTTTCCTGAAGATAATGCTCCAGAAGGACGTTCAGCTCGTCGGCGTCGAAATAGCACGACTGATGCTGCTTGACCATCTTTTCGAAACGGTCAACCAGGTCGTTGATGTCGTAATCGTCGTCGAGAAAACTGTCGTCGTCGAACATTTTCAAATTTTTTGCAAAAATACGAAATTTACTTCAAAGATGAAAGATAAAAGTTAAAAGATTTAAGACAGTGATAAAAAAATGACAAAATCTGTTAAAACTTAAAACTTTTTGTTATCTTTGCGAAAAATTTCAGAATTATGCCATTGATTAAATCGATTTCCGGATTCCGCGGAACTATTGGCGGCAGGCCGGATGACGGGTTGACACCGATAGATATCGTGAAGCTGACGTCAGCTTTTATTTGTTTGATACGACGCGGCGGCGTAAAACGTCCTCGCATCGTGGTAGGCCGCGACGGTCGCCTCTCGGGAACCATGGTAAACCAGCTGGTCTGCGGTAACCTGCAGGCTATGGGAGCCGACGTCATCGACATCGGATTGAGCACCACCCCGACAACGGAGATCGCTGTCACGGAGCTGAAGGCCGACGGCGGCGTCATCCTCACCGCCTCGCACAACCCGAAGGAATGGAATGCTCTGAAACTCCTCGATAACAAAGGCGAATTCATCGACGCCGCCGACGGAAAATGGCTGCTCGAGAAGGCCGCGAAAGACGAATACGAGTTCTCGCCAATCGACGAGATAGGCACATATACTCTCGCTGAAGGCTGGATAGAACGTCATGCCGACATGGTGTGCAAGCTGCCGCTGGTGAAGAAAGAAGTCATCGAGAAGGCTAACCTGAAGGTCGTGGTCGACGGAGTAAACTCCACTGGTGGAATGGCTATCCCGATGTTACTCAAGAAGTTAGGAGTAAAAGATATTATCGAGCTCAACTGCGAGGTGACTGGCAAGTTCGCCCACAACCCTGAGCCGTTGGCCGTGAACCTCGTCGACACCTGCGCTAAGGTGAAGGAATGCGGTGCCGACCTCGGCATCGTCGTCGACCCTGATGTCGACCGTTTGGCATTTATCAACGAAAAAGGGGAGATGTACGGCGAAGAATACACTCTTGTGACTGTCGCTTCGTACATCCTCGAGCATAAGAAAGGCAACACCGTCTCCAACCTGTCGTCGACAAGAGCTTTGCGAGACGTTACCTTCGCCGCCGGCGGAAAGTATTCGGCCGCAGCGGTAGGCGAGGTCAACGTGGTGGCAAAGATGAAAGAGGTGAACGCCGTCATCGGCGGCGAAGGTAACGGAGGCGTGATATATCCTGAGATTCACTACGGCCGCGACGCCCTCGTCGGTGTCGGACTGTTCCTGACATACCTCGTCGAGAACCACTGCACAGTGTCGGAACTCAAGAAGAAGTTTCCGCTGTATTACATGTCGAAAAACAAGATCCAGCTCACGCCTCAGACCGACGTCGACGGTCTCCTCGCAAAGCTCGCCGAGAAGTTCAAGAACGAGCAGGTGACCACCATCGACGGCGTGAAGATCGACTTCGCCGATGGCTGGGTGCATCTCCGTAAATCCAACACAGAGCCTATCATCCGCGTCTATTCCGAAGGAAAATCGGAGGCCGAGGCCGACAAACTGGCCCAGATGATGCTAGACGAAGCTAAGAAATTAATGTAATGAAAAGTAAACATCATAGAAGAAATTACAAATTCCACGCGATAACGTTCAAGTTGTCGCAAGGACAGTACAAGTCGCTCAAAAACTACTGCAAGGCGCGCCGAACCACGCCTATCAAGCTGATCAAGAAAAACATAGAGCGCTTCATCTCGCACTACGAATACGGAGTGCCAGAGGAACTGTATCTCTGTGAAAATCAATTGAATCTGTTTGAAGATGAGATTACCGGTTAAACGGTATCCTGTTTTTGATCGAGCGACCTAACGTCACCTCGTCGGCAAACTCCAACGCGTCGCCGACAGCGATGCCTTTCGCTATGGTGCTTACCTGACCTTCAAAATGCTTTAACATCTTGAAAATGTAGAAGTTAGTGGTGTCGCCCTCGATGGTGGCCGGCAACGCCAATATTATCTCTTTAAAATTCTCGTTGATGCTTCTTTCAACTAACTCCTTGATTCTCAAATCGTTAGGAGAGATGCCGTTTATCGGGTCGATGACGCCGCCCAACACGTGATAAACGCCGTTGAACGAGCCGGTTCTTTCGATAGCCATCACGTCGCGCATATCGGCGACGACACAAAGCAACTCATTGTCTCTCTTAGGGTTAGAACAGATGGAGCAGTGCTCGCTGTCACTGATGTTATAGCAGCGTTTGCACAAAACGATGTTGCTTCGCATGTTCAACAACGACTGCGAAAGCGACTCGGTTGTCGACTGCTCCTCGCTGAGGAGATGCAATGCCAGCCTTAAGGCCGTTTTCCGACCAATCCCGGGCAGTTTCGCGAGCTCCTCGACGGCTTTTTCCAATAATATTGAAGAATATTCGGCCATCCTATTCGTAATAATCGCAGAATTTCAAATAGTCTTCCATGTTCTGATGCCCATATTTCTCTGCAAGTTTGAAATAATAGCATCCCATCGGGTAATCATTATTGTCGCGATAATAAGTCCCTATGTTGAAATATGGATCGGCATAATCCTCTTTCAACTCTATGGCTTTGTTCCAATCCTTCAATGCCAAATTGTACTTGAAGTTGTTGCTGTAAGCGCAGCCACGATAATAATAAGCCTCGTAGTTGCCTTCGTCGTATTTGATGGCCTTGTCGAAATACTCGATGGCCTCGTCAAACTGCGAACAATAAAGATAATCAACGCCTTTGTCGAAATACAATCTCGATTTTTCTGGATTAGGCCCACAGCTGATCATCAAAAATGCCAATGCTAAACTTGCAAAAAATAAACTCTTTTTCATATTTCTAAATTAGAAGAACATCCAATGCCACACCCATTCGTTTCCGGTGTTAAACTCTACGGCAGGGAATGGCAGCTTGAAAATATTCAAAACCCTAAAAGTGTATTTTAAAAATTTATTGTTTGTCGGAATCCGAGTAAAATCAACGTCTAACGAGAGATAATACTGCTGTTTTCGCTCGAAAGGCGGAATAGGTTTTCCGTTGTACGACGTCGCATTGTTGAAGCCTCCCGTCATGCCTGTTGCACCGAATCCGAAAGCCACGTTGAGCCATGCCGGAAACTTGCTTTCCTCCTTGAGAAACAACGATTTAATGTTACACGAAGCCCAGATCGAGATGCCGTTGTAATCTTTGATGGTCTGCTGGATGAGGTTCTCGCCAAGCACGTCGGGACGGTATTCGGGAAACTCGGTAGTGTGAAACGAATATTTTATAACAATTTTCTGCTCATGCCAAAGCAACTGCTGTCCGATGAACACTCCGGCGCCTATGGTGTTTGCCGCCATATCACCCCACGAGAATCCCCATCCTTCCGAGATACCGTCGAACACCTCGACTGTGGTCAGAAACGCCAGTCCCAGCGTGCCTCCGTACCAGATGGAGCGCTTCTCGTCGAGACCTGCGATGCGGAGAGCGTCGTAGCCGATATGTCCGACACGATACGACGTGGCGAGGTGACCGGCTTTATCCATCAGCATCCACTCGGCATTGTCGTTGTAGAAGTGGAAGCTCGACTGCGGATAGCCCGCGTACCAGGCATAGTAAAGCGCCGTCATCGAAGTGGCATACAAAGCCGCCTCGGTGCCAATCACAATCTTCACATTGCGCCTGACCTTTGCCTGATCAACCAGAGTGTCCTGTGCTGAAACACTTAACACACCGAGTGCCAATAATATAGCTATGAGCGCTTTCTTCATCAATTATTAACTGTTTGCTTTTATGATTTTAGTTACCGTTTCAATGATTTCTTTGAGTTTTTTCTCATCTTTTGCTTCGCAAAGAAATCTCAGATAAGGCTCGGTGTTCGATGGACGGATGTTAAGCCACCAGTCGTGATAGTCGAGGCGATAACCGTCGAAGTCGAGGAAACGCTCAGGTTTCTCGAGGTTCATGAAGTGGTCGCGCACGGCATCCATGGCTTCTTTCTTTTTCTCAATGGTGAAGTTGATCTCGCCCGAGTTATGATAGCCCGATATCTCTTTGATAATCATCGACATAGTCTTGCCTTGAACCTTAAACTGTGCCAGCAGTCGGAGCACCAGCAATGCTGCCATGATTCCTGAGTCGGAGTAGTAGAAGTCGCGGAAGTAGTAATGTCCCGCGAGCTCTCCGCCGAAACAGCCGTCGAGCTCGCGTAGCTTCAACGCTGCGTAGGCACGACCGACACGCCAGGTCTCGACCTTTGCGTTGTACAGCTTCCCGAGATATTCCTGGATGGCTCTCGACGACCTAATATCTTGAAGCACAATGCCTTTCTGTTTCTTCTCGCCAAGGAAATAGTTGCCCAGGAAGGCGATAATCAAGTCAGGGGAGATGAACTGGCCTTTCTCGTCGATGAAGGTGATGCGGTCGGCGTCGCCGTCGAAGAGCAGACCGATGTCGCATTTGTTTTTCTTCACCAGTTCCTTGATTTGCTCTTGGTTTTCGGCCTCCAGCGGGTTCGGCTCGTGGCCGGGGAAACGTCCGTCGAGGGTGTCATTAATATAATAAGGAGTGTCGCCGAGCAGCCGTTTGATGAAGATGTTCGACGCTCCATTACTGCAGTCGATGGCGACCTTCAGGTTGTCGAGGTTGCCCATGAACTGCTGCTGAAACTCGACATATTCCGAGTATAGGTTGATCTCGCTGATGGTTCCGAGCTTTTCTACCGGTTTTGGCTTGATGTCCGACTCGACGAGTTTCTCGAGCTTGTTCAATCCTGTGTCATAACCGACAGGCTTAGCGTCTTTTGCGCTGATTTTCATGCCGTTATGGTTCGACGGGTTATGCGAGGCGGTGATCATCACCGAGGCCTCGTAGCCGTATTTTGCTGTCGCCCAGTATATCATCGGGGTGGTGGAGAGTCCCACGCTCTCGACGTTGACGCCGCGGTCTCTCAAGCCGTTGGCGAGGTTCAGGAAAACGGTGTCCGACGAGAGACGCATGTCGCGTCCCACGAGATATGTCTTGGCTGGCAGCACCTCTGGCAGGAAATACCCGATGCGGTATGCTATTTCTTCGTTGAGGTCGGTGCCCCAAACGCCTCTGATGTCGTATGCTTTAAATGCTTTCATCTGTATATTTTTTGTTTGTTTAACGCTCTTCTATATTTCTCCGCGTTGCGGTTATGTTCGTTGATATTCTTAGCAAATACATGATATCCCGATAGGTCGTCCTTAGCGCAGAAATAGTAATAATTGTGTTTTTCAGCGTTCAAGACGGCATCGATGGCCGCTATCGAAGGGATGCATATCGGTCCGGGCGGCAAACCTGCGTATTTGTAAGTGTTATAAGGCGAATCGATATTCTTATGAACGTCGAGGACACGCCTGATGTTGTAATCGCCCAAGGCAAAAATCAGCGTCGGGTCGGCTTGCAATGGCCAGCGTTTGTTGAGACGATTCATGTAAACGCCAGCAATTCTTGGCATTTCCGATGTCTTACTGGTCTCCTTGTCGATAATTGAAGCCAAAATGCTGACTTCTCTCTGCGTCAGCTTAATGTTTTTGGCCTTTTCAAGTCTAGTTTCATTCCAAAAACGGTTGTATTCAACCACCATTTTATTGACAAAATCCTCAGCCGTGGTGTTCCAATAAAACTCGTAAGTGTTTGGTATAAAAGTAGTTGCGTCGACGTTATCTGTCGCGTAGATGGCATCGACGATAGAGGTGGAGTCGGCCTCGATCTGCTCGCTGATGCGACCTGCCAGCTGCTCGACGGTGCGCATATTGTTGAAAACGACCTTCACCGGCGTCTGATATCCCATGCGTAACATAGTGATTAGCTGCTGGTTAGTCATGCCGTCGACTAAAACATATCTTCCCGGATGGACGTTTTCGTCGTAATTGGCCTTTTTCGCCAGCCAGTTGAACGCCTTCTCGCTTTTCAGCACGTTCATCGCAACGATTTCGTTCTTAACATATTGATAATCAGCACCTGTCGGGATGTAAAGTGAAACTTTCTCGCCATTTTCGGTCTGAATTATCGGTTTCGTGATGTAAGAATAGTTATGTAGGAAAACGAACAAGGTCACGCCGATAAACACGAAAAACAACGCCAGCAACAGTAGCATTCTGCGCTTGTTTTTCTGACGTTTTCTGTTGAATGATGACCTGTAGCTGCTCATTTTCTAATGTATTGATATTCAATCTGATCGACGAATCCGTCGGTTGTCTTGTACCATTGTTTCTTTACTCCGCACTTTACAAATCCCAACGACTCGAAAAGCTTTATACTATTGGCATTCGTTTCCAACACTAAAGCGTATATCTGATTGAGTAACAATGTGTTAAAACAATATTTCAAGAGTAATGAAATCGCATTTTTAGCATAATCTTTGCCGCGATGTTTTTTATCAATAAGAATACCGATGCCGGCTCTGCTGTTGAACTCGTCGTAGTCGTATATGTCGATGCATCCCACCTGAGCGCCGTTCTGCGTGTCTTCGATCATCAGACGGAGCTGCTTCATGCTCATCAGGTCGTTGTTGTTCAGCAAAAACTCCTCGATCTGCATCCTCGAGAAGGGGACACGTGTCTCGCTGTCGCGCCACACATCCATGTCGTTTTCCCAGCGGTAGATCAGCTCGGCGTCGTGCGGCTCAGCAATGCGCAATGTCACTATTTCGTTTTTGATGAACATTATTTTTCAAAGATATAAAAGCCGTCGAAGACATGCGTCGCCGGACCTGTTAAAACTATGTCTTTTATAGTATTTCCTGCCTTTTTGAATCTCACGTTGAGTGTTGCGAGAGTCGTTCTGATGTCGATATTGTCGCCTCCGTACCAAAGCGCTGCAGCGACAGCCGAGGCCGTTACGCCGGTTCCGCAAGCCAATGTCTCATCTTCAACGCCTCGTTCAAAAGTCCTGATATGATATTGATTATCAATTATTTCCATAAAATCGACATTGACGCCGTCTTTGGAAATGTTTTTATCATTCCTTATCGCGGCACCGTGTTTTCTGACGTCGAAATCCTTGAGATTCTCAACTCTGGTTACATAATGCGGCGATCCGGTGTTGATGATGAGCCTCTCGTCGGTCAAATCGAAACCCTCGATGTCGCGCATCGTAATTGAAACCGTGTATTCGTTATCTGAATTCTTGGTGAGAAGAGCCTTATGAACGCCGTCAATCGCCTCATACTCAAGATGTTGCGGTGCAAGACCTTCTTCTACGGCAAATGCCGCTATGCATCGTCCGCCATTACCGCAGAACGTGCTTTCGTGACCGTCGCAGTTGTAATATTTCATCCTAAAGGCATATCGCTCCGACGGCAACACCATAATTAATCCGTCGGCTCCGACGCCCGTTCTGCGGTCACAAATCGCCTTCACCTCATCATCGGTGAGGAAAATTGATGATTTTATCGCGTTAATCATGACAAAATCGTTTCCGGCACCGTGATATTTGCTGAATTTAATTCCTTGATAATCAGTGCTTTGCATAATTTTTTAAAAATATTTTGCCAAAAATGACAGTTTGGCAAGAAATTTGATGTAAAAATAATAAAAAAAACAATACAAATTAAACTTAATCAAAAAAACAGTAAGATGAGACAGTTAAAGATTTCAAAATCGATTACAAATCGTGAGCAAGGGGCACTCGACAAGTATCTTGCAGATATTGCGAAGGAGCCTATGATTACTCCCGATGAGGAGGTCGAACTTGCTCAAAGGATTAAGTTGGGCGACCAGATTGCACTCGACCGTTTGGTGCGAGCTAACCTGAGATTTGTGGTGTCGGTCGCAAAACAGTATCAGAATCAAGGACTTAGCCTTGCTGATCTGATCAACGAAGGTAATGTCGGACTTATAAAAGCCGCTCAGCGTTTTGATGAGACGAAAGGTTTCAAATTCATTTCATATGCAGTGTGGTGGATACGTCAGGCAATACTTCAGGCAGTGGCCGAGCAGTCGCGTATGGTGCGTCTGCCGCTAAACCAAGTGGGAATGCTGAGCCGGGTGAAGAAGACAGCTTCGTATCTCGAGCAGCTTTATCAGCGTAAGCCGACGATCAAAGAGATTGCCGATGAGCTCGATATGCCCGAAGATAAAGTCGAGACGATATTGAAAATTAACGCGAAAGAGGTCTCGATGGACGCTCCGGTGAATGATGACGACGACCTGTTATTCATCGACACTGTGGTGCCTGACGACAATAACGACGCCGATAAGGAAATCGTCTCGGAGACCGAGTCGGCAGCCATAAAACGCTCATTATCAGTGCTTAACGATAGAGAACGTAATGTGATAACTAATTATTACGGACTCAACGACAACCGACACGCGTATACCCTCGAGGAGATTGGCTATATGATGGATATGACCCGCGAGCGCGTGCGTCAGGTGAAGGATAAGGCGTTGAAGAAACTGCGGTTGCGTTCGAAAAAAAGTTTGCAACGCGTGTTGAACGATGACTAAAAATTCGTAATTTTGCACCTTCATTTCAAGGATACAGATTTATATGAATAAAAATTCGGTTATTGGCATCATCCTTATCATTGGAATATTAGTGGGATGGTCGATTTGGATGACACCTTCGAAAGAGGAAATCGCGAGACAGAGAGAGTATCAGGACTCGATTTACCGTGCAAACAGAGAACGTTACATTCAGGATTCGATCCGTTTTGTTGAAGCACAGCGCGCTGCTGAACAGCAGGAAGTGGCTCAGCTCGGCAACAACGAGATGTCGGATGCCGTGATGCGCGACAAATACGGCGTTTTCGCTACGACAGCGACAGGTGAGGAACAGCTTTACACCATCGAAAACGATGTGATGAAGATGACTCTTACCTCGAAAGGCGCCTTCGTGAAGACTGTTGAACTGAAAGATTATAAAACTTGGGATTCGTTAGCGTTGATCAGCTTCGACGAGAACACCACCAAGTTTAATCTTTCGTTCTTCGCTTCGAACCGTAACATCAATACTATTGATTTGTATTTCACTCCATATCTGAATAATTATCCTTATGATGGAGATGGAAATATCGTGGTGAAAGACCAGCCAATTTCGCTCACTTTCCGTGCTTTTGCTGATGATTTGAGCGATCAGCTGAACCCGAATCAATATATTGAATTCACCTATACCGTTGCGAAAGACGAATACATGATTGATTTCGATGTGAAGACTGTCAACATGAAGAATGTGATAGCCTCGAACACCAATTTCGTCACTCTCGACTGGTATGTCGACCTTCTGAAGCAGGAAAAAGCTGTCGACCGTTACAACGGCTCGAATGTCTATTATAAGTTCGTGAGCGATGACGTTGAGTCGATCAGCGGCAACCGTGGCGGTGAGAAAGACGGCGAGAAAGACCTCCGCGCCAACCTGAAATGGCTGTCGTTCAAGCAGCGTTTCTTTAGCTATTCGCTTATCGCGAAAGAGAATTTCAGCTCGGCTGTCATCGGCATGAAGACCGACTTGCGTCAGCAGAATCCTCGTTATCTCAAGACGATGTACGCCACCGTCGACGTGCCTTTCGACGCGTTCCAGGAGACCAACGACATGCCGATGCAGTTCTATTTCGGTCCTAACAGCTTGAAAATCATGGATAAATACGATCTGGACCTCGACAAGCAGATTCCGCTCGGCGGTAAGCTTGTGGGTTGGATCAACAGATATATCGTTGTCAACGTGTTCGACTGGCTCGGCAGCTACGGCTGGAACTACGGTATCGTGATTCTGGTGTTGACCGTCATCATCAAGATTGCCTTGATGCCATTTGCCTACAAATCGTATCAGTCGACGGCGAAGATGCGCGTTTTGAAGCCAGAAATCGACGAAATCAACGCTAAATTCCCTGACGAGAAGGATAATATGAAGAAACAGCAAGCCATCATGGACCTCTACAAGAAAGCAGGAGCGAGCCCGACAGCAGGTTGCTTGCCGATGTTGCTGCAGCTGCCAATCTTGTGGGCTATCTTCCGTTTCTTCCCGTCGAGTATCGAGCTTCGTCAGCAGCCGTTCCTCTGGGCCGACGACCTCTCGACCTACGACAGCATCCTCGACCTTGGCTTCAACATCCCGTTCTACGGCGACCACGTGAGCTTGTTCACCTTGTTGATGACCGTCACGACGATTCTCTACACCTACATCAACAACAAGCAGATGGCTGCCACCAACCAGCAGGGCATGAAGGGAATGAAGGTCATGATGTACATCATGCCGATCATGTTTCTCGGCTTGTTCAACAGCTATTCCTCAGGTTTGAGCTATTACTACATGCTCGTCAATATCATCACATTCTTGCAGATGTATCTGTTCAGAGTGTTCCTTGATGACGAGAAGCTGCGTAAGAAAATCGAGCTCGCAAAGCAGAAACCCGTGAAGAAGTCGGGATTCCAGAAACGCTTGGAGGAATTGCAGAAGCAGCAACAGCAGATGCAAAGAAGGAAATAATGCTTCCCGACAGAATTTACATC
>JAFZXR010000071.1 GCA_017616675.1 Bacteroidales bacterium
TCCATCGTGAGACGGTTCTTGTTCAGTGATTTCTCAATGATTTCGTGCACGCGCTCTGGTGTGCTCTTTGTGTTGTTGATGTAGTCCCAAATCTCGTTTGAGTCGATAAACGGGCGGTTTGGCTCGTCTGGGATGCGACATTTTTCCGGATGAAATTGCATATTTTTAGCTTTTATTTGTTATTTTTCCTTTTTAAAACAACAAAATTCAGCTGAGAAATGAGAAGTTTCAATTCCCTTGTCGTTAGATTATGAATCTTCCGACTCTGACTTTTTATCTGTAAAGCCCTTAGTCTCAATAACTTATCTCGACTTTAGGTCGTCTACAAACTATTGTTGGTTGGTCTTGCAAATATATATAATTTTCTAAAATGTTCAACTTTTTCAGAACATTTTTGTTACTCTTTGGAAAATGCCGTTCATGTAGGCAATTGCCATGCCGTAGTTGCTGATCGGGATGCCGTTTTCGACTGCCATATTTGTGCGGTTGATGAGCTGTTTGCGTGTCGCCATACAGCCGCCGCATTGAATCGCCATCGCGTATTGCTTGATGTTTTCGATAGGCGTGAGACCTGAAAGATAAGTGAATTCGATGTTCTTTCCTGTGAATTTCCTAATAAGATTAGGCAGTTTCACTCGTCCGATGTCGCCGCAGCTGATTTCATGTGTGCACGATTCGAGCATCAGGATTTTGTCGCCGTCCTTTAAATCAGATAGGTGAGGAGTGCCTTTCAGATAATTTTCGAAATCGCCTCTCAAACGCGCCAAGATGATGCTGAAACTTGTGAGCATCACGTCTTTCGGCACAATCTCATTGACGAATTTAAATACTTGAGAATCAGTGACTACAAGATTCGGACGTGGCATGCCTGATTCAAAATACTGTTTCAGATTTGTCTCTTTCAAAACCACGCAGATACAGTCGTTGTCGAGCACGTCGCGGATAGCCATCACCTGCGGAAGTATCATTCGTCCTTCCGGAGCCTCGTCGTCGATAGGGGTGACGAGCACCACCACGTCGCCGGGTTTTATGATGCCGCCAAGCAGTGATGATTTCTTATAAGCGCTCTCAGGGATGGCGTTTTTCAATGCTATCTGAATTTCTTTTGCATCGTCGTGTAAAGCGCTGAACTCCAGAATATTAACACTATATTCTTTAAGTATTACTTTAAGTATCGTATCACTGGCTTTTGCGATGTCTGATTTGTTGTGAACGATGATAAAAGGCACCTCGTGCTTCTTGAATTCGGCTATGATTTTTCTTTCCGGCTCCCCGAAATCTTCTCCTGTGATGACAAGAATGGCGCAGTCGATTTCTTTCAGCGTTTGGTATGTCTTCTCAACGCGCTGTTTTCCGAGCTCGCTCATATCGTCGATACCCGCTGTATCGATCAAAACCACCGGACCGATGCCAAAAATCTCGATTGATTTCTTCACAGGGTCGGTAGTAGTGCCTGCCTGCTCCGACACGATTGCCATCGGTTGTCCTGTTAACTTGTTGATTATCGAGCTTTTACCATTATTCATCCGCCCGAAAATCCCGATATGAGGTTTTAAATCTTTAGCCATAACAAAAGATGTTTTGTTTTGCAAAGATAGTAAAAATTTTTGTTCTTTTTCATTGCACATTATTTTTGAAGTAATCCTCTATCAGTATGGGGTTCCTTACCCTTAAGGGTTCGGAATGACAATCATCTATCAATAGTTCCGCTGTCATTCCGAGCACGAAGTGCGAGGAACCTCCTTCTGAAAGGGGTTATCATTCAATGAGGATTAAAATCGCTGCCCCGCGATTCGGGCCGTGGCCAACCCGCAGCGAAGCGAATTGGGGGCGAAGTCATAAATAGAGAAAAAATGAGTTCCTTTTTTCAGCACGTTAAATTTTAATTGTTTTTTTCTTATTTTTGCAGAAGTTAATGAGCATGTAAGAAACAAATTATGGTAATTGCAATAATAATAACCGTGTTATTAGGTATTGGCGCATTGTTTGTAGCCAATATCAAAAATGCCAATGAATTGTCTATAAAAATATCAAAAGCTATAGCTGAATTTGATAATATATGCAACGTTAATCGTCAGTTTACGGAAACAGAATTGTTAGAGTTTAAAGCGCGATATAAAGAGCTTTTCTTGTTGTCGAAAAAAGCATCAAACTCGATTCTATTAGGTAGTAGAATAAAAACCAAGTCAGGTATTACAAATTTCGTAAAAATATTTAGTTCTGTTGACGATATAAGAAATAGCAATAACAAATCGTTCTCTGAAATCCAATATGTTAATCATTGTTTGAAATCTGTAGATCAGCAGTATTCAAACCTAATTAATAAAAGTGATTATTTTACATATTCTGAAATGATAAAATTCAAAGAAGATAACAATGACTTCTTTGATAACCTGAAAAAACTTAGAAATAAAGACTTGCTTAAAAAAGTTGATGATGTTGAAGGAACAATTCGACTTTTATCATGCTACGAAAATCTGGAGTACAACCGTTATACACATAATCAGTGCTTTATAGTTGAAGAATTAAAGGACAACAAAGAATTCTTTGATAGTGAAGAAGTTGGTTCATTGAGCGAACAACAAAGAGATTCTGCTGTAAGACTTGAAGACAATTGCTTAGTTATTAGTAGCGCCGGCAGCGGAAAGACAAAAACAATGGTTGGAAAACTTCAGTATTTAGTAAAAAAACGTAATATTGACCCTGACAGGATTCTTGTTTTGACATATACGAAAGCTGCGGCAAAAGAGTTGTCAGAGCGGCTGGCTTCAACTTTATTGGTCGGAAGGACATTCCATAGTGTAGCGATGGAAATTATTTCAGAAGTTTCTGGTAAAAAACCGTCAATTGCTCCTAATGATTTGTTTCTCAATGTTTTTAACAATATGTTAAAGGACAATGAGTTCTTAAAAAATGTGTTGATATATCTGGAAAATTATCAATCTCAAGTTAAGCCTTCTGAAAAATATAAAACAGCAGCAGATTACTATTTCGATAGAAAAAAATATGGTATACAGGCTCTTTACACTGATATGGACGGCAATGCTGTTTTTACAAAAAGCGAAGAGGAAAAGAGAATCTGTAATTATTTAACTCATTGGGGAATAGATTTTAGATATGAAGAGCCGTATGAATTACAAACTACATCTCCGACATATCGTCAATACAGACCAGATTTTTCAATTTATTATGAAGACTATTCTGGAGTTATAAGAAGATTGTATCTTGAACATTTTGCGATAGGAGAGGACGGAAATGTGCCCCAATGGTTCGGTGATGGTATCCAGGGCGGATGGTATAAAGCCAATAATGAATATAAAAAGGGTATCGAGTGGAAAAAACAGCTGCATAAGAATAGTGGAACGACTTTGATATATACAACCAGTGCTGATTTTGGCCAAGGAAAGGTTGAGTATAAATTAAAGAAATTGTTAGAGGATGCTGGAGTCCCAATCAAACATGTGCCAGAAAATGAGTTATATAACAAGATAGTTATACGTAATAAAAGCATGGAGAAATCAATCCTTGAAATGTGTCAGGGATTTGTCAGTTTGTTAAAATCCAATAGGAAAACAATAAATGCTGTTTATTCTTTGGCGAGAAACAAGGGATCTATGCGGGATTGCTTCATTATTCAGAGTATTTTGAAACCTCTATACACAAATTACGAAACCGCTTTGGTTAATGCTGGTGTGATTGACTTTACTGATGCGATTATCCAGGCTACTGATTATTGTAACAAAGGTCTCTGGAAAGATTACGATTATATTTTGGTAGATGAGTTTCAGGATATCTCAATAGACAGATATCAATTCCTTCAATCGTTAAGAAGAAAGTCGCCTTTGACTAAATTATTCTGTGTTGGTGATGATTGGCAATCAATATACCGCTTTTCTGGCAGCGATGTTAATCTATTTACAAAATTTTCAGACTACTTTGGATATACCGAAGAATGCAAGTTGGAAACATCTTATCGATTCGGCAATCCTTTGATTGAAACATCATCTGCTTTTATTCAGAAGAATCCGGAGCAAAAGAAAAAAACAGTCAAACCTTTAGTTGACTCAGACAAAAACACATATATTGAAGCAGTCTCATATGATGATGAAAAATCACTATATCAACTTTTAGCAAAATATATCAGTAATGTACCGGAAGATAAATCGATATACATTCTTGGGAGATATACTTATGATGTAAATGTTTTAGGTGAGGATAATGTATCTGTAGATGAGAATAGAATCAATATCACGGTTGGTTTTGGCAAACGCAAAGTGCCATTCTTGACCATCCATAGTTCGAAGGGCCTTGAAGCTGATTATGTATTTCTTCTTAATTGTAACAGCGGTCTATATGGTTTCCCATCGTTGATTTCCGATGATCCTGTGATGGATTATGTTTTAAGTGAAGATGACCATTATCCGTTTGGAGAAGAAAGAAGAGTTTTCTATGTGGCTATAACGAGGGCAAAAGAGCACACGTTTTTATTGTATGATGCTAAAAAACCATCGGAATTTGTTACAGAAATGTTTGATAAACACTTTGAGATTCCGGAAAAAGAATTGTGTCCAATGTGTAAAAATGGAAAACTTGTGGTATTGAAGAGAGGCGTGACAAAAACAGGTAATACATACATAAACTGGGGCTGCAACAACTATTCTGTGAGATGTTCGTATTTTAAACGAGAGTTTATAAACAGCGACAAAAAAACTAAGGTATAAGATTAGCCAAGGGTATCGTAGTTCAAGGCGCTCCCATGCCACTCCGCGGTGCATCGGGAGGGGCCCGATTGCGGGGCGGCGATTATTTCAATCCTATTGAAAGAAATCCTAATTTTGTAGGAGGTTCCTCGCTTCGCTCGGAATGACAGGGTGTTTGTATGTGAACATTGTGGCTTCGCCCAAAGTGGTTTACAGCATTGGCCAGCGCCATATAGCGGTTAGAGCTTTATATGGCGCTTGATCTTTTGGTTCCTTTTCTATCAAGGGAAAAGGAACATAAGAACCGCCCGATAGGGCGAAATGTTATAATTTTTTAACATAAAATTCTTTTTTCTGCAAGTTGTGTTAAATCTTTTTTACAATTGATTTTCTTAGAAAAATTTGTTATAATTTTGCAATAAAAAAACATTTTTCTTGCATATATAACATTTTTGTTATATCTTTGCGGCGTTATGAAAAAAGTTATCGCATTAATCGAAAAAGGAGATGACGGATTATTCGGAGTTCACGCTCCGGGACTTGAAAACGTCATCATCGGAAGTGGCGAAACCGTTGACGAAGCCAAGGAAGATTTTCTTGAAGGTTATCATGAAATGGTTGAAACGTATATCGACGACGGCAAACCGGTTCCTGAGGAGTTGAAAGATGTTGAATTTGAATACAGATACGACATCTCGGCATTTTACAATGCGCATCCTTATCTGAATGTCAGCAAGTTGGCCAAACGTCTCAACATCAACTCGTCGCTGATGCGCCAATACAAGCAGGGACAATACATTTCGGAGGAGCAGGTGCTTCGCATTCAAGACGGCATCAGGTCGGTCGGTCAGGAATTGTCGGCAGTAACATTAGTTAAGTAAAAACCTATGAGTTTCCTCTATCCAAATATGCTCTGGTGTTTGTTTGCGTTGGCAATCCCAATCATCATTCACCTTTTTAACTTCAGACGGCATAAAATCGTATATTTCAGCAACACTGCGACGCTGAAGACGATAGAGCAGGAGAACGCCAAGACGAAGAAGTTGAAATACATTATCGCATTGATAATGAGGATGTTATTCATTGCGGGACTCGTTTTTGCTTTCGCGTATCCTTACAATCCTGAACAGAAACTGAAGATCGACGATGCCGACAATCTGGTGGCGGTTTATATCGATAATTCGATGTCGATGCATAGCCAGTCGTCGGAGATTTCGCTTATTGAAGATGCGAGGTCGTCAGCTCGCGCTTTGGTAAGCAATATCAGCCCTTCGCAGAGATTTGTGCTGCTTACCAACAGCCGTCAGCTCGACAATGAATACCCGATGAACCAGGACGAGATGCTGATGAGCATCGATGCAATGCAAACCGAGGCTTCTCCATTGACATTCAATAATTTATATGAGAATCTGCAGATGATAATGAAGCGTAATGGCTTCAAATCGGCGTCATTGTTCATGTATTCTGACTTCCAAGAAAACATGATGAACATGGATGCTGTGTCGGCTGATTCGGCTATCCAAATCGTGGCCATGCCGTTAGCTTCTGATTATCAACAGAATATCTACATCGACACGGTGTGGCTGTCGTCGCCGGTGCTGCAGATTGGTCTCGCCAACGAGGTGAATGCCCGCATTGTCAACGAGAGCGACAAAGATGTTAACGGATTGCCCGTTTACCTTGAAATTGCTGGCAGTTCCGTGGCTTTTACCACCGTCGATATCCCGGCAAACGGCAAAAACGAAGTCGCGATGCAGTTCGTGCTGAACGAATCAGGCGAAAAAACCGCCACCGTTTCAATCAACGATTACCCAATCACATTTGATGATACTTACAATTTCGTTTTGAATGTCCGACCTGTCATCAAAATCACGGAATTATCAGCAAATAATGGCGAATCACAGATATCTGCATTGTTTTCCAACGATTCGATGTTTGATTATAATCGCGTTGATCCTCGTCGCATTGACCAGCAATATCTCACTGATTGTCAAATGGTTATCGTTGACGGTGACGCTGATATCAACGAAACGATGTGGCAGAGCATAATCGATTTTGCTAATGATGGCGGCAGCGTAGTTGTGTTCCCTTCAGAGCGCTCTGAGAACTCCAATAACTCTGAGTTCTCTAATGATACTTTAAGCATAAGTCACATCGCTTCCAATCACGAATTCTTCTCCGATATCTTCGTCAATATCCCTAACAACGCCGACCTTCCGAAGGTCTTTAAGCACTCTCAAATCGACAAAAAACGTTTCCCTAACACTCTGACACTCATATCTTTACAGAATGGCACTTCATTCTTTACTTTGAGTAAAATTGGCAACGGAAATGTCTTCAGTTTTGCATCGCAACTGGGCAAAGATTGGACCAATTTTGCCGATAATTCGTTGTTCGTCCCAATAATATACAAGATAGCAATGCTGGGCGGCCAGATGAATCGTCTTTCTTATACTTTAGGCGTTGATAAAGACCTGACAATCAACGATTTGACTGCATTTTCGGAAGGCGATATCCGAATTCGCGACGCGCAAGGCAACTTTGAGATGATTCCGATGGTCGAAATGCGCAACAACCGTGCGCTGATAAGACTTTACGATGAATTGCCTGGAGCAGGATTCTATACCATCAACAAAGGCGATGAAGTCATTGAAACAATGGCATGGAACGACAACCGCAAGGAGTCGAAAATGAAGTTTTTGGATAGGGAAGAAGTCGATAAATTGCTGAAAGACAACGGATTAAATGTTCTTGCAGTGATGAAAGCCGACGAGATTCATTCCGACGATGTGATGAGAATCATGATTCGCCGCTCGATGATGTGGAAATCGTTCATCATTTTAGCGTTGATAACTCTGTTGATAGAAATTTTGGTTTTGAGATTTTGGAAATAAAAAATTTTGTATTTTTGTAGATTGACTTTGAATTTTTGAAAATGGCAGATTTTGACGACGAAAATATTGACAATCAGGAACTTGAAGAGATAAGTGAGATTGGCGACGATGTTACGCAAGTGCTCGACGGCTTCGATCCTACGGAGGAAGAAGAGTCGGGAATGCTTGTGCAGTCGGGCGATGGCTACCGTATAGTGCCTCTGAAGGGTATGTTTGAGAACTGGTTTCTCGACTATTCTTCATATGTCATCCTCGACCGCGCCGTGCCGGAAATCGACGATGGCTTGAAGCCGGTGCAGCGCCGCATCCTGCATTCCATGAAAGAGATCGACGACGGTCGCTACAACAAGGTGGCAAATATCGTGGGAAACACCATGAAATATCACCCTCACGGCGATGCTTCAATCGGTGATGCGCTTGTGAATCTGGGCCAGAAGGACCTTCTCATCGACTGCCAAGGTAACTGGGGTAATATCCTCACCGGCGACGGCGCGGCGGCTCCACGTTATATCGAGGCACGTCTCTCGAAATTCGCTCTCGACGTAGTTTTCAACCCGAAAACGACGGATTGGACGTTCTCCTACGACGGCCGTAATAAAGAGCCTATCTCGCTGCCGATTAAGTTTCCGTTGCTGCTTTTCCAAGGCGCCATGGGCATTGCAGTGGGTCTTAAGTCGGAGATTCTGCCGCATAACTTCAATGAACTCATCGACGCTTCCATAGCCTACCTTAAAGACGAGCCTTTTGAGCTCTATCCTGACTTCCAAACTGGCGGTCTCATCGACGTTCGCGGTTACAACGACGGCGGTCGCGGAAGTCGTGTGCAGGTGAGGGCAAGGATATCGCAACTCGACAAAAAGACATTGGTAATCACTGAGATACCTTACGGAACGACGACCGAGACGCTGATTCAGTCGATAACTCAGGCAGGCGAGAAGGGCAAGATTAAGATTCGTCGTGTTGACGATAACACCTCGAAAAACGCAGAAATCGTCATACATCTCGCGCCAGGCGTGTCACCCGACCAGACCATTGACGCTCTCTACGCCTTCACGAAGTGCCAGGTCAAGCTGAACAGTCTCTGCACCTGCGTCATTCACAACGATAAGCCTGAATTTACTACCATTTCGGCGATTTTGAAGCATAACACCGACCACACTCTCGACCTGTTGAGCTGGGAGCTTCAAAATACACTCGAAGAGCTTGAAGCTAAGTGGCATTGGATCTCTCTCGAGAAGATTTTCTTCGAAAAACGCATTTATAAGATCTTGGAAAAAGACGCGCCAAGCTTTGACGCTCAATTAGATGCGATCGAGAAAGCGTTCGATCCGTATCGTGAGCAGCTGAAGAAGGAGATAACACGTGAAGATGTGGTGAATCTTTGCGAGAAGCCAGTGCGTAAGATCTCTAAATTTGATATCAAAAAGGCTGAGGATCAATTACTTGACATCGAAAAACAGATCGAGCAGGTGAAATACGACCTCGACCATATCGTGGATTACACCATCAATTATTTTGAGGAGATGAAGCGCAAATACGGCAAGGGACGCGAGCGTAAGACCGAAATCCGTAACTTCGACAACATCTCGGCAGTGGCCGTGGCTGCTAACAACGAGAAGCTGTACGTCAACAAGGAGGAAGGCTTCATCTGCACCAGCGCAGGTCTCAAGAAAGAGCAAAACAAGGACGCTTACGGCTATGTCTGCGACTGTTCCGATATCGACGACGTTATCGTGTTCCGCGAAAATGGCACCTTCTCGGTGGTCAAGCTGCAGCCTAAGCTGTTCGTCGGACCTGAGAAGATTATCTACGCTAACATCTATCATAAAGGCGACAAACGCACGATTTATAACATGGCGTATCGCAATGGAAAGCCAGGAAATCCTTACTATGTCAAGCGTTTTTACGTCGACGGCATTACTCACGACAGGATTTACGACCTCACTATGGGCGAGCCTGGCTCGAAAGTGGCGTATTTCTCAGCAAATCCTAACGGTGAGGCCGAAGTCATCAAGGTGATGCTGCGTCCTGCTCCGAAGCTGAAGAAGACTTCGTTCGACTACGATTTCGCAACTTTGGACATCAAAGGACGCGCAAGTCGAGGCAACAAGCTCACAAATCACCCCGTAAACCGCATTTTTAAGCGCGAGGAAGGCGTTTCGACCCTCTCGGCACGTGAGATATGGTACGACGACACTGTGAAGCGTCTGAACGCCGATGGACGCGGTGTTTCGATTGGCCGCTATTCGGGCAACGATAGAATCATGCAGATTCACGCCAATGGCGAGTTCCGTCTCACGAACTTCGACCTCTCGACGCATTTCGATGACGACATGACGATGATTTTCAAGTTCGAGCCTGAGACAATCTTCACAGTTTTGTACATCGAAGCCGAGACTAAGTTGATGTATATCAAGAGGTTTACTGTCGAAGAAGATACTCCGTTGAATAAACGAATCTCGTTCATCGGCGAAGGCGAAGATGCCAAGTTTATCGCCATCAACATGGATGTTTTGCCGCGTCTGCTGCTGAAATTCAACGACGGCGTAAGTGGCAAACACTTTGAGGATGAAGAACTTAACGTTGACGAATACATCGGAGTGAAGAGCTATAAGGCCAGAGGTAAGCGCCTCTCGGTTCACGACGTGAACTACTACGAGTTCCTCGAGCCGTTTGAAGTGCCAGTGGTAGAAGAGGAGCCAGAGCCGGCTGAAGAACCTGTAGAGAGCTCTGAGAACTCAGAAAATACTGAAGAAAAAGAAAACTCGGAGATCTCCAAAAACTCTGTCGCTGAGCCGTCTGATTCGGAGGATCATCCAGTCGATGACGACAATAAAGAAGGTCAGCTGACGTTATTCTGATAAATGAGGAAGTATATTCTAATATTAACCGCCGCAGTTCTGCTGTTGCTGTCGTGCTCGGAGCAGCAGAGCGTCGCGCGCCGTTTTGTGAAAAACAACCGCAAGACAGTGGTGGCTTTGTATCTACCTCAGAGACTGGCGAAACACAACCTTCGCAACGATTCCATACCAGCCGAATTGGCCGATTCGTCGCTTCAAACCCAGATTGCATATCTTGAAAAACAAGTTAAAGTAATAGATAAAGTAAACGATGATAAGTTTTTGGATATCATTTACTTATCGATGAAGGAAACTTTGAAGGATTACGGTCTGAAAGTGGAATATTGGGAGACGGAGACATCGCAGCCCGACTCGACGCATTGGGTGATTGAGGTTCCTCAAATTGAGGTCACCGAGGTATGCGAAACGCAGCAGTTTTGTGACTGGGTCGGGGAGCATCGCCTGTGCAAGGAAGTGCCTGTCGACCTTGTCAATGTAGCTGTTTGGTTTAATCTGGCCAACGATACGACCTTTGTCACGACGTTCACCGAGCAGAACTATTACAACGACACCGATGTGACGTTTGACATTGATTATCAAAATAATAAGGTTATCTCGAAGACGTATTGCGACACAATCAATGTCGAAGGTTTTTATCGTTTTGCTTCGCTATTAGGTCGCCTTTACGCTGGCTACTGCTACGATTTCATGATGAACAAATACATTGATAATCATGAAGTTGGCACAATCGACACAATCAATCACTACCGCTACGATCCATACGAGCGGTATTTCTATCGCACAGATAGAGATTATCTGATTGAAATCAAATAGCCAATAGCCAACGGCCAATAGCTAAAGTTTCTTTCTTCCTTGAATTTCCTTGATTTTCGCCTTCATTTCGGAAGGTTTCACATCGGCGACTTTCCCGTCGTAAACGATGCGGATGCTGCCTGTCTCTTCGGAGACGACCAAA
Organism: Bacteroidales bacterium; assembly: GCA_017616675.1. Next base: position 11,411 of record JAFZXR010000071.1, read on the forward strand.
ACGATGCAGTCGTGAGTCTCTGAAACGCCTATTCCAGCACGGTGACGCAGACCGTAACTACCTGGTAATCTTGTCTGTTGCGTGATAGGGAGGATACAGCGCGCGGCTACGATTTTATTGTTGGTGATGACCATTGCGCCGTCGTGGAGCGGACTGTTTTTGAAAAATATATTCTCAATCAATGGCTTGCTGATGACAGCGTCGATAACCACGCCTGTGTCGATAATGTCTTGTAAATCATTGTTTTGAGTAAGAAGTACGAGCGCTCCGACCTTTTCGTTGCTCATCGAGATGCAGGCCTCGCAAACTGGGTCGAGGTCGGTGTCGTCGGCTTCTTTATATTTCACTCCTAATCGTGCGAAAAACTTGCGGAATCCCACGGCAAACTTGGATGTTCCGATGCTTAAGAGGAACCGGCGGATCTCAGGTTGGAAGATGATGATCAACGCGATGAAACCGACGTTGACGAAGGCGCCGAGGATGTAGGTGAGGAGCTCCATGTGCAGCAATGTCACGATTTTCAGACCGATAATCACTGCCACGATGCCGATGAAGATGTTGATGGCCGTGCTTCCTTTCACCAGTGTATAAAGGAAATACAGCAGCAATCCCACCAAAAAGATATCCAGAACGTCCAAAAAACGAATCTGAATGAAAGCGCTTATCATCAAGTCAACCATAACGTTCGAATTAACCTACAAAAATACAAAATTTTTCAAATATCAACGAGTTTTTATCGTCTTTTAACTTTTATCTTTAAACTTTTAACCATAAAGTCACCGCTTCAACTGCTTCTTTCACGTCGTGAACACGCAAAATATCAGCTCCATTCATCAAAGCGATGGTATTCAACACCGTTGTGCCGTTCAATGCTTCTTGCGGAGTAAATCCTAATGTTTTATATATCAATGATTTACGAGAAATTCCGATCAAAATCGGCAAGCCTTTAACGCGATATTTATCGAGGTCGCGAAGCAAAGCAAAATTGCATTCGATAGTCTTGTTAAACCCAATTCCCGGGTCGAGAATGATTTGTTGCTCGCCGTATTCCAAGAGTTTATTCACTTGATTTTCAAGGAATTGACGAACTTTTTTGTGAACGTCTTCGCTGATAATCTCTTCATGATGCATTCCTTCGAGAGTGCCAGTAATGTGCATCAAAATATAAGGAATATGATTTTTGCCGATATATGGAATCATCGCTTTGTCGAAAAGTCCGCCCGAGATATCGTTGATGATGTCGGCGCCTTCTGCAATGCATTGAGCAGCAACGCTTTGACGAAATGTGTCGATTGAAATCGGTGTGTTCATGAATTCTTTTCTGATGGCTTTTAAAGCTGGAATAATTCGCTCGATTTCCTCTTTATCGGAGATCCGTTCGCTGCCAGGTCGGGTGGAGAAGGCTCCCAAATCGAGGATGTCGGCACCTTCGCTGACCATCTTTTGGCAATGTTCCAAAACCGACGTAAGTCCTTGATACTTACCGCCATCGAAGAAAGAATCGGGCGTCACGTTCATGATTCCCATCACCACGGGGCGGTCCCACGAAAAAATTTGTCCTCTACTCGCTATTCGTAACATAAAAATGTGTAATTTTACAATCGCAAAATTATAAAAATATTTTCAATGAAGAGAGATACGACAGCAGAATATCAGCAAGTGGTGGCGCAGTGCCGCGATATTTTCGACAAGAAGATGCAGGATTACGGAGCGGCGTGGCGAATCATGCGCACCGAGTCGCTTACCGACCAGATTTTCATCAAGGCTAACAGAATCAGGAGTTTGCA
>JAFZXR010000072.1 GCA_017616675.1 Bacteroidales bacterium
AAGGATCTCGCCAAGATGATCCCTGGCATGAATAAGATCGACGACGAGGAGATCGACGACGACGCCTTCAAGAGCATCGAAGCCATCATCGGCTCCATGACACCTGAGGAGCGCGAGAATCCAAGGATTATCAACGGAAGCCGCAAGCGCAGGATAGCGCTCGGATCGGGCAACAGCATCGAAGAGGTGAACCGCCTCATCAAACAGTTTGAGGAGACCTCGAAGATGATGCGCATGGTGACCACCGGCGGCGCCAAGAAGATGATGCAGATGATGCAACAAGCGAAGAGAAGAAGATAATTTTCACACTATGATACCACAAGACAAGATCATCGACGGCAAAGCCATTGCCGATGCAATGAAGAAAGAAATAGCGGCGGAAGTGGCCGGAATGTTGGACAAAGGCATGGATGCCCCGCATCTCGCCGCAGTGATAGTGGGCGAGGACGGCGCAAGCCAGACCTACGTCGCATCGAAGGAGAAAGCCTGCCAGAGCGTGGGAATGACGAGCTCGGTGTACCGCATGCCAGTCAACACTACAGAGGAAGAACTGCTGAAACTCATCGATTTCCTTAACAACGACGAAGAAATCGACGGTTACATCATCCAGCTGCCGCTGCCGAAGCATATCAACGAGACTAAAGTCATCCATAGCATCAACCCGAAGAAGGACGTCGACGGATTCACGCCTTTCAACATCGGTCTGATGCAGCTTGGTGAGCCTTGCTTCCTGCCAGCGACACCAGCGGGCATAGTGGAGCTCCTGAAGCGTAGCGGAGTGGAGACAGCAGGCAAGCACGTGGTGGTCCTGGGACGTTCCAACATCGTGGGAACGCCTATCAGCGTTATGCTTTCGCGAAAAGGCGCTGATGCCACCGTGACAATCTGCCACAGCAAGACGCAGAATCTGCCTGAGATTACACGTCAAGCCGACATTTTGGTGGTTGCCATCGGAAAGCCTAAGTTCCTCAAGGCCGACATGGTGAAGCCGGGAGCTGTGGTCATCGACGTGGGTATCCATCGTATCGAAGACGCTACGACAGAAAAAGGCTATCGCATCGAGGGCGATGTCGACTTCGATGAGGTGGCCAAGGTCGCTTCGAAGATCACCCCTGTGCCTGGCGGCGTGGGGCCGATGACGATAGTGTCGCTGCTTTACAATACTTTACAAGCTAAGAAAAGAAAATAAAATCTGATATGAAAAAATATTTTAAGTATCTGATTATCAGTCTGTTAGTGGTGATGTCGATAACGTTGGCACCACAGGCGGCGTATTCTCAGACTTATCATACCAACTCGAAAAAGGCGATAAAATATTTCAAAAACGCCAAGAAACAGTACGATAAGAAGAAATATCCGAAGGCATTCAAATATCTCGACAAGGCTTTGGATGTCGACGGTAAGTTCTGCGATGCCTTGCTGCTTAAGGCTGAGCTGTCGATGAAAGTCGACAACGACGAGCAGGCTATCGAGAGCTTCGAGAAGATGTTCGCTGCCGACTCGATGGCATTCCCGAAGTCGGCGATAACACTGGCAAACCTCTATCTTGAGCATTTCCGCTTCAGCGATGCCGTCGATATCCTGAAATGGTATGTGAAAGTACCAAACCAGAAGTCGGCGCTGACCAGTCAGGCCAAGGATTTGCTCGTGATTGCCGAGTTTAGGGACAAGGCGTTCAATGAGCCAGTCGAGTTTAACCCTGTCAACCTCGGCCCTAACGTGAATACGGCAGGTGACGAATACGTCAACCAGATTCTGCCCGACGGAAGTCGCATTTACTTCACCCGTCGCGGCGATGTCATTGATAAACAAGGAGCTCGTGAGGAGTTTATCTTCTCGTCGGCTATCGTAAATGACGAATATATGACGGCCTTGCCACTCGCGTTCGACTGGCACAACAACAAACGCATGGGTGCCGTGAGTATCGCTCCTAACCAGCGTAAGATGTATTTCGTGGGTATCGACTTCATCGACAGCTATGGCAGAGGCGATATTTATTCTTCGGAACTCGTTGATAATCAATGGAATAAACCTGTCAACCTCGGCAATATCGTGAACACCTCGACAATGGAGTCGCAGCCGTGCATCAGTGCCGATGGTATGGAGCTTTATTTCACCAGATATTCGCGTACTTACGAGAGCAGCGATATTTATTACAGCCAGTTTTATCAAGGGAAATGGACCAATCCGAAACCCATCGTTCCGGCTAACTCAAAGGGCAACGAGATGAGTCCGTTTATCCATCCTGACGGAAACACGCTTTATTTCGCTTCCGACGGTCTCCCGGGCATGGGCGGCTACGATATCTTCATGTGCAAGAAGTTGCCGAGAGGCGAGTGGAGCACACCGCAAAACCTCGGATATCCTATCAACTCGGAGAAAAACGAGATCAGCTTCGTGGTCAGCTCCGACGGTAAGAAAGGTTATATCTCAACCGACCGTGACGGTGGAATGGGCGGCTACGATATCTATGTCTTTGATTTAGACCAAGTTGACGCTCCGGAACCTGTCGAGATGATTCGTTACGAGCTGCATAGCATCACTTTTGCGGTCGAAAACGCAGCTATCAGCAAGACACAGTATGAGATTGTCGATAAGATAGCCGCTTTTATGGAGGAAAATCCTACGATAAACATCGAGATAGCTGGTCATACCGATAATTCGGGCACCGACGAGCATAACATGGAGCTGTCGCTGAAACGCGCTGCAGCGGTCATGGAAGCCCTAATAGAAAGAGGTGTCTCGGTGACAAGAATGGAAGTCGTCGGCTTCGGCGCCAACAACCCTCTCGTGCCAAATGACAGCAACGAGCACAAGAAAATGAACCGTCGTGTCGAAATCAGAGTAATCAACTAGAATTTCAATTGGTTATATCAAACAAAAAGGAGAATTCCCGCAGGAGTTCTCCTTTTTTCATTAAACTTATAAGCTTATAAGCTCATAAACTCATAAACTAAATCAATCTCCTCCTTGATACATTCTTGCAATCACGTCTTTGTATTTGTCAAGAATGACTGAGCGTTTCACTTTCAGAGTAGGAGTGAGGATGCCGTTGGCGGTGCTCCACTCATCAGCGAGGAACTTAAAGCGTTTAATCTTCTCAGTGTCACCGAAGTTAGCGTTGATCTTCTGAACCTCTCTTGTCAAGCGGTCTTTCACCTCCTTGGTGTTGATCATCTCCTCGTTTGTGGTGTAAGGAATCTCGTGTTTTGCGCACCAGTCCTTGAGAAATGAGAAGTCAGGGACTATCAAAGCGGCTGCGAATTTCTCGTTTTCGCCAAGCACCACTACATTTTCGAAGAATCCCGATTCGGTGAATTTATTCTCGATGATATCAGGGTTGATATATTTTCCTAAAGAAGTCTTGAAGAGGTTCTTCATGCGACCAGTGATCTTGAAGTTGCCGTATTCGTTGACAGCTCCGAGGTCGCCGGTGTGGAACCAGCCGTCTTTGTCGATAACTTCAGCTGTGAGTTCAGGCTGTTTGTAGTAACCCATCATCACGTTGTGACCGCGGCAGATGATCTCGCCGTTTTCAGCGATTTTAACCTCAACGCCTGGCAATGCTGGACCGACGTAGCCGGCTTCACGGCCGTGAGGCTCGTTGCAGCTTGTGCAGATCACAGGTGAGCATTCTGTCATGCCGTAGCCTTCGTAAACAGGCATCTTGATGGCAGAGAAGAATGCCGAGATGTTTGGCTGGATGCTGGCGGCTCCCGACACTATGATGTCGAAGCTGTCGGCACCGAGTTTGTTACGTATTTTCTTATAAACGAGCTTGTTGGCAACTTTGAGTTTCTGGTTGTAGAACCAGCTGCGTCCGTCGACGGTGTATTTCTCTGCGAGGTTCATAGCCCAGTAGAATATGCCCTTTGCGAGACCTTTCTGGCTCTGTCCGGATTGTCTCACCTTGAGGTAAATCTTCTCGAGCAGACGAGGCACGCAGGTCATCATGGTAGGATGAATCTCCTTCATGTCGTTGGCGATGGTGGCCACGCTCTCGGCGTAATACACCGACATTCCGAGATATTGATACAGATATGTCAACGTTCTCTCGTAGGCGTGACAGATAGGCAGGAAGCTCAAGGCGCGTGTCGATGTCGGCGACGGCGTCTGACGCAGGTTCTCAATCTGTCCGAGGATGTTGGCGTGCGAGAGCATCACACCCTTCGGAGTACCTGTTGTTCCCGATGTGTAAAGTATTGTGGCACAGTCGGTTGGCTTTACGGCAGCCTTGCGGCGCTCGAGCTCTTCAACGTCTTGATTTTCGCGACCAAGCTGAAGAAGGTCGGCCCAGATAGGGTAGTCGCCACGTTTGATGAAGGTGTAGATCATCTTCAACGACGGGATGTCGTCCTTGATGTCTTCAATTTTATTCAACACGCAGAGGCCTTCAACCATCACGAACTTCGATTCGCTGTTGTTGATAACCACGCGGTAGTCTTCCTTGCTGATAGTAGGGTAGATCGGCACTGTGACGGCTCCAACCTGCTGGATGGCCATATCTAAGATGTTCCACTCAGGACGGTTGCTGCTGATGATGGCAATCTTGTCATCTTTCTGGATGCCCAACTTGATGAGAGCATAGCTGATGAGGTTGGTTGTCTCCACGTACTCCTGAATGCTGTATTTGCGCCATTCGCCGTTGTCTTTCTTGGCGAGAGCCACTTGCTGGTCAGGATGTTTCTGTAAATAAGTCGTCAGAATGTCGAAAATGCGTTTTTCTTCCATCTCAATTGCTTTTTAAAACGCTGCAAAAATACAAAGTATTTTAACCCACAAATTTTTGTGGGGTGAGTGGGGTGAAAATAGGGATAAAAACGCCTATTTAGGGGTAAAGGTGCCGTTTTTAGGGGTGAATGAAAATTTTTTACACCACTTTTAGGGGTAAAAGTGCCGATTTCAGGGGTGAAAATTTTACCCCTAGGGGTGAAATTTAAGCACCAAAATCGTCAAACAGTATACTATCTTTTGGCACACCTAAATTGTCGAGCATTTTGAGCACAGCCTGCGTCATCATTGGTGGTCCGCAGAGGTAATACTCTATCTCCTCGGGCTCAGGATGGTTCTTGAGGTAATTCTCGAACAAAACCTCGTGGATGTTGCCGATATAGCCGTTCCAGTTGTCTTCAGGAAGCGGTGACGACAATGCTATATTGAACTTGAAGTTAGGATTATCTGCTTCGATCTTCTTGAAATCGTCGATGTAGAAAAGCTCACGCAATGAACGTCCGCCGTACCAATACGACACTTTACGTTGTGTGTGTTTGGTGAGGAACAGGTCGAGAATGTGCGAACGCATTGGAGCCATTCCCGCGCCGCCGCCGATAAATATGATTTCCTTCTGCGTGTCTTTGATGTGAAACTCTCCGTATGGGCCACTAATGGTTACTTTATCGCCTGGTTTCAACGAATATATGTACGACGAACATACGCCCGGGTTGACCTTCATGAAGCCTCCGTTCTTTTTATCGAGCGGCGGCGTGGCGATACGCACGTTGAGCATGATGATGTTGTCTTCAGCTGGATAACTCGCCATAGAGTAGGCTCTGAACTGTGGCTCTGGGTTATGCATCACAAGGTCGAACATATGGAATCTCTCCCAGTCTGGACGGTATTCAGCGTCGACGTCGATGTCGGAGTACTTCACATCGCACTTAGGAACGTCGATCTGGATATAACCGCCTGAGAGGAAGTCGAGACGCTCGCCCACTGGCAGTTTCACCACGAACTCCTTGATGAAGGTGGCCACATTGCGGTTGCTCACCACTGTGCACTCCCACTTCTTGATTCCGAAAATCTGCGGGTTGATGTGTATTTGCAGGTCTTCGCGCACTTTCACCTGGCACCCGAGCCGCCAGTGGGCGAGCTGTTCTTTACGGCTGAAAAATTCTTTCTCAGTCGGCAAAATCGAGCCGCCGCCTTGCAGGACCTGACATTTGCACATTCCGCAGTTGCCCTTGCCTCCACATGCCGATGGCAGGAAAATCTGCTCGTCGGCGAGAGTCTGCAGCAACGAATTACCCGGTTTCACCTCCAGTTCGCGTTCGTCGTTGATGCTTATCTTCACATTGCCTTGAGGCGTGAGTTTCTTCTTGACAAAGATAAGAATCGCCACAGGTATCAACACTGCGATGAGAAATACGACGACGCCGGTTAATATGATATATGTGCTGCTCATTTTAAAAACTTATTCCGAGGAAAGCCATGAAGGCGATTCCCATTAAACCTGTGATAATGAATGCGATACCTGTGCCTTGCATGCGCTTCGGTATCTTCGAATATCTTATCTTCTCCCTGATGGCGGCCATGCCGACGATGGCGATGAGCCAGCCTATTCCCGAGCCGAATCCATACGCAAGTGATTGACCTACAGTGTCGAAATGCCTTTCCTGCATAAACAGACTCGCTCCTAAGATGGCGCAGTTGACGGCAATCAAAGGAAGGAAGATTCCTAAAGAGTTATACAGCGAAGGGGAGTACTTCTCGATCACCATCTCCAAAATCTGCACTATGGCGGCGATTATGGCGATGAAGAGGATGAAACTCAAGAAATCGAGCGAAACATCAGCAAATGCCGGGCTTATCCACGATAAAGCACCTGCCGAAAGGATATATTTATCTAAAAGATAATTCACCGGAACGGTCACCAGAAGCACGAAAGTGACAGCAACGCCGAGTCCGAATGAGGTCTTGACATTCTTCGAAACGGCAAGGAAAGAGCACATCCCGAGGAAGTAGGCAAACACCATGTTGTCGATGAATATCGAGCGGAAGAAAAGTCCTAAAGTATCCATCATTTCTCCTCCTCAGGTTTTTGTAGCCAGATAATTATTCCTATGATTATCAATGCCATAGGAGGTAAAATCATCAAGCCGTTGTTAACATATCCGAAATCGTACAGCCCTTGTGGGATGACCTGATAGCCGAGCAATGTGCCGCTGCCGAACAGTTCTCGGAAGAACGCCACGATGACGAGTATCGAACCGTAACCCAGTCCGTTGCCGATGCCGTCGAGCAGCGACTCCCAAGGATTATGCGCCATGGCAAAGGCCTCCAAGCGGCCCATCACTATGCAGTTGGTGATGATAAGTCCAACAAACACAGAGAGTTGCTTGCTCACGTCGTAGACAAAAGCTTTCAGGAACTGGTCGACAAGGATGACCAATGTGGCAACCACGATGAGTTGCACAATGATACGTATCTTCGACGGGATTCCCTTGCGGAGCAACGAAATCACGAGATTCGACAGGGCTGTCACCACTGTCACCGACAATGCCATCACTATGGCTGGCTTGAGCTTCGCCGTCACCGCCAAGGCCGAACAGATGCCCAGTATCAGCACCGTGATCGGGTTGGCTTTACGCAAAGGAGCCGTTATCAAATTTATGTTTTTCATTGCTGTTCAAGGTAAGGTAAATAAGTCTTCAAAGTGCGGTCGATCATCTCTTCGACGCCATTAGAGGTACGCGTGGCACCTGCTATCGCATCTACTTTTTGGTCTAAAGGCTTGTCTTTGTACTGACTTTGATATTTTTCTGTAGTAATTTCAGCGCCTAATCCCGGCGTTTCCGACTTATGGTCGAACACGGCGCCCACAACAGTCTGGAGGTCGTCGGAGAGGCCTAAATAGCCCCAAATCGGGCCCCAGAGACCGTTTCCATGCATCGGGATGACGGTGATGCTGTCGTCTATTATATAATAAGGTAGGTCGCCTTCATGTTTCGCAGTGCAATGCTGCTGGAATAATTGCTCCGCGTTTTTGTTGTCAACGCCAGCAATTCCTGCTGCTTTCAATATATTGATACGCTGCTCGTTGAGCTCATTGCGTTTCTGATAAGGCTGAAGCCACATCGCAGCCGCCGAAAGCAGAACCGACACTATCACCACAAGGATGATGATGTAACGGAAGATATAACGGTCACTCATTTTGTCCTCCTTTCTGCTGCAGCCCAGCGTTTCTTACGTTTTCTAATGTTAACAGCCACCACACACCAGTCGATGAGAGGGGCGAAGACGTTCAACAGCAGTATCGCGAGCATCATTCCTTCGGGATACCCAGGATTTGCTACACGAATCAGTATCGCGATGGCTCCGATGAGGAAGCCGTAGATCCATTTTCCGATGTTGGTTTGCGCCGCTGTGACAGGGTCGGTAGCCATAAAGAAGGTGCCGAACATGAAACCGCCCATCAGAAGATGATAATAGAACGGAACGTCGGAGATCAGCAGACTCATCGCTATCGCTCCGATAAAGGTCGAAATGATAATTCTTAGACTCGATACTCCGGTGATTATCAAGAAGATACCGCCAATCAGTATGGCAATTTTGGATGTCTCTCCAACGCTTCCAGGGATACTCCCAATGAACATATCCATCAGACTTGGCAAGTCGTTGACTGAGCCGCCGTTGAATATCGTTCCAAGTGGCGTCGCACCGCTGTAAGCATCAGCTTTTTCAGCAATCCACACGCTGTCGCCGGTCATCTTCGAAGGGTAGGAGAAGAACAGGAACGCTCTTGCCAAGAGTGCCGGATTCACAACGTTCATACCGCTGCCGCCAAACACCTCTTTGCCAATGATTACTGCGAAAGCCACAGCCAATGCCAGCATCCAGAGCGGCACGTCGACAGGCATGATGAGAGGGATTAAGAATCCTGTCACGAAATAGCCTTCGTTGACTTCCTCATGCCTCAGCTCCGCAAATGTGAACTCTATCGCCAAGCCCACGATGTAGCTGACGAGGTAGAGCGGGATGATTTTTAAAAGTCCGTAACCTATTATCTGCCAGAATGTTACGGTTTCGCCGAGCGACAGGAAATGCTGGTATCCGATATTCCAAGTCCCGAAGAGGAAACATGGAATGAGGGCGATGACCACGTAGATCATGTTACGTTTCATGTCGACGTAGTTGCGGATATGCGCGCCGTTGCTCGTCACACGGTTCGGGGTATAGAGAAACGTCTCAAACGCCTCGAAAGTGCTGTGAAACTTAGCATATTTGCCGCCTTGCTCGAAGTTCGGCTTGATTTTATCGATATAATTTCTCAGTCCCATCAGCTCGTCTCCTTTCTTATAAATTCAAGTCCTTCGCGGATGATCTGTTGTATCGGCGTCTTCGACGGGTCGATGACCTCGCAGAGCGCAAAGTCTTCAGCGTCAACCTCATAGATGCCGAGTTCCTCCATCTGGTCGATGTCTTTGATGAGACACGCCTTGATGAGCTGCATAGGGTAGATGTCGAACGGGAAAACACGTTCAAACTCGCCCGTCATGATGTACGGACGCGTGTCGCCGTTGGTGTTGGTGTCGGTGAAGCGTTTGAACACCGGCATCAGCCAGCCGAACAGCTTGTATTTGTTGCCTTCGGGTATAGCCGTGACCTGACTGTCGTAAAAGCAGAGATATTTGTCATCGGTGATGTTGGTTCCCGTCAGCACGTTGCCGCTGATGACGCGCGAATTCTCTTCAATATCCAAAATCGAGCTGATGTCAGCGCCGATTTTTGTCTTGTAATAATGACGATTTTTCGCAGCTGGGCCTGTCATCGCTATGATTCGGCTGCTGTCGTAACGACCTGTGAGGAACAGATTTCCAATCGTGATGACGTCCTGAGGGTAGCAGTACCACATCTTTTCGCCTTTGTTTATTGGCGATAGCGCATTGATCTGCGTGCCGATGTTGCCTGCGGGATGCGGTCCGCTGAATTCGGTAATGATCACGTTTTTCGCGTTTGTAGAGACGTTTCCTGAAACGTCTCTTAAAACCGTTGATCCATGTTTAACGTTGACATAAACATTTCCATCTGTCAATTTCGACAAAATGTCGATTCCTTTTGCTAACGCATCATATTGATTTTCAACGATATAATCGTAGTTAGGCGCCAGCGGCCCGGTGTCGAACATCGAAACGAAAATATGTTTTGGTCTGTCGGAAGGGTTGGCAATGGTTGCATAGGGCCGCTGGCGCAACATTGGCCAGACGCCGCTACGCAACATTTTGTCAATCAATTCTGTACGTGATTGCGGAGACGTTTCAGGAAACGTCTCTACAGCACCAAAATCAATAGATTCGTTCTTGCCGTCTGACTCTACGACGACTCTCAGTATGGCGCGTTTCTCGCCACGGACGATGGCTTTCACCTTGCCGGAGACAGGAGAGGTGAACACTATCCGTTCGTTGTTTTTGTCGTGGAACAGCACCGTCCCGCATCTTACCTCATCGCCTTCCGCCACGTCCAACTTCGGCACAACGCCGATGAAATCGGTCGGTTTGACGGCATAAGACGTTGGCTCGAAGCATTCAAGCTGTTTCGAGGGCTCTCCTGCGAGACGAATGTCCAGTCCTTTTCTTATCTTGACTTTATCCATTTACCTGTTTCGTTACCCACTTTCCAGAAATACATGCCAGGTGCCAGACTTTCAGTGTTGATGGTGGTGACTTGGTTGTAAATCTCCTTCTCCAGAATCATTCTTCCTTGAATATCAAAGATTTGCAACTCCGCAAAGTTATTCTCAGGAATGACGATATTAAATTCGTTATAACCCGGATTAGGATATACTAAAATGTTATTCTTTATCTCTGCGACCTCTTCAACGTCGGTGATTACCACATGCATCGGAGGCAGCTGTATCAAATCGATGGAGGCTGAGCCTGTGTCGCTGCCGCTCTTTCTCGAGAAACTCCATTTGAATACGTGGTTTCCGACAGCTATCGGCATCTCATAGTATTGCCAAGTATTACCCGTTAAGGTGTATTTGGTGTTGTTATGCTGGAAGACGAAGTAGTCGGCTTCGTTTTCCGAGCCTTTGTACCAGAATGAGATGACATCTTCAATTTCTGTCCTCACACCAAGCGAAAGAGTCGACGCGGTGTTGTTGGTCGTCGTAGAAGTAAAGCAGTATTGTCCTTCGTACGGGTCGTTGCTGTCTTTCACCCAAGGCTTGCTGCTGTTAGCCCACTGGAAGAGAGGGTTGAGCTGATCCGACTCGAAGTTTTCGGTGCAATGGCCGAGTGAGAGCTCCGAATTCAATGCCGCTGAATATCCGTCGGATGTCGCATTCATGTCATAGCTGAGAATGGCGCCAAACGGAGCGTAGTCGAGCACCGTGACGACAAATGTCACGTCGATGCTGTCGTTTGCCGCTATTCCGGAGGTAGTTATTGATTGATCCTGATAGCTGATGATAGGTGCATCGATGTTGAAGTAATGAGTGACATCGTTGCTGTTGCTATGTCCTTGATTATTAACGGTAAAGATCACATGCGACGTCTCGCCTTTAAACAATCTGTCGGTTGGATTTCCATTAGCATCAGTGATGTTGATATGCGTGATATCAAGGACTGGCGCATTGGCGACAAGATAGAAATCGTCGGAATAGGAATGAGTCCCGCTACTCATCGTAAGATGGAACACGATCTTTGTCTGATCAGGAACATCGTCGGTGAGTTTTATCGCGAAAGCGTTGTTTTTATTGACTATCTCATTAGCTGCAAATGACTCGTAAGTCGTTGAAGCTGAATTGATTGTGACGTATGGTGAGTCGGATGTGATTGTCACGCCGACATTTTGTATGCTTTCCGAACCCACATTGTGCAAAGCCACGTTGAGAGCCGCATTCTCGTTGAAGTCAAGCTGGTTGTTGCCGTCTTCGTCGACGACTTCGCAGCTGCTGAAGATGATGTAAGGTCCTGCGCTGGGGATGACGCTGATGGTTTCTACATATCTGTAATAGTTCTGTTTTGTAATTGTCAAAGTCAGCTCTTCGCCAGGAATCTGCGTTGTGATGTCGATCATCTGTGGTAGACCTGTAGCGGTGGCCAATCCAACGATTTCGGTGCCTTTCGACAGGCAGATGGTGGCGCCTTCGGTAGCTGTTATCTGGTATTGATTTGCACCTGCCACAATGACTGGAAGCATAGTGACATCAAGGTTTTGCGGCATCTCTGAATAGAGATTCATATAAACATCGCCATGATGATGGAAGAGATAATAGGTGATTGTCTTGACACTGTTGCTGCTGTTCGGCCAGCTCGACTGACTGAGGAAGAATTTTCCTGAAGCATTGGCGTAAGCAGGCAGGATGAAGGCTGTCGGATGTTGTGTGCCGTAGGTAGGCATGAACTCAGGCCACATATTGTCGTAGGCGCCCCACACATATACGTCGTTGACGAAGGAGTAGGAGACCTGCGTGGCTGCCACTATGCCCAGCGCGCCGTACTGATGACGATGGAACGCCTCAGCGAAACAGCCGTTTGATCCACCGTAGTCGAAACGTCCGGTAAGACAGTTGTTCGACATCACAAAGGTGAGGTTAGGATTGGTTAATTGATTGATATGGCTTATGTTATACGATGGCTCACCCCACACTTCCTCGCCACCGTGGTCGCGGTGTTGTATGATGAAAGCGCCGGCGTTGATTGCCTGATTGATCATGCTGGCAGTGCCGTCCCAATCGGTGAGATGCGACATGTTGGCTGGGATGTAGCCTCTGCCGTTTGGTCCGAAATAGTTGATGATGGTGCTTGTATTTTGATTTGATGACCACTGGCTGCCTGGCGTACCTTCGTAAACAGCGTTGACACGAATCGGGTGTTTGCCGAGGCCGTGTTCCCAGAAGCCGTTGACGATCTCAGAGCAGAGCTGGAACCATCTCTCGAGCTGGAATCCCATGGCGGTGATGGGCTTGTCGTAGAAACGTGCACTGGTGGGAGGAGTGCGCTCATACTGTAAATCCTTGTTAATCATGTGATACATCTCCTCGTAGTTGCGTCCTGTGATACGTCCGATGACTACCTCAGGAAGGTTGTCGCCGTTGATATCGCCATATCTGTTGTCGGAGATATATGGGTTGTTGTTTTCGCCGGGGTGGTTGGTCATGGTGTACGACACCACGCCTTGAGTGCCGTCGGTGTTATGGTCGCCGAGCAGAAGCACTGCCGATACCGGGATGTCCCAGTTGTTATAGGCATTACGGATGTAATTGCGTATGGCTGTCTCATTGTTGCCGCCACATTGCGCAACGGTCACCACGTCGGTGGAGATGCCTTGCTGGATGCGGAAAAGCTTGATGCTGTCGGCCAAAGCGACGAAGTCGGGATTGTTAGGAGTGATGATGAGGTATTCGCATCCTGTGTCACGACGTTGCATGGCTTCTCTGATAAAGCTTTGATAATCAGCGTCGGGCAGTATGCTCTCGTTGATGACCATGTCGCGGATGATGTGGTCCCATGCTGCGCTGCGGTAACGCGGGTCGCCACCGAAGACGCCGTTGCCGCCTTCAAACACCACCTCCAAATCAAGGTCTCTCATCACCACGAGTTCCTTGGTGACAGGGTTATACTGGAACGGCGACACGCTGACGAGGACGACGTCCACGTCACGAATCTTCATCGGCTGCGATGCCAAGATAGGCTCAGCAGGGTAGAAGGCGTTGGTAGAATATACCTCCTCGTTACGCTCGTATCTCATCGGCGCCTTGTCGTCATCCAAAGGAATCACCGGTGCCGGCATCAAGTCAACATTGCTGAAGGTCTCGGTGACCTTGTTTTTCACGTTGAGGACGACTGCGGCGCCTTCAGGGATGGCTACATAACGCGAAACGACAGGTAAATCAGGCATTCCGGCCTCGTTAGGCAGGAAAATGCCGCTGAGCGTGATATGCTGCCCCTCCACACCCTCGATATTGCTGTCTTCAAGGGTGAACTTGTCGATGCGAAGACTCAACTCAAGGTTCGAACGGTTGTTGTTCACAATCTCGAAAGTCTGAGCCATTGCTGACAACGACGAAAGAAATACTATCGCCGCAATCATTATTTTTGTGATTCTTAATGCTATTTTCATAGTATTACAATTTTAAATTTCTTCTTTTTTAATGATCATCTTCGCCGCCTCATCCGAACTGACAAACCACACAACGTCGTTACAACTGAAAACTGTTGCAGCTGAAGGACTTAAGATGAAATCGTTGCCTCTTTGGATGGCAATGACCATGGCGTCGTATTTGTCTTTGAACATCGAGTTGAGCAGCGAGACATGACAAATCGGACTCTTCTCCGAAATCTTGACGGAATGCAGACTCATGTCGTGTCCAGTCCTCTCTCTGATCAGCTCGGTGTCTTCCACCTCTATGATTGGCCTTACTTTACTGATGTTTTCATCGTTTCCTACCAATGTCACCTTGTCGTAAGGGTAGAAAACCATGTCTTTATCCGGAAGGTCGTAGGTGTTCTTGCCGCGTTCGATGCACACCACGCTGACCTTGAACTTACTGCGGAAGACCGTGTCTTTCAACTGCTTGCCCACCACTTGGCTCAGCGGACTGACAACCACCTTTTCGAGATGGAAATTCTGCTGAAGCACCTCCGGAACGATAAATGATGCCTGTTTCTGACGTTTGTTGAGGTTTTCCATGAAGTTCTTCTCCAGTCTGTCGTAGAATTTCATGATGCCGTTAGACAAGGCGAGAATCAGCGAGGCGCCTATCGCTATTCCAAGAGCTGCAAAGAAGTTGATGGTGATGAAATGTCTTATGATATATGTTATTATCGTCAGAGCGATGATATATCTCAAAATGAAAATGATGGCGATAACATGGCGCTCGAAAGCGTTTTTCGTTATCAACCTTGAGTTTGTCAGGGAAATTCGGTATTTGAACGCCATCGCCCAGATGAAAGGCGACACAATGACGAAGGTCACGGCGACAGATATCAGGCCTCCCCAGATGCCTTCGATGTTTTTGATGATGAATGGACCGATGGCCGAGAAGCAAATCAAGGCCAAGGCAAAGATTATGCATCCGTAGATGAGCATGTTTTTAAACTGGTTGACGACAAAGGTCTTGAACGTCAACGTGGTGTTCTCGCTGATTTTAAAACCTTGCGAGTAGTTGGTCATAGCCTGCTTCCACTTCTCCGGAATCCGCGGATTGATCCAGTTGTACAACGGGTCGGCAAGGCGTATGATATAAGGAGTGAAGAATGTCGTCACGATGGAGACGGTGACGATGATGGGGTAGAGGTATTCGTCGATGACTTTAAAACTCAAGCCGAGAGCTGCGATGATGAACGAGAACTCACCAATCTGGCAGAAGCAGAAGCCGGCATCCAACGAGGTGTGGATGTCTCTTCCCGAGATGAGCATACCGATGGTGGCACTTAAAGTCTTGACAATCATCACGGTAAGTGCGATGATGACTACCGGCCAGGTGTAATCGACCAGAATCTTCGGGTCGACCATCATACCTACCGAGACGAAGAATATTGCTGCAAAAAGGTTTTTTATCGGGGTGATAAGTTTATGAATGATATCGGCTTCAAGCGTCTCCGCAAGTATTGAACCCATCACGAAAGCACCGAGGGCCGACGAGAATCCGGCGTAGTTGGCAAGCATTACCATCATGAAACAGAGGCCTATCGCAATGATGACGAGGGTCTCTTCCGTCATGAATTTTCTTATTAATTTTAAGAAAGAAGGAATAAGATAGATGCCGAAAATAAACCAGATTATGAGGAAAAACACGAGCTTTATCATGCTGAGCACCAACTCGCCGCCATCAAAAGTGTTGCCCACCGACAGCGTCGAGAGGATGACCATCAGGATGACGGCCACGAGGTCCTCCACCACCAGCGCCCCGACGACGTGAGTGGTGAACTTCTCGCATTTTAGCTTAAGGTCGTCGAAAGCCTTGACGATGATGCTCGTCGAGGAGATCGACAACATGCATCCGAGGAAGATGCAGTCCATGCGCTGCCATCCGAAGAGTTTTCCCACAAAAAAGCCTGTGGTGAACATGATGATGAGCTCAGTGAGCACCATGATGGCGCCCGGGCCACCCACCTTTTTCAGTTTCTTGAAGGAAAACTCCAGTCCAATGGCAAACAGAAGGAATACCATTCCGATTTCGCTCCATGTCGCGACGCTGGTGGTGTCGCTGATGACAGGGAAGTAGGTGAAATGCGGCCCGATAAGGAAGCCAGCCACGATATATCCCAGCACCAACGGTTGTTTCAGCCACTTGAAAATCACTGTGGTGACACCAGCCGTAATGAGTATTAGGGCTAAATCGAAGAATAATGCTGGTACTCCTTCCATTTTTAATTTTTATCTCTTGATGATGCGCTCTGTCCAGACATTTTCATCGCTTCTGACCTGAAGGATGTAGGTGCCGTTGGAGAGATCACCAAGACTGATAGTCGAGTTGTATCCGTTTTCAGCTGCATCGCTCTTGTAATAAACCATCTGACCGACACTGTTGTAGATTGTGATGTCGATTCTTGATGAGATATTGTCGACGGCGATGTTGAGAACGTCGTTGGTCGGGTTAGGATGAATGCTCATCGTAGCTTCATTCAAGCTGATCACAGCGTCTTGTGCGAAATGCACGTTCACTTCGAAGGTATAAGTCTTGTAACCGCAACCTGTGAAGGTAGCCGTGAGAACGATGTCGACGAGTTCATAATCGCCATTCGATGGGGTGTAGGTTGTCTGCAATGCCATCGGGTTGGCGAAAGTTCCTGATCCTGAGGTCTCCCATCCGGTGAAGACGCCGAGATTCTCGATCTCAACTTCCACCTCGATAGGATCCAATGTCATGGCTGTTTGTGACTCGGTGCCCGATGCGACAGGTTCTGCGATGAACGAGAGCTCGAGGTTATCCGACATCGTCTGTGCACCCATTGTCGCTGTGAGGGTGAGCGTCACACCGCCGTTAGCGATGTCCTGAGTGCCAGGAGTGTAGATGGCATTTAAGCTTGTGGCATCATCGAAAGTACCGTCACCGGCCGTTGTCCATGTCAGTGATGTCTGGTTAGCAGCGAAACCGTTGAGTTGAGCTGCCTCGTCAACGCAGATGTTGACGTCAGGACCAGCGCTGACGGAGAGATTTCTGTCGACAGGGAGTATCACGAAGTCAATCCATGCGCAGTCGCTACCATTCGACACGCTGCTGTCTTTCTGATATTTCCATTTAAATGTATGAGTGCCTGTTGTCACAGGGTATTGTGCTCTTGTCCAGTCGACAGTGCCCGACCATACACCCATTTCTGTGTTGTCGATATAGAAGTATAACTTATCCCATCCTGACTCTGACGACACCTTGTAGTAGAATGCGATAGAGTCGTTGGCACCGGCCTCGTAAGTCAATGACAATTCTGTCTGTTGGCTGTGTGAGATAGCGCCTGACTTCATGCAACGAGTGCCTTCGTACGGCTCTTCAGTGCAGAATGTCCAAGGTATAGCCGAGTTGTTGGTCCACATCGTAGTGTTGAGTGAGCCGGCCTCGAAGTCTTCGACGTTAAGGCCAATCTTCGAACTGAATTCTTTCGAATCGGTGTAAACGCCTGATTCCACTGAGAGTGAATAGTTGGCTGCATATCCTGCCGGAGCATTTCCAACAAGAATCTCGAAATCGTAATAGCTTGAGCCACCTGCTTCGATGCTTTCGAGACTCACAGTAGGCGATGTTAACAACTCCATGAAGATAGGATCGTATGTGAGTGTGGCATTGGTTGTCCATGAGTCGGCGTTACCGACATTACTTACAGGGAATCTCAGTTTCACGGTCTCACCCGGGTCCATACGGCCATTGCCATTGCCGTTTGCAATCTCTCTGATACCAACGTTACCGATTTCGAAGCTCGGAGCGTAAGCCTTTAGGGTGATGTGGTTCTCGTAAGTATCTGATCCACTGGTGATCATGATGGTGAAGCTGACATTTGTCTTGTTAGGCACTTCGTCAGAAACGCTGAATGTGAATGCTTCATCAAGGTCGAAAGTGTCGTCAGCGTTGATGGCTGTAAAGTCGGCTGTGCCATTGGTGATGGTCACATATTCCGATTCTGTTGTGAGTGTCATGGTGCCTGCAGGTGCCTGTGAGCTACCGACATTCTTAAGCTGGATGTTGAAGCTGGCATCTTCACCGAAGTTAAGCTGTGTGGCTTCGTAACCGAGTTCATAGCTGTCGATGATGACATATGGACCAGTGGCAGGGATGACGTCGATGTTAGCTTCATAACGGAGGTAGTTCTGACCGGTTACCGTGAGTCGAATGACTGTAGGTGGCACTTGAGGTACGATCTCTAAATTTTGAATTGATCCAGTGGCTTCAGCTACTGCAATGATCTCGAGATCTTCGCCATCACCTGTTGTCAATGCAATCATTGCGCCTTCAGGTGCTGTAATCTGGAAGGTGTTAAGACCTGCGAGCTGTACATTCTGGTGTGTCACAGGCATCTCTCCCGGAACCTGTGTGAAGATGCGCAAGAAAGCGTCGCAGTGTGCGGTGAACATAGTGTAGGTGATGTCCTTTGAGCCTGGGTTTGATGGCCATGAGCTCTGTGCGAGGAAGTATTTACCAGCCACGTTACCGAATGCCGGCATCCAGTTGCCTGTGTTTTCAGCAAATGGACCATAGTCTGGCATGAACTGGCCGTCGAAGAGGTCGTAAACACCCCATACGAAGGCGTCGTTCACGAATGAATATGAAACCTCGGTAGGGCAGAGGACGCCGAC
This sequence comes from Bacteroidales bacterium, assembly GCA_017616675.1. The sequence goes on from JAFZXR010000072.1 coordinate 18,511, forward strand.
AGCACCGGCGTTCTGGCCGTTGTAGGTGCGACGCATCCATTTCTCTGCGAAGCAGTTGCCGTTCGAACCGGTATAGTTGAACTGACCTGTCTGGCAGTTGATCGACATGACGAATGGCAGCTTGTTGACATTAGTCATCTGGTCGATGTGGCTGTTGCTCACTGATGGCTCACCCCATCCCTCGTTATAACCGTGGTCGCGGTGCTGTAACCAGAAGATACCGTTGTTGACGGCAGTCACAACCTGATCTGGAGTTCCACCTGTAAATCCGCCGAGATCCTGAGGGTTGGATGGGATATAATTGAGGCCTGAAGGTCCGAAGTAGTCTACAACCATCTGGGTGTTCGAGTTTGTCGACCATTGGTTGCCAACGGTGCTGTTTTGATAAGGGCAGTTGATACGAATCGGGAAATATCCGTGGTTGCGCATGTAGCCGCCGAACACCTCTGAGCAAATCTGGAACCAGCGCTCGGTCTGCCATCCTAAAGCGGTGACAGGACCATTGTAGAAGCTCGGGTCGGTGTTCACGTTGGTGTATTCGTATTCAATCTGTTTGCCTACGAAGATAGGAAGCTCGCTGGCATTCTGTGCAACCAAACGGCTGAATACCATATCCGGCAAGTTGTCGTCACCTGCAGCATCAGCGTAGAAGTTATCAGTGATACAGCTGCCGTTGTATGGGTGGCTTGTGGTCTCTGCCGGGATACCCTGAGCCATGTTGGTGTTGTGGTCGCCGAGCAAACACACGGCAACAGGAGCTATTGTCCAGGTGTCGTATGCGTTGTGGAACCATTCCTTCATCATGTTAGTGGTCGTTGCCGGCATCTCGTCGAGACGATAAATCTCGGTGATGATACCTTGCTTCATACGGAACTCCTTCAACTGCTGAGCGTATGGTGCCCAAGCGTCGTTGTTAGGAGTGATGATGAGGTACTCGGCACCGTCGGCACCGTCACGGAGCCACTGCTGCATACGTGCCTCATAGTCGATGACAGGAAGCTGGTCGTAGTTGACCAACTCGGCAGCAAGGATAGGATCCCAATACTGCGAACGCAGACGATCCTCACCAAAGTGACCGTTGCCGCCTTCATATGTCAACGAAAGCTCAATGTTGCTGTAAACAACCAAATCCTTGGTGACAGGGTTGTACTGGAATGGAGTGATAGCCACCGTTACGGCATCAACGCCACGGATATACGAAGAACCGATGATGAACGGATTCTCAGGATATAAAGCGTCTTTTGCGTAGATGCTCATATCTTTCGTATAGTTCATGTCAGGTTCCTCAACCTCCGCCTGTACAGGCAAAGCAGGAGCGATGTTGACGTTCTTGATGACTTCCATGTCGTAACTTACGACGTTGAGAGTGGCTTGAGCACCCGTCGGGATAGCTATCATACGGCTCTCTGTCGGAAGGTTAGGACTGCCGGCGTTGTTAGGAAGAGCGATAGTCGAGATGGAAATCTCCGACATCTCCTCACCGCGGTAATTCATCTGATTCAGCGTGAACTGACCCAGCTCATAGCTGATGTGCATCCCGTCGCGGGTCTTCTGGCTCACTGAGAAGCCTTGTTTTCCCTTAACAGGGTAGGTGTAAGTCTGTGCAATCATGACATTGGCAAAAAGAGCCAACACAGTCACGATAAGCAATCTGGTAAAGTTGGTTTTTCTCATTTTTAATTCTATAAATGGTTATTAAATCAATTGAATTTCTTAAACTAAACCACCAAAGCCCATGAATGCCATTGCGAGGATTCCCGCTGTAATCAGAGCGATAGGGGTGCCTTTCGTTCCTTCAGGTGCTTCCATCAAGTCGATGTGCTCGCGGATGCCCGAGAAGATGATGAGTGCCACTGCGAAGCCGATGGCGATGCCGGCAGCGTAGATGATAGCCTCACCGACGTTGTTGCCGTAGATGAAGCCTTCACCGACGACCTTCAATGAGACGCCGAGCACGCAGCAGTTGGTAGTAATCAAAGGTAAAAACACGCCCAAAGCAGTGTAAAGCGACGGACTGATCTTCTTCAGGATGATCTCGACCATCTGTACCAAGGCCGCAATGACCAGGATGAATGCTATGGTCTGCAAGAACTCCAATCCATGCGCCACAAGGACGTATTTGTTCAAAAGGTAAGTCACCAGAGTGGCGAGCACCAGCACGAAGATAACGGCAGCGCCCATGCCAACGGCGGTAGAAGTCTTCTTGGAAGTGCCTAAAAACGGGCATATTCCGAGGAACTGCGCCAAAATGACGTTGTTGACAAATATTGTCGATATAAGAATGATGATGATTTTCATGGCACTTTATTATTTAGTTCTCTTTAATCTGTTGACTATTGCGATGAGATAACCCAAGGCGATGAAAGCTCCCGGAGCAAGCACAAACACAAGGATGGTCTGAGCGTCTTCAGGTAGGAATCTCCAGTTGAAGATGCTGCCGCTGCCAAGGATCTCACGGATCGAGCCGAGTATCGTCAAGGCGAAGGTGAAGCCCAAGCCCATGCCGGCGCCGTCCAAAATCGAAGGCCATACAGGGTTCTTCGAAGCGAAGGCCTCGGCACGTCCGAGGACGATGCAGTTCACCACGATGAGCGGGATAAACAATCCTAATGTCTCGTAGATGTCAGGCACATAAGCCTGCATAACCAATTGAACCACAGTCACAAACGAGGCAATGACCACGATGAAGCAAGGGATTCTCACCTTGTCGGGAATGAAGTTCTTAAGTAATGAAATGACTAAATTCGACATTATCAAAACGAATGTTGTAGCCAGACCCATCGACATGCCGTTGATGGCACTCGTCGTCGTTGCAAGGGTAGGACAGCATCCTAACAAAAGGACCAGAATAGGATTTTCCTTGATAAGTCCTTTGGTGAAAGTTTTCCAGTTACTCATTGTCTCCTCCTTTCATGAATTGGTCTTTGTTTGCCTCAAAACCGTCGGCAGCTCTCTTGATGGCCTCCGAAACGGCTCTCGAACTGATGGTGGCAGCCGTGATGGCGTCGACATCACCACCGTCTTTCTTAACCATAAGCTTGAAATTCTTCGGGTCTTTGCCGTCGAACTGTCCTTTGAACTTGTCGTTCACCATGTTAGCTCCAAGGCCAGGAGTCTCGGCTTGTGACAGCACCGACACCTTATTAATAACGCCGTCGGCTAACATTCCGACCATCAACTCGATCTTTCCGCCGAAGCCGTTCTTCGAATAGGTCTTCACGGCCGCTCCGATGAAGTTGCCTTCAGCGTCGTAAGCGAGGTTGTAAGTCAGATCTTCGATGACAACCGATTCTGTCGTAGCAATCGCCACGTCGGTCTTCAACACTTCGTTGATAGCTTTGATATTCTTGTTTTCTTCGACCTTATCGATGGCTGGCTTTGTCAAACCATAAATAAAACCGAGCACTCCGCCCGACACGATGGTGATGACCATCAGGGCGATGAGCATATTTGTTAATGTTGATTCTTTCTTTGCCATAACTTCAAAATTTTAAGATTCAACAATTAAACTCCAAAACGTTTAGGTTTGAAACCCTTGTTGATGAGCGGCACAACGGCGTTCATGATAAGGATTGCAAACGACATTCCTTCAGGATACTGGCCCCACAGACGGATGATGATGGTTATCAAGCCTATACCGAGGGCGAAGATGCACTTGCCTCCGATAGTCATTGGCGATGTCACCATATCTGTAGCCATGAAGAATGCGCCGAGCATCAAACCACCGCTGAGGATGTGATACAACGGGTTGACATATGTCTCAGGTGCTATCAGCCAGCAGATTCCCGACACCAAAGCCACCGTGGCGATGATGATGACAGGTGTCTGCCAGTCGATGATCTTCATGATGATGAGGAACAATCCTCCGATTATCAATGCGAGGGCGCACATCTCACCGAACGAGCCGCCGGTGTTACCGATGAGCATGTCCCAGTAGTTGATGTTGCTCACAGCATTCACGCCGCCTTCTTTCAGAAGTCCCAAAGTAGTAGGACCAGTGATGACGTCGACCGACCAGAAGTTCTGATCCGGCACCGGCCATGTCGTCATGGCGACAGGGAAGGAGATGAGCATGAACACACGGCCTACCAATGCTGGGTTGAACGGGTTCTTGCCGAGGCCTCCGAACGACATCTTGGCGATGCCGATGGCTACGATGCCTCCCACCACAACCATCCACCACGGGATGTTGCTCGGCACGTTGAAGGCGAGGAGGATACCAGTCAGGATGGCCGAGCCGTCGCTGATGGTGCACTCACCCTTCATCAGGTATTTCTGAATTAAAAACTCAGTGAGCACGCACGTCGCCACTGAAATCAAAGTTACTCGGATAGCGTTAAATCCGAAGAAGTAGATGGAGACACCAAACGCCGGCATGAGGGCGAGTATCACCAGATACATTATTTTCTTTACGCTCAATTCTCCGTGAACATGCGGAGAACCTGATATTGTTAACTGATTCATAGCTATTTCTGATTACGTGAACGTATTAATTGTCCTGTCTTCGTCTTGCCGTAGCGGATGTAATCGGCTAGCGGGATGTTGGCAGGGCAGGTGAACTCGCATGAGCCGCATTCGATGCAGTCCATGATATTGTGTTTCTCTGTCTCCTCGAAATTGTTCTGACGTGCCAGACGGTTCAGGAGGTAAGGCTCCAGTCCCATCGGGCAAGCCTGCATGCACTTTCCGCAGCGGATGCAGTTGCTCACCTTACGTGGCTGAGCGTCTTTCTCGTTGAGCATCAAGATTCCTGAGGTGCCTTTGATGGTAGGGAAGGTGGTGACACTCACCGACTTACCCATCATCGGGCCGCCATTGATGAGGTTGGCAGTGTCTTCCGGGAGTCCGCCGGCTGCCTCTATGAGCATGTTGGCAGGTGTTCCGATTCTCACTAAGAAGTTCGAAGGCTTCTTCACCGACTTACCTGTCACGGTGACCACGCGGTAGACCAACGGCTTGTTCTTCTGTACCGCCTCGTAGATGGCGAATGTCGAAGCCACGTTGACGACCACGCAACCTGTCTCGATAGGCAGCTTGCCCGATGGGACTTCACGTCCGGTGACCGACTTGATGATCTGTTTTTCGCCGCCTTGAGGATATTTTGTCTTCAACGGCTGCACCTCGATGCCCTCGAAGTACTTGTCGCTCTTGATGATCTCGTCGAGTTTCTTTGCCACTTCGATCTTATTCACCTCGATGCCGATGACGCCTTTCGGTGCGTCGACGGCTTTCATGATGACCTTCACGCCCACGAGGAACTCCATCGGTTTCTCGAGCAGAAGACGGTTGTCGCAGGTGAGGTAAGGCTCGCATTCCGCCGCGTTGATGATGACGTACTCCGCTTTCTTGTCCTGCGGTATCATCAGCTTGACGTATGTCGGGAATGTGGCGCCGCCGAGACCCACGATGCCATGTTGTTTGATGCGGTCGATAATCTCTTGTCTCGAGAGTGTGATATCTTTTATTAAGGTGTCGCTGGTGTCGATGCCTTCAAGCCATTCGTCGCCTTCCACGTCGATGAAGATGGCAGGCTTGCGGTAGCCTGTGTGGTCCATCACCTCGTCGATCTTGTTGACGGTGCCGCTCACCGACGAGTGCACGTTGGCGCTGATGAAACCCTTCGCCGTGGCGATGAGCTGTCCCACCTTCACCTTGTCGCCTTTCGCGACGATAGGCTCAGCAGGTGCGCCGAGGCACTGCCCGAGCGGGATGATCACCTGTTTCGGTATCTCAAATGTTATGATAGGCTGATCCGACGAAAGCTTGTTCTCTTCCGGATGAACGCCACCTTTTGGAAATGTCTTAATTGGATTCATACCTTATTCTTTACTTTCGTTTGATTGTTCTTTAATAACTTCTGCTGGTTTTTCTTCTGCTGGTGCCTCTACCTTCGGCTTCCTTGGCGGGAAGTTCACCTCATGGATGCTTCCGCGAGGGCAGGCCTCGACGCACTTACGGCATTGCTTGCACTTCGTGAAGTCGATGTAGGCGAGGTTGCCGCGCATCTCGATGGCCTCGAACGGACAGGTCTTGAAGCATTTCTGGCAAGCAATGCAGCTCACCTTACAGTTCTTCATCGCCACGGCGCCTTTCTCGGTGTTGTTGCACGCCACATACACACGACGGTTGTTCTTACCCTTGGCACGGATCTCGATGACACCACGCGGACAAGCCTTGGCGCATGCGCCGCAGCCCACGCATTTTTCTTCGTCGACCTCAGGCAGACCGATCTCTTTGTTGATGTGGAGAGCGTTGAACTGACATTTCTTCACGCAGTCGCCCAACCCTAAGCAGCCGTTAGGACATCCGCTCTCGCCGGCGTAGAGGGTGTTGGCGAAGCCGCAGATGTCGGCTCCTTCATAATGCACCTTCGATGGCGCGTTCTCACAAGTACCGTTGCAACGTACTACAGCAATCATCGGCTCGGCAACGGTAGCGGTAAGTCCAAGCAATCCTGCTACTTTCGACATGTCGGAGCTGGGACAGTTCAAGCCTGCTAAGCTCTGCTTCTCGGCAGCGGCCTTCACACAAGCCTCCGCGAAGTTACGGCAGCCGGCAAAACCGCATCCACCGCAGTTGGCACCGGCAAGCACCGATTCCACCTCGTCGATGAGAGGGTTCTCCTCAACCTTGAACTTCTTCGCGACGAAGAACAATATCACCGCCGCGACACCTCCTAAAATGCCCAGAATCACTAAGGACCATAATAAAACATTACTCATAAAACAAAACATATTTTTAGCGCTGCAAATTTACTAATATTTTTATTATAAAACAAGGAAAAAATGCAAAAAATGTAACTCGTTAATTACTAACGAGGAACACCCGTCATTTCGAGCGGACATCGAACGCAGTGAGATGGTAGTCGAGACCCGAGCGAAGCGAGAGCATTCGCCACGGGCGAATAAATCCTCCGTCCGAAAAAGCTTATTCTAAAAGAGGATTTCTCCCTTTCGCTACGCTTCAGTCGAAATGACGATTTTTATTGAATTTCGTATTTAAATTCTGATTTTAATTGTTCTTTGAAAAAATACAACACCAGATAATAAACCGCAATGACTCCAATTCCGACGAGCGCCGCGAGCCATTCTTTTATCGATAAGTTGCTGAGAATCACTATGATAGCGACTAGGAGGAAGGCTGGAATGAAATATGCGAAAAGCGCCGCCTTGTTGCCCTGACTGGCATTCATGACAATCTTCACCGGCTGCCCCACGATGAACTCCTTGTCGGCAGGCTTGGGCACCGTGACACGTTTCTCCTGCATCTCCGACATTCCACATGCCGATTTTATGCCGCAAGAGCCGCACAGGCTTGAGCTAAGTATCTCAATTTCAATGTCTTTGTCGTTAATCCCGACCACCACGCCAGGGTGTGAAATATGTTCTCCCATTTTCTATTTTTTTACAAAAGTAAGAAAAAAAACAATACATCACTAAATTTTTTGTATATTTGCAAGTTTTAGTGTTTGGTTATGAAATTTGACGTAAAAAAGTACGAAAAAAAGGCTATCGCATTGAAAGACAAGACGATAGCGTGGCTTAAAGGCATCACCTTCCCGGGATTCCACGGTCGTCCTTTCTACGACGTGCTGGTGTATTTCATCAACGGATTCTCGAAAGGTTACCTTACCGACCGCGCCGCCGCCGTGGCTTTCAACGTGTTTTTGGCGATTTTCCCTGCCGTGATGGTGCTTTTCACCTTCATCCCGTATATGCCTCTCGAAGGCGTGCAGGAGACAATCGTCGCCTTCATCCATAAAATAGTGCCTCAAAACATCGCTGGAAGGGTAGTGGGCACCATCGACGAGATCATGTCGCATCAGCATAACACCCTCATGTCGATAGGTATCATCATGGCCTTTTACTTTGCCTCAGGTGCCATCCGCGCCTTCTTCCGCGGCTTCGACATGGGCGTCAACCACATCGGAAAGATGAACATCATCAGGATGTACGGCGGCGGCTTGATAACCACTTTGATACTCGGTACGCTGCTAATCACCTCAATCGCCCTGATAATCATCGGAAACGACGTCCTGCCTTGGTTTTTCAACTACATCCATTTTTATAACAACTTCGTAATCACTCTTATCAATATCGGTCGCTGGCTACTCACGGTGTTCGTGCTTCTTGTGGCCATAGCGGTGCTCTATTACTTCGGAAATCCTGATAAAGACAGGAAATTCCGACTGTTTACACCAGGAACGATAATGTTTACGCTGCTGTTTATCGTCGGAACGATAGGATTCAACTATTATATCGTCAACTTTTCAAATTATAACGCACTCTACGGCTCCATCGGCGGTCTCATCATCTTTATGATGTGGATGTATGTAAATTGTATCATCGTCCTCGTCGGATATGAGCTCGATGCCTCTATTTTCCTAGCGGAAAAGAAATTAATAGAAGAAAAATGAGAAAAATAGTATTTATCGGAAGCGGCGCCATCGCAACAGCAATAGGCGATGTACTTGCAGCCAAAAATAAAGATGAGATATATCTGCTATCCATTGAGGATGAAGTGATTGAGATGATCAACACCATGCATGTCAACACTTCTTATTTCCCGAAATGCAAGCTGAATGAGAACCTCAGGGCGACCAACGACAAGAACGTGCTTCTCGAAGCCAACGTCATCTTCCTCGCCATTCCTTCGACGGCCGTGGTGGGTTATCTTCAGGAAAATAAAGAATATATCAACCCGACGGCTCTCATCGTCAACCTGGCCAAGGGTTTCGGAAGCGGCGACCAAATCATCCCCGACAGTATCAAGTCGTTTATCTTCAACCCGTTCATGACGCTGAAAGGCCCTTCATTTGCTCGCGAAATCATCAATCGTCAGGATACCGGCCTCACAGCGGCAACCAACGACGAGACTCTCTATAAAATCATCACCGATGTGTTCGACGGCACCCCGATTCGCACCGATTTCACCTACGATGTCACCGGCGTGGAATATGCTTCAATCCTGAAAAATATCTACGCCATCGTGATAGGTATCGTCGACGCCAACTTCGACTCGGCTAACCTCCGTTCTATTTTTATCACCATGGCACTCAATGAGATGCGACAGCTGATGACGATTTTCGGAGGCGAGGAGGCGACGATGTACAACTACTGCGGATTCGGCGATTTCTCACTTACATCACTCAACGATATGAGTCGCAACCGCACGCTCGGACTGCTCATCGGAAAGGGCTTCTTCAACAGCTGCATGTCCGACAGCGTGGTGCTCGAAGGCCGCATCGCAGTGGATATTTTTTATAAGAAACTTATTGACAATCAAATAGATACGAATAACTTCCCGTTGATGAGCGAGCTTTATCACGTCCTCAACGAAAGGAGTTATCCGACGCGTAACTTCATCAAACGAATCTTGAAGAGCTGATGGGAATAGTAGTACGACAGAGCATTAAGGGCACTTTGATGAACTACCTCGGCGTGGCTGTGGGGTTCATCACCACCTTCTTCGTGATGACGAAATATCTCACGCAGGAGGAGGTCGGCTTGACACGCGTCATGGCCGATGCCGCCATCTTGCTCTCGGGACTCGGCGCTCTCGGCACCAACACTTCGGCTCTGCGTTATTACCCGTATTTCCGCGATGATGCGAGTCGCGACCACGGCTTCTTCGGCTGGACGGTGATAGTGCCGGCCATCGGATTCACCATCTTCACAATCCTCTTCTTCGCCTTTAAAACCACGATAATCGGGATGTTTTCGGGTAAGTCGGCGCTCTTTGTCGACTACATCTACCTCGTCGTCCCGATGGCGTTCTTCATGCTGTATATGACGGTGTTCGAAACCAACGCCAACATCTTGATGCGCATAGTGGTTCCGAAGTTCGTGAGAGAGGTGGGAGTGAGGCTTTTCACTTTAATCGACTACATTCTTTACATCACCAAAGTCATCGACCTCGACTGCATGGTGATTGGCCTCTGCATCGCATATGCATTGGCTATGTTATTGAACATCATTTACTTACTGAAGTTATCGAAGATATCATTCAAGATTGAACCCGGACATATCACGCACTGGCTGCGCCGTGATTTCATGTTTTACACCCTGTTTTTGACGGTGGCGGCAGTGATTGGCAACATCATCCCGAGCTTGAACTCGTTCTTCATCACGGCGCAGCTGGGACTCACAATTACCGGTATCTACGCCATCGCGTCGTATATGGCAAACTTGGTGGAGATGCCTTACCGTTCGGTGTCGGCAATATCACGCCCAATCATCTCGCAGGCGATGAAAGACAATGATAATCAACGTGCTGCGGAGATTTGCAAGAGCGTTTCACTGCATCAGCTGATAGCCGGAGCGTTCGTCTTTTTGATTATCTGGATCAATATCGACCTGTTCTTCGAGCTGCTGCCGAATGGCGACAAATACGTCGACGGCAAATGGGTGTTCTTCCTCCTCGGATTAGCCAAGCTGGTCAACTCTTCGCTGAATATCGGCGTAACCGTTTTGAGCTATTCGCGCTGGTATTACCTGCAGCTGATCTTCACTGCCATCCTCACCGTCAGCGCGATAGTTCTGAACAACAGTCTGATACCCGTTCTCGGCATGACGGGAGCGGCCTGGTCGTCGATAATTTCGTTCTCGATTTACTATCTTTTCCTGCTTTCGCTCATCATCTGGAAGACTGGAATTTCGCCCTTCTCATGGAAAGAAATTGTGGTGGTTTTAGTGATAGGATTATTATTTGTAATAAATTGGTTATCATCTGAATATATATCAAAATCTATAATTACTTTAAGGATGCGAGAGTCGTCGTAAAACTCATCGAAGCGACCCTCCGAACCGTCATTTTAGTGGTTATCGGATTGGCAATAATATATAGGTTGAAAATTTCAAAAGAGATAAACGAAATAATAGATAGAATTCGTCATTTCGAGCGAAACGCAGTGTAGTCGAGAAATCCTCCATCAACGAAAACAAACTTTAAATGAAAAAACTATTATCATCGATATTATTCTTTTTCCTCGCGATAACCTCATTTTCGCAGGTGAGTGGCGTCGTGAAGGACGATGCTGGTAATGTGCTGGTTGGCGCCAACGTGGTGTGGATGGGAATGAATATCGGCACAACGACCGACATTCAAGGCCGTTTCACTCTGAAGAGAGAGGCGGATAACAACTCGTTGGTTACATCTTTTGTCGGTTTTACAAATGACACTACTTCTTGCAAAGATATTGATTATGTGGAGATTACGTTGCGTGGCGAGATAACTCTCGACGACGTGGTGGTTAAGGCGCAGCGTCCGGGCCGACTGAAAGCCAAAGGAGCTGAAAACATTGAGATCACTACGTCGACGGAATTATGCCGCGCCGCTTGCTGCAACCTCGGCGAGAGCTTCTCCACCAACCCCTCGGTCGACGTCAACTACGCTGATGCCGCCACGGGTGCCAAACAGATCAAACTCCTTGG
>JAFZXR010000073.1 GCA_017616675.1 Bacteroidales bacterium
GTGTTGAGCATGCACATGCAGAAGCCGCAGATGAAGGCGCCGATCAGATAGACGCCGAAGCCCAGACGGCCGCTGGCCCACTGGACCAGAATACCGATGATGCCCACGGCGAGGGCAATCAGGGAAGTCTTTTTATAGCCATACCGCTTGATGAGCATACCCGAAGGGATACCCATGATGAGATAAGCGATGAAGTTGCCGTAATTGCCAATCTGCGAAAGGAAATTGCTCGCACCGTACTGGTTTTTGACGATAACTGCCATAGGTGAACATAGGTTAGTCACGAAGGCTATCATCGCGAAGAGGGCTATCATCACTATGATGGCACCCCATTGTTTTGCTTTTTCTGCCATAATTTGATATTGATTTTTAACTTCAAACTATGTAAAAATTGCTTTGGGTGAGCCCTCGAGGTCTCACAGGCGCAATTTTTTACATAGTTTTCCGTATAATTACTTCCATAATACTTTAGGATAAACACCTTTGTCGATAAGATTCTGAATCTTCTTCACTACATCCGGCTTATCTTCTTTGTAAGTCACTCCGAACCAGACGGCGTCGCTCGATAACACTTTGAGTTTTGCCTTTTTGTCGTTGATTAAGTTATTGACCATCAATGGAATGTAGAATTCGGCTTTGATGTTGGTCTGTGCCGGACCATCCAAGAATGTCTTGAAGCCGTCTTCGAGATAGCCCAAGAAATCTGGCGTGAAACCGAAGAAGTTCATCGATACCAAGGTGTCGAGTGGGAGAGAGTGCTCACCAGTCTCGTCGGTGTATGCTGCACCTCCCGCAGTTTTTGCGATTGAAGTGCGCTCCACGATTGTCTGCAGATAGTTGCATCTGTTGCTTGTGCAAACGCCTCTTGAAACGGTACCGAAGTCCGACAAGGTGTTCTGGAGCTTGTAAGCTACCATCGAATAGGCGCCTTTCTTGCCATCGCATTCCATAAGGTATTTAGCCATCACCTCAAATGCCTCTTTGCCGTAGAAATCGTCGGCGTTAATCACCGCAAACGGCTCCTTGATGACGTTGGCTGCCATCAGCACTGCATGACCTGTTCCCCAAGGTTTTACACGGCCTTCAGGCACTTTATAGCCCTTCGGAAGGCATTCCAGTCCTTGGTAGACATATTCCACAGGGATTCCGAACTTCGCGCTGCTGTTCACTTTCTCGAAAGCCTCAGCAAAGTCTTTACGAATCACAAACACGACCTTTCCGAATCCTGCGCGCTTTGCGTCGTAAATCGAATAATCCAAAATCGCTTCATTGTTTGGACCTACACCGTCCATCTGCTTCAGGGCTCCATATCGTGAACCCATTCCAGCTGCTAAAACTAATAATGTTGGTTTCATTGTATTAAAATTTATTCTATTCTCCTAGCCCCATTAGAAATCACTACATCATAAACCTTCGGCTCATGACCGAATTTCTTATAAAACTTCTCTTTCGCTGTGGCGATAAACTTATCGTAAAGTCCTTCTTTTACAAGGTTTATCGTACATCCGCCGAAGCCGCCGCCCATCACACGTGAGCCTGTAACACCGCATTCTTTCGCGATATCATTCAGAAAATCGAGCTCCTCACAGCTCACTTCATATTCCTTGCTCATGCCGTAATGCGTGCCGTACATGCGGTCGCCGACAGTAGCGTAATCGCCTTTTTCAAGGGCATCGCAGACGTCCAAGACACGCTGTTTTTCGCCGATGACATACTTTGCGCGCATGTAATCCTCGCTAGAAATCTCGTTTTTCACCTCATTGAGCATCTGCATAGTTGCGTCGCTGAGATATTTCACCTCCGAATGCTTAGCTGCAATGTGAGCGCAAGCATTTTCACACGATTCACGGCGTTTGTTGTAGGCCGACGACGCCAGCTCGTGTTTCACCACAGTGTCGAGCAAAACGACCTTGTAACCTTTCGGATCAAATGGGAAATACTCGAACTCCATGGTGGCACAATTCAACCGCATCAAATGGCCTTTCTTACCGAAAATAGAGGCAAATTGGTCCATGATGCCGCATTTCACACCACAATAGTTATGCTCGGTCGACTGTCCGATGCGTGCCAACTCAAATTTGTCTATGCCCAAATCATAGATGTCATTCAACGCGAATGCGAAGGTACTCTCCAAGGCCGCTGACGACGACATTCCCGCGCCAAGCGGCACATCGCCGGCAAACACGGTGTCGAATCCCTTCGGCTGAAAACCGCGTTTCTGCATCTCTCGCACGACACCGAAGATATATCTTGCCCAAGGTTCTTTCGGAGCGTCTTCCTCACGCATTCCGAACTCGCTTTTTGCCTGATAATCAATAGAGTAGGCTCTTATTTTATCAGTTCCGTTAGGATTTATCGCTGCATAAATGCCTTTGTCGATGGCTCCCGGGAACACAAAGCCGCCGTTATAATCGGTATGCTCGCCAATCAGATTCACGCGACCAGGCGAGGTGTAAACGCGTAACTCATTGCCAAACAACGAGTTAAACTTGTCTTTTATAGCTTTTATATCCATTATTTCTTGATAAATGTCTTGATGCTCTTTTCGTTTTTGCCAATAATCTCAACAAAATACAATCCCGATTCAAGATCAGACAGGTCGATGACGGCTTCCTTATTATTAATGGTCATCTCCATAACCTTGACGGAAAGAACATTATAGATGCTGATGCTCTGAATATCTTCTTCTGTATTGATATTCAATATGTTATCGACAGGGTTAGGATACATCTTTGTCTCAAGATAGTTCTCGTTGACCGAAGAGAGCGTGTCGGTAGGCACGACTTTCACGTTGTCGATAAACCACGAATATGTCAGGATATCGCTGCCGTTGTTATGTGCGCGCCATCTTAGTTTGATATTTTGTCCTTGGTATGCCGAGAGGTCGAGCTGAACGGGTTCTTGGAACTGATTGACCCACTCCGGCTGGTCTACTGCATCCCAGAGAGTATTCCATTCGCCTGTGCTTGTATTCAAAACATCGACTTTATAATGGTCATAGTATTCCGCTATGCCGTATTGGCAGAAGGTCTCAAATGTGAGCGCTGTCGGGCGGTTGATTGTCAGTAAAGGTGTCACAAGAGCCTCGTCCTGCGGTCCCCATTCTTCCGATTCATCCCATTCAACGCCGGCCATACGCTCGCCTTGCGGAGGCACCACATAGTATTCTTCACCGAAATAGTTGGTGGCATATTCAGCTTTGAATCTGTACCATGTAAACCAGCTCATGTTAAGCGACTGTATCGACCAGCCCGCTGGAGGGAACTGCTCGCCCTCAAAGCCTTCGAGCAACAACGGTGCCTGCCAATCCCAGTGCAATGCGTATGGCTCGGAATCGGCGGAATGTCCGAGGTCATCGACCATGTGGAACACTATGCTCGCAGTGGTATGGTTGGCTTGTGCCGGCAAGGTCGCCGTGAAGTCATAGTTGGCCTTGTTGGTCTTATTCAGCGTGATGTCGTATGCTTGACCGTTAACGGTATAGGTGGCTTGCATCTGGTTCGGTACGCCAGTCTCGTCGTAGACTCTCAGCGAGATATTCATCGGGGTGTCGGCCCATGTCTGAGTGCCTTTAAGCCACACTACTGTTGGCGGGTCGTTGTCTTGCGATGTCGAGTTGATGTAGATGTCGTCGATGCAGAGGTTCCATCCGTAGCCGCTCACGCCCTCGAAGATCACGAAACCGTAGCCTTCCGGACTGTCGAAGGTGTAGGTGTATTCATACCAGTCGCTCGTTTCGCCGGCCACAGGTTCCATCATGGTGTTACGGTGTACGGTGCCGAGCAAGGTGCCGTCGTTGATATCGGTGGTCGGGGAGTAGTACACGTTGATTCTGTCAGGACGGTTGATGTTATTGTTGAAGTTACGGTAAATCCAGTAACGCACGGTGTTGTCGGTAGCGCTTAGCTGCAGCTTCGGTGAGATCAGATTGGCCGAACTGCCTGCAGGGCTTGTGTAGCAGTAGAAACGAGCCATCGCGGCGCTCTCGTCATGTGGCGTGCACGCTGGCCAGTCGTTGGAAGTCTTGCGTTCGAAGACATAACTGCCGTTTGTTGCAACATTTTGCCAACCCTCAGGAGGGAATGTCTCATCTTCGAAGCCCTCGGTCAATGGGTAGGTGCTGACAGGCGCCAAAGCCGTGATGCTGTAGTCGGCCGATTGCGTAGGAGCTGAGTTCGACGACGTGACATCGAAAGTAGCATGAATGGTCTCGCCATTGCCAAGATTCATTGGTATAGTAGCTTTTGCGACCATCTCGGTGGAGGTGTTGTAAGCCAGGTTGACTTGAGTCACCTGTGTGCCGTTCTGATAAAACTCCACAGGCAACGAACCGGTGCTTGCAAACTGATAAGTGTCGTTTTGCGATCCTGTGTTGCTGAGCAGGAAACGCAGGTATACCGATTCGCCGAAATATGCTGTGGTGTCTGGTGTAAGCTGCTCAACCGAGAAACAATATTGCGCTGTGTGCTCAATCACAACGTCGTCGATCGACAGATACCATGCAAAATTATTGGCTGTGCTGTGGAAACCGACATAAAAGCTTCCTGTAGCCGTGGCCTGAAAAACTCCCGAAACCTGTTGATATTCAGTGTTGTCGATGATAAACATCGGTACAACATTTATTGTCATATTCGACGGATTGGGGTTCGTGCCGGCTTTGACTTCAAGGTTGAAGTGGTCGGTATGCCATGTGACATACCAAAACGAAACGCGATAGTATTCGCCTGCCGTCACTTGAATCTCTTTATATCCCCACACATCGGTATTGTAGGTGGCGTACATGTACCAGTCGCCTGTATGTGGCTTACGTCCACGGGCTGTGTTGTCGTCCGGGATGGTGATGCCGGCCTTCCAGCCATTATCGCTGCTAATCCATCCGACAGGTGTCTGCTCGACAGTGTTGCCAGTCTCAAATCCTTCATTAACAATGACTTGCGAAAAAGCCATCGCACTAATCATCAATGCTAAAATAGTGAAGTAAAGTTTTTTCATTTCTATAATTTTTAAAGATTAATTTCAAAATTTATTTAACCTACAAAAATAGAAATGATTTTTCAAAAAAACAAGAAAATTTTGTATTTTTGTGACATGAAAAGATTAATTCCGACCATAATATTAGCCCTTACTTTGACTTCCTGTGTGAAGTCTCCAGAGCCGATTTATCCAGTTCCTACTGAGGATCAGCTCGAATGGCAGAAGCTCGAGACGTATGCCTTTATCCACTTTGGCTTGAATACTTTCAACGATTTGGAATGGGGCTACGGCGACACTCCGGCTGCTACTTTCAATCCCGCCAACCTCGATTGCGACCAATGGGCTGCAACGCTGAAAGCCGCTGGCATGAAAGGCGTCATCCTTACTGCGAAACATCACGACGGATTCTGTCTTTGGCCAACAAAATCAACCGATTACAACATTTCGCAGTCACCTTATAAAAATGGCGAAGGCGATGTCGTCAAAGAGCTTTCCAAAGCCTGCAGAAGACAAGGACTTTTGTTTGGAATCTATTGTTCTCCTTGGGATAGGCATAATTCCCGCTACGGATATCCCGAATATGTCGAGACATATCACCAACAGATTCAGGAACTTGCGACTGATTACGGTACTTTGTTCGAGTTCTGGTTCGACGGGGCAAACGGAGGCGATGGCTACTATGGTGGCGCATGTGAGACACGTCAGATCGATCATGAAAAATACTACGACTATTATGGCGCAAAAGAAATCGTGCTGATGAGAAATCCTTCGGCGATGATATTCGGCGGGCCGTATCAGACCGTTCGATGGATTGGCAACGAAAAAGGCTATTCCGCGCCTACAAACTGGTGTAATGTGACCGAAAATGGCGCTGAATGGGTTCCCGCAGAGGTGGATGTCTCGATTCGTCCAGGCTGGTTTTATCACGAAAGTGAAGACGATAAAGTGAAGACTGTCAATGAGTTATGCGATATTTATTACAACAGCGTCGGGCATAATTCCAATCTGCTGCTTAATTTTCCTATCGCCCTTAACGGAAAGATTCATCCAATCGACTCAGCACGTGCCATTGAGTTCCATAATGCTATTTCTAACGAATTGAATGACAATAAGTTAGCCGATGCAAAAGTCAATGCCGATAATGAACGGGGTAGGCGTTTTGCTGCTTCCAAGGCAAATGATAATGATCCTGAGACGTATTGGGCTACCGACGATGACTATCCATACGGAACAATAACATTTTCATTCGAAAAGCCCGTCACGCTTAGCAAAGTGATGATTCAGGAATATGTGAAGCTTGGCCAAAGGGTGAAGTCGTTTTATCTGGAAGGTTGTAAGGATGGTAAATGGTTTAGAATCAATACTTTAGATGAGACAACGACGGTGGGTTATAAACGAATAGTCCGTTTCAATCCTGTTGAACTCGATAAACTTGCAATAAACTTTGAAGAGAGTCGCGGACCGTTGTGTATCAGCAACATAGAAGCTTATTGATGGCTTCAACCTGTGGCTTTACCGGCTTGTTTCCATCGTTATAAATCACAAAATCGGCTTTCGAAATCTTTGTCTCTTCGCTTAACTGCAGGCGCATCCTCGAACGGACATTCTCTTCGGTGCAGTCGTCGCGAAGCATAACACGTTGTAAACGAAGGTCTTCGGGCGCTGAAACAAATATAATCTTATCAAAGAATTTCTGATAATTTTTCTCAAATAAAATCGCTGATTCATAAAGCACATAAGGCGATTTCTGCTCATCGCACCACTCGTCGAAACGCTTGTCCAAGGCCGGATATAACACCGACTCGATAAACCGCATCGCTTCCTCGTTTTTGAAAAGATGATAGGAGAGTAGCTTCTTATTAAGAGTGCCGTCTTCGAAATATACTTCTTCTCCGAAACGATTGATTATCAATTCTTTAACAGATGGAATCAAGTAAAGTTTTTTGGTCTCATCGTCGGAATAAAACACCGGAATGCCGAGGTTTTCGAACATCTTGCACACGTAGCTCTTGCCACTGCCGATGTTGCCGGTGATGCCGATTCTTTTCATTATTTCACGATGATGTATTCCACTTCTTTCGGGTCGATGTCGATGATCTGCGTGTTGTTTGGGAACAGCACGAGTCGCACAGGCAGCACGTCGCTCAAAAACATGTCGGTGGTGTCGGCTAAAGCCTTGAACGACATATTGTTAATGATGGCGTAATCCTTCATCGCCACGATGTAGCGCACGTTGGTCTTGTTAGGGTAGAGGTGCATGTTGAGATTTTCGGGGATCTCTATCGGAACGACAACCTCCGATTCGGTGTATTTCTCAACATTTACTGATACTTCCACCTCTTCGATTTCGGCTGTCAGCGCCTCGTCTAAGTCGATTTCTGCCGTGGTTACTACATTTTGGTTCACGTTTTTCAGCGTGATGACTTTGGTCCTTATCTCTTTGGTCTTGTTGACATCGTCCACCGAGCCGTAAATGATAATGGAATCGGGCGTTGCCGTAGGTTCGCCGTAGTAGTTGTACTGCTTCTCGAACTGGAAATTGGTCTCCGGCACTATCTTCACCTTTTTCGAGGCCAGACGGCTCATGTTGAAATACTGCACATCGTCGGTCAAGAGGATGTCGTTGGCGCTCGATGCAAGAAAATCGGCAATTGCGTCGATGATGAAACGACTGCTGTACGAGTAAATCTTTTCGTCGATTTTCTTATATTTTGCATCCTTCAGCGAGATGTCGACCTTACGGTTTTTCTTGTTTTTGAAATAGTAATTCAGCAACTTGAAACCGCTTGTTGTCACCGTCGCGTTGACCTCCTGATCGCTGTCTTCGATGAGCATCGAGGCAGGGATGTCGACATAATTAATGGCAAAAGGAACGGTCACGGTGTAGGTGTCCGACAGCTTGATTATAAGCCATAATGTGGCCGCCACCAGAATGAAAAATATCATTCCGCTGAAACGCCTAAATCCATGATTCTGTTCTACTTTTGCCATCTTACTTAAAGTATTACTTTAAGGTATTATTTTTGAGGAACTTGAGCTGGTTGAGCAACGATTGCCGACTTCTCGACTTCGATTTTCACGTTGTTGTCGACCGACATCATAATTGTCGTGGCCTTGACTTCAACCACCTTGCCGTGGATGCCGCCGATGGTCACAACGTCGTCGCCTTTCTGCAATGCCTCGCGGAACTTCTGTTCCTCTTTTTGTTTCTTGTTTTGTGGACGGATGAAGAAAAGCCAGAACACCACGAAGATCAAAGCAATCATGATGAGTGCTGAATAGCCGCCGCCTTGTTGTTGTGGCTGAGCCGCCTGTAGTAAAATGCTTAATGTATTCATATTCAATAATTTAAGATTTAAAATTCAAAATATAAAATTTAAAAATTGTCGATGGTTTGCACCTGAGCCTTGAATTTCAAGATTGTCTCCGAAGGGTTGGTGTTGGCCTTCACTATGACGCGTTTGTTTTGAAATCCTTTATGGCCTTTGCTGTCGTAGGTGATTGTGATTCCGCCTTCTTCACCTGGTTTTATAGGCTCTTTCGGGAATTTGGTATCGGTGCATCCGCAGGTCTTTTCAACCGCTGTGATGATCAACGGGGCGTTGCCTGTGTTCTTGAATTTATAGGTAAACGACACCTGTTCGCCTTGAATCATCTTGCCGAAATCGTGTTCATAGGCTGCGAACTCGATCTTCGGCTCCTTCGAGTTGGCACTCTCAGTCGCCGAAGCCGGATTATTCACCAAACCAGTGTTGATCTTGCCGTCGTTATCATCGCAAGACCACATCAAAACTGCAATAAATGCTATATATAATAACCTTTTCATCTATTAAACTTCTAAACTTCTAAACTTTTAAACTAATAAACTAACGTCCTGAATTCCAAATCATTACGCTACCTTTATAATTATAATTCTGTGTCTTTCCCTTGCAATCCAAAACGTAAAAATATGTGCCGTCGGGAAGCTTGCCGCCGTCCCAGTCGTTCTTGTAATCCGTTGATTCATAGACTATTTTGCCCCATCTGTTGAAGATAACCAGCTTGTGGCTGAGGAAATACTGGTTCAGGTCGTTGATAGGTCGTCCGTCTTCGCCATAGCCGATTTCGAAATAGTCGTTGATGCCGTCGCCATTAGGAGTGAAGATGTTGGGAACCTTAAGTTTTACTGGCAATACCGTGACATAATCGTTGAAAGTCGTGTCACAGCCATAGTCGTTGGTAACGGTCAGTCGGGCGCCGCCGTGACCTTCCTCCGAGAATGCCACCTTAGGCCTCGAACTGGTGAAAGTGTTCTCATAACCGTCGAATTCCCAGAAGAAATTGGATATCTCGATAGGTCCTTCGTAGCCTTCATAGATGGTGTCTTTGTTGTTAAACCACCACGTAACATACGGATTATCAAGGTAAACGGTGTCGGCCGGGTCGGATAAAATCTCGATATTCGGGTTCATATAAGCCCTCAAACTCACGGTATCGGTCTGCTGGCAGCCGTATTCATTGGTCACCGTCATGGTGTAGTTGGTGTAAGCGCTCAGGCCTATCGCCACCTGCGGATCGTCCATGTATTGAATCGGCAGGATGGGGGCGTTCCAATGATAGGTAAACGAGGTGTAGCCGCCTCCCGATGCTGTCGCCCTTGCGCGTGCAGTCTTGCCGTTGTCGTCGTTTTTATCCGAACATGTGAGCGCAAGTTGTTCAAAATCAATGTTAAACTTCGGCCTCATCGTTACTACAATGCTGTTTTGGCAAACATTGGCACCTGTGACTGTATTCCAAATAAAAACGCTGTATTCTGAGTTGTTTTCAGTGATTCTCACCAAGGCCGACGGGCCATCGCTTATGGTGTCGCCGTTGTGCGTCCAGGCATACGAGTAGTTGGTGTTGAATTCGACGCTGAGAAACAGCTCGGTGTTGTAGCACACTGGCATCGGCTTGTCGGCCGTAATCTCGCATTGCGCCTTTATCTCGTTGATAGAGAATAAGATAGCGATAGCTAAAACGATGAATTTATATGTCGAAGACAGTATTTTCATTTTCCAATGAGTTTAATTTGCAAAGATACTAAAATTTCTTTATTAATGAATAAAAATAATAATTATTGTGAAAAGTGTCAAAATGTCATTTATTATGTCAAAATTTCCGATTTTACCTTTTGGATTACTTTTTGATGTAATTCAAGAAAAACGATAGAAAGGAGAAAAAACAATGAATAACAACCAATTTAACAATCAACAGAACGGACAGGAGAGGGCTCTCGACAAGTTCGCGCGTAACCTCAACGAGCTCGCGTCTCAAGGCAAGCTCGACCCGGTTATCGGCCGTGACGAAGAGATCCGTCGAGTGCTTCAGATTCTGTCGAGGCGTACCAAGAACAACCCTATATTAATAGGTGAGCCTGGTGTGGGTAAGACTGCAATCGCTGAAGGTCTGGCGCAGCGTATCGTGAGCGGCGATGTGCCTGAAAACCTGAAGTCGAAGAAGGTCTATTCCCTTGATATGGGCGCACTTATCGCAGGTGCAATGTACAAGGGCGAGTTTGAGGAACGTCTGAAATCGGTCATCAAAGAAGTAGTGGAGAGCGATGGCGAGGTGATACTGTTCATCGATGA
>JAFZXR010000005.1 GCA_017616675.1 Bacteroidales bacterium
CAGTGCACGGCCGTCGATTTCAGCAACATGAGCAATAACTTCAGTTTTTTATTAACCAAAAAAAGAATCAAAATGATTACTCAAAGCAAAAAAGCCAAGGGCGTGGTAATCAAGGCATTACTTACCCTCCCACTGTTCGCCTTGTTATTGTTCGCGAACTGCAAATCAAACGGTCAGGATAAAACATCTTCCTCGGAGCAGACGGTAAAAACCGAAACCCTGGCGGCAACTGGCAACATAATCACTTTCAAATTGAGTGACGGGACTTATCTCTCAGTTCCTGAACCTTTTGAGATTAACGTTGACGGGCAACAATACTATCTTGACCTCAACAGCATTAAGAACGACACCACTTTAATGCTTGGAAACCATGAGTTTTACGCTGTTAAGAACCACGACGAACACAATAGTTTGAGCGTTAAAATCGACGGTAAGGACTTCGACATAAATTTTGCCGGTGGCATTATGAAGGACGATTCGAAAATTTATGCTGAAGCTGTTGAGGAAGCACCTGAATTTCCTGGCGGAGTCAACGCTATGATGGATTATTTGAGAGGAAATCTTAAATATCCGGAATCGGCAAAGAAAAACAAACAGGAAGGCAGAGTCTTTATCGGCTTCGTTGTTGAAAAAGACGGTAGTGTTACCAATGTAAATGTCTTGCGTGGCGTATGCGAAGAGCTTGACAATGAGGCAGTTAGAGTTGTCAAAGCGATGCCGAGATGGACACCTGGCATGAATGAAGGAAAGCCTGTCAGGGTGCAGTACACGTTGCCAATTGTTTTCAAACTTAATGGCGAGTCCGCCGTGACTGCCCTTTCGGGAACAAACTGGGAAGGCAGAGGCATAGGTGTCATGGACGGAGTGACATACGACATGTTCATGACAATGAGTTTCTACCAAGACAACGACGGTTTGTTTGTGATGAAGCTCGTAGCCGAGCAAAATGGCGAAAAGGCTGTTGTCTTCAAAGATGTGGCTCTCGACTTCAAGTACACCTTCGACGGCAAGTCGACAGGCTCTATCCAGCCGAAGAATCCTGACGGCAGCGACCTCGGAGAGGCCCAGCCACCGTACGGTTTCGTGGTGAAAGAGAAGAGCATCGTTGTCAATTTCTATGACTTCAAGGACGATTGCGGCATCGAGGAGATTACTTTTGTGAAAAAATAGTAATTCTATGAAGTGCTTTTAATGCCCTTTTCGAAATGCTCAACAGTACCCTGTGGTAGGTCGCATTTCTGCAAAGGGCACTAAAAGCCATAAGCGCAGCCGATTGCAAATAAAATCATGAGATTAGCCATTAAAATATTAATCCTCTTTCTGACATTGTTGCAGCTCTTTTCTTGTGCATCGCAACGTTCGTCAAGTGCCTCGTTTTCTGCAGAAATTGTAGACGGCACACTGATGATAACCAACAAAAACATCAGGAAAATCGACAAAAAGCTGCTGGCATCCGACAGTCTGCGCACCGTCATCATCGAGCAATGCGGCCTGAGAAGAATCAATTTTCCGAAAAACAATAATATCGTTTCGATAAAACTCTTTGACAACGATTTCAAGCGCATTCCGCCAAGCATCCGGCACTGCAAAAACCTCGAACATCTTGACTTGGAGCACAATCAAATAAAGCATATTCCGAGTTTCATCGCCGATCTTGACAGTCTGCGGAGTCTTGATTTGAATCATAACCGATTGAAACTGTCGAAATCAGATATCAAGCATGCTTCGAAGGTTAAAAAGCTGTCGATTGGAGGTAATAATATCGAGAAATTGCCCGAAAACATTGGCATTTTGCAATGCACGAATCTCAATTTGGGTAAAAACAAGTTGCGCTCACTGCCGGCTTCGTTCGCCGATTTGAAGCAGGTGCATCATCTGATTTTTTATGAAAATGAGTTTGTGACGGTTCCCGAAGAAATTTCAGGTTTTGAAAATCTGCAGCATCTCGACTTTTATAAGAATCACATCAAGGAAATACCTGATTTTATTGGCAATTACGATAAGTTAAAATATTTATATTTCTCTTATAATGAAATCGAAACAATTCCCGATACGCTGCGAAATCTGAAGAATCTGACTTATTTTTACATCCATCACAACAAAATTCTGACAATTCCGGATTGGATTGTGGAGATGGACTCGCTTGAGCGCCTCGGAGTGGGTTACAACAAGCTGATTTCGATGCCAGACATGTCGGAGATGCCGTCGCTGATTGATCTCAACTGCGAAGGAAACCTGCTTGAGGAATTTCCTTGGAAACTCGTTTTCAAGCCGGGAATGCAGATGCTGATTGTGAGGGATAATATGTTTGAGTTGAGTGACGAGGAAATTGAATTCCTCAGTCAACCAAGGGAATATCTTTTGATTGTTTTTTAATGTGGTCGCTACGCGACAATGTGTGCCTGCGGCAAATGTGATGGCCTTCGGCCATGAGGCGAAGCCTCCACATTCTGCGAAGCAGCACATTTCACGAACGAAGTGAGTGACACATTACGACTGAAAGGCGTCCCAGGGCATTCCTTTGGGCATCGGAGCCGTCACTGTCATCTGAGTTTTTAAAGTGGGGTGCTCAAAAGTGATTTTGTAGGAATGCAAGCAGATTGACGCATCAGGGTTGGAGCGCGGGTAGCCGTATTTCAAGTCACCTTTGATGGGGCAGCCGATGTGAGCCAGCTGGCATCGAATCTGATGATGGCGACCAGTAAGTAATTCTATTTCAAGGAGATAGTAATTGTCAGATTTTCCAACCACACGATATCTTAAGGTTGCCAACTTTGCTCCGCTTGTTCCCTCTTTCACTATGTACGACTTGTTCTGAGCCTCGTTTTTCACCATGTAATCGTTGAGTTCGTCGGCATCTTTAGGCGGACGGTTTTTCACGATGGCGAGATACGTCTTGTGGAAATTGCGGTCTTTCACCATCGTCGTCATTCGGCTGAGCGCCTTGCTGGTGCGGGTGAAGATGACAGCACCGCTGACAGGACGGTCGAGACGGTGCACCAAGCCTGCGAACACCTCGCCCGGCTTGTTTTTTGTCTCCTTGATGTAAGCCTTCACGTCGTCGAGGAGGCAAACGTCACCGGTTTTGTCACCCTGGACGATCTCGCTCGGGAGCTTATTCACTATTATTAAGTGATTGTCTTCAAAAAGAATGCGATCGTTAATTCTCATAGTTAGAAGTTCCGTTGGATTCGTCATTTCGAGCGAAGTCGAGACCTGAGCTCGCGAAAGCATTCGCCAGAGGCGAATAAATCCTTTTTAGAATAAGCTTTCGTTGTTGGAGGATTTCTCCATTCCGTTTCATTTCATTTCACTCCAGTCGAAATGACGGGGAAATTAGTATTGTTCCGCGTCATTCGGGAACGTCACTTCCTTCACGTCGTTGATGTAGGCGTGGACGCTGTCTTTGATGCTGGTGTAGAGGTTGTTGTAGCGGCGCAGGAATCGTGGCGAGAAGTCGTTGCTCAGTCCGAGCATATCCTGCAGCACAAGCACCTGTCCGTCGCAGCCATGACCGGCGCCAATGCCGATGGTTGGGATGTGCAGTGACTTCGACACCTCTGTCGCCAGCGCGGCCGGAATCTTCTCGAGAACGATGCTGAAAACGCCTTTTTCCTGCAGCAGGAGAGCATCCTCACGCAGTTTGTTGGCCTCATACTCGTCTTTGGCGCGTACCACATACGTTCCGAACTTGTTGATGCTCTGAGGCGTGAGTCCGAGATGGCCCATCACCGGGATGCCGGCGCAGAGGATTCTCTCCACCGACTCAAGAATCTCCTTGCCGCCTTCCATCTTCACGGCATTGGCGCCGGTCTCCTTCATGATGCGGATAGCCGACTCCAGAGCTTTCTTCGAGTTGCCCTGATAGGTACCGAACGGCATGTCGACGACCACCATAGCATGCGACACGGCACGGACCACCGAGGCACCGTAGATAATCATCTCGTCGAGGGTGATTGGCAGCGTGGTAGGATGGCCTTCCATGACGTTGGAAGCGCTGTCGCCGACAAGGATCACGTCGATATTAGCTTGGTCGAGAATCTTCGCCATTGTGTAGTCATACGCGGTGAGCATCGCTATTTTCTCACCTTTGTTCTTCATCTCCTGAAGCACGTGCGTGGTGACCAAAGATGCATTATGAGACAAATACATTTCTTTAAATTTTTTGCAAAAATAGATATTTTTTTTGTACTTTTGTCGGGTTAATCATTTAAAATGAAAAAATTCTATCCAATAACGCTATTGGTATTGCTTTTATGCTCGTGCACCACAAAGTTCGACCTTTATTGTTATGATGGCGACACAACCATTGTGTATTCGGTGCTTGAGGTGAATGCCGACACCAATTATTTCCGCATCAGCAAGTCGTCGTTGGAACATGAATATGACTATAATTATGATGACATAGATGTCAGATTTGCCGGTCTTTTCAGAGACGAGCCCCAGCCCGACACCATTATGCTTGACACCATCACGCTGATGACCGACGGATTCCCTAAGACTTATTATTACACCACCAAGAAACTTATTGAAAATCAAGAATATAGCATTATCATTCACAGAAAAGCCGACGATGTCACCATCAGTTCCAAGGCCAGGACGATATGCGAAATCAGCATCATCAGGCCATTGGGGAAATACATCAACTTACAGTCGGACCTTGTCAATCAGGTTCAGTGGATTGGCCGGCATCATGACAATGCCCCTAACATCAACGCGGGGTTTTTCGACATGAACGCCTATTTCCACTACAAAGAGCTGATGCCGGGCGCCACCGACACGGTAGACCGTTACATGCTTTGGTCTATTGCCTCTGGGCAGGCCGAGGAATGGCAAAACACGACATATAATTTTTATGCGATGCATTACACCCCGTCGATGTTTTTCACTCAATTGGGAAATGATGAATATCTGAATAACAACACTCCAATTGGCGTACAGCGTTGGCTTGAGCCGTTTGAATTTCGACTGTCGGTATATGGCGATGAGCTGTACGAATACTATGTGGCCAACAACTCGACGAGCATCATTCCCGAAGTGCCAAACTATTCGAACATAGACAACGGCATAGGACTTTTGTCGTCGCGCGCCACCATCAAAGCCTTTTTTGTGATAGATCAGCTTAGCAGGAAAAAGATTTCCAACGATTATCCTTTCGGATTTGTCTACGACCCTAACCTTTAAAATTATTTCTTCATTAATTAAAAATTTTGTATTTTTGCAGTTTTGAATGAGATTTCTCCGCTCGGTCGAGATGACGGTGGAGAGTTAAATTTTTGACAATGAAAAGGTTGTTTTTGACATTAATCGCTATAGCCGCATTGATTTTCAATTCGTGCAGCAACAAGGTCGACCTCTACAGCTACGACGGCGACAAAACCATAGTTTACGCCATGCTTGATGCGGGTGTCGACACCAATTTCTTTAAGATTACGCACAGCTTCATAGGCGATGTCAGCCAATTGGCCCACAATTATGACGCCAACAACTACAATTATGATGATCTTGAAGTGACTTTCTCGGGCATTTTTGATGGCAGCACTCAGACGCAGACTGTCACGCTCGACACCATCTCGAAATGGATTCCATACGATGAAAACGCCCAGTTTTACAGCGGTTGCCGTCAGACGTATTACTATACCACTAAGAAACTTTTGGAAGGCAAGGAATACACTCTTAATATTTTAAGGAAGGAAGATAATGTCAATATTAGCGCTAAAACCAAGACTATCAACTCTTTCCGCTATAGAAAGCCTATACCGAACGCCATTCTTAATTTTAATATCAAGAAATTTACCCTGGAATGGTTTGTCGAAGACCCAAGCACAATGTACAAGTCGACGGCCGCATATTTTGAGATTGTCGGTTATTTTCATTACAAAGAGCTGATGCCGGGGTCGACCGACACCGTCAGTCAAACGATAAGATGGCCTCTGGGTTCCGACAAGGCTGACAACCTCTTCTCATCGAACAGTACACCTCCTTATTATACAATAACTTACACTCCGGACGCCTTGTATGACATCTTGGCGATAAACCAACACCTGAGGGAATGCAGTCCTATCGGAGTGAAGCGATTCTATGAGGATTTTGAGCTCGAGATTTCAGGAATGGGCGAAGAGCTTTACGATTATTATATCATCACCAACTCGACAAGCGCCATCCAGGATGTGCCGAACTATTCCAACATTGATAACGGCATCGGCATAATGTCGTCGAGGATATCGAAGAGCTCGTTCCATCGCATCAACCAACTGTCGAGAAACAGAATCGAAGACGACTTCCCGCAATACGGCTTTGTGCACGATCCGAATCCGTAAAAAATGACATTTTGTCAGTTTTTCCCGTTTTGGCATAGTTTTTGTTCTGCTTTTGTCGCAAAAAGGCAAAAAAGTATAATAAAATATAGGAGAACAAAATTATGTCAAAAATCATTGGTATCGATTTAGGAACAACAAACTCATGCGTTTCAGTAATGGAAGGCAGTGAGCCGGTAGTCATTCAGAACAGTGAAGGACACCGCACTACACCGTCAATC
>JAFZXR010000074.1 GCA_017616675.1 Bacteroidales bacterium
ATGATGTCCTGCTGCACCTTCACCGTAGCCGTGACTGTCAGAGCTATTATCGGCAGCTTCGGGTTGATGGCGTTGATGATAGGGCGCAGACGGCGGTATTCCGGACGAAAGTCATGGCCCCATTCGGAGATACAGTGTGCCTCATCGATGGCAAAGAAAGCGATATCGAGGCCGCGCAGAAACTCCAGCGTCTCCTCTTTCGTCAGTGAT
Source organism: Bacteroidales bacterium (assembly GCA_017616675.1). The sequence goes on from JAFZXR010000074.1 coordinate 211, forward strand.
TCTGGTGCCACGTAGAGAAGCTTGGTCTTCTTGCTCACGAGGTCTTCCCTCACCTGCATCAGCTCGGCTTTCGACAACGAAGAATTCATCACGTGGGCGATGCCGGTGTCGGCGCCGAAGTTACGAATCATGTCGACCTGGTTCTTCATCAAGGCAATAAGAGGTGAAACCACAATCGTCGTGCCTTCGCTCATCAAGGCCGGCAGTTGGTAGCACAACGACTTACCGCCACCAGTAGGCATCAGCACGAAAGTGTTGTTTCCGGCTAAGATGCTCTTGATGATGGCCTTCTGATTGCCTTTGAACTGGTCAAATCCGAAGACATTCTTCAGTAAATCGTGTAAACTTTTTTCATCAATTTTTGCCATAGTTAATGCATTTAAAAAATATCCTTATCTTTGCATCGTTATTTTTACAAAGTTATAACTTTTCATTTTAATAAAGCAAGAAAAAAATAAAAAATTTTTCAAAGATGGAAAAAATACGCGAAATTGCACTGCAAGTCATTGATAATGAAGCGAATTCGATATTAGGATTGAAGTCACTTCTCACCGATGATTTCGAAAAAGTGGTCGAATTGATATATAATTCGAAAGGCAACGTCATCGTTTCCGGCATAGGAAAAAGTGCAAATATAGCGCAAAAAATCGTCGCCACGCTCAACTCGACGGGCACCACAGCGGTGTTTATGCATGCTGCCGACGCCATCCACGGCGACCTGGGCATCATCCGCGACGACGACGTGGTAATCATCGTCTCGAAAAGCGGCGAGACGCCTGAAATCAAGGTGTTGATACCGTTGATCAAGATCAGAAAAAACAAGCTCGTTGCCATCGTGGGCAACAAGTCATCATATCTGGCGAGCCAGGCCGACTTCGTGCTCGACACCACCGTGCCGCGCGAGGCCTGTCCCAACAACCTCGCCCCTACCAGCAGCACCACGGCACAGCTCGTGATGGGCGACGCCATCGCTGTGGCCTTGCTTAAGATGCGCGGCTTCACGGCCGAAGACTTCGCGAAGTTCCACCCAGGCGGCGCTCTCGGCAAACGACTCTACCTCACCGTCGGCGACGTGTGCTTCAAGAACGGGCTGCCTCAGGTGAAGCCCGACGACATCATGACGCAGGCTATCATCGAGATCTCGCAGAAGATGCTCGGTGCCGCCGCCGTGATAGACAACGGAAAGCTCGTAGGCATCGTCACCGACGGCGACTTACGCCGCATGCTGATGAAACACCCTAACATCGAGGCAGTGCAAGTCAAGGAGATCATGACGAAAAGCCCTACCACCATTGAGAAATCGGCACACGTCGCCGACGCACTCAACGTCATGCAGAGCAAAGAGATATCAGTGCTTCCGGTGATGGATGACGGCAAATACGTCGGCATGATTCATATTCACGATATTATCAAGGAAGGAATTATATAATGTTACTCAGAACCGATACTTTAGTCAAGAAATACAAGCAGCGCACCGTTGTAAAAGGCGTCAGCATCGAGGTCAACCAAGGTGAGATCGTCGGTCTGCTCGGCCCTAACGGCGCCGGAAAGACCACCACTTTCTACATGATTGTGGGCCTCATCAAGCCTTTCTCGGGTCACGTCTACCTTGATAATGATGAGATTACGAAGTTCCCGATGTACAAACGCGCTCAGCTGGGCATCGGCTACCTCGCGCAGGAAGCATCCGTGTTCCGTCAGATGTCGGTCGAAGACAACATCTACTCGGTGATGCAGTTTAAGAAAGACATGACCAACGAGCAACGTAAGGCGAAGCTCGAGTCGCTGCTCGATGAGTTCGGACTGCAACATATCCGCAAGAGCAAGGGCATTCAGCTGTCGGGCGGAGAGCGCCGTCGTTGCGAGATAGCGCGTGCACTGGCTATTGACCCTAAGTTCATCCTCCTCGACGAGCCTTTTGCGGGCGTCGACCCTATCGCAGTGGAAGACATCCAGCGCGTGGTGGCGAAGCTCAAGACTAAAAACATCGGAGTGCTCATCACCGACCATAACGCCAACGAGACGCTGTCGATTACCGACCGCGCCTATCTTGTGTTTGAAGGACAGCTGCTGAAATCGGGCACGCCTGAAGAGCTGGCGAGCGACCCTGTGGTGCGCAGCCATTACCTCGGATCGAACTTCGAACTCCGCAAGAAGGAGTTTTAGTCGTCCTGACCCTTGAAAATCAAAAGGTTAACCTTATTTTTATCGAAGATGTCGTTGGCGATTTCAAGCAAATCGCTTGATGTTATTTTTTCGAGTTTTGCTATCGTTTCTGGCAGCGTCTCGATATGTTCCTCGAAGAATCCCGCCCTCACCATGCTCAGCAGGTCGTTCATCCCCGACTCGTTGCTCAACGCCACCTGTCCGATGAGCTGTTTCTTGGCGTTGGAGAGCTGCAAGGTGCCCAGACGTTGAGTCATCAGCTTATTTAACTCCTTGTATACCAGTTCGATAGACCTATCCTGCGAATGCGGGTCGACGCCCATGTAGATGGTATAGTTGCCGGTATCAGAATAGGCGTTGTATTGCGACTCGATAGTATAGGCGAAGCCGTATTTCTCGCGGATGTTGAGGTTTAATCGGGTGTTCATGCCCGGACCGCCCAGGATGTTATTCAACAAAATAAGCTTCAGCTTACGCTCGTCGGTGTATTTATATGCCAGGCCGCCCATGATGACGTGTGTGAGGTGGTTCTGCCGCACTTCGACACGTTTAGCAGGCTTGTTTTCGATGAACGGAACGCGTTCAAACGGCAACGCATTGCCTTGATAATCAGCGAAATACTTGTTTGCCAGCTTCATGAACGCTTCGAAAGAGATGTTGCCGATGCAAGCCAGCACCATACGGTCGGGAGCGTAGTGTTGGTTGCGGAACTTCACTATGTCGGCGCGAGTGTAGTTCTCGACTAAGTCGATGGTACCCAATATGTTACGTCCCAGCTGATGGCCTCGATAGATGAGATTCTCAAACTCGTCGAAGATCTCGTCGGCCGGAGTGTCACGGTAGGAGTTTATCTCGTCGAGGATCACCTCTTTCTCCTTCTCCATCTCGTTTTCGGGAAAGGTGCTGTTGAAGATGACGTCGGCGAAGAGGTCCATGGCCTTGTCGATATGTTCTTTGAGGAACGACGCGTGGATGCACGTCTCTTCCTTGGTGGTGAAGGCGTTAAGCTCGCCGCCCACGTTCTCGAGGCAGCTCAGGATATGATAGGCCTTACGTCGCTTTGTGCCTTTAAACACAAGGTGTTCGATGAAATGCGCCAGACCGTTCTCGTCTTCCTTCTCATCGCGCATCCCTGCGTTTACCATCAGGGCTAAATGCGACAATTCACCGGCGCGATGCCGGTGAATTATCTTTATTCCATTAGGTAAAACTGCTTGTAAAATCAGCTGTTCTTCCGACATTTTATTTCACTCTAAACATGCGGAACGGGTCGTCGTCGGTGACGATATCGTTGAAGATAGCGCCCTTCGTGCCTGCGATCCATGTGGTATCCTGCGCCAAGCCGTTGCCATCGCCCAACACACGGAATGTGCCTGCCGGTGCGAGATGCGGGTTGTTACTTGTCTCCAACAATACGACTGCAACCTGGAAGTCTTTCAGTCCGCCATAGCTTGCATTCCATTTTCCGCTGAAGATAGTCGAGAATTTGGCATATCTACCATTCGGATAGCCTTCTACGAGGTAATAACATGAGAAGTTTTCGCCTGTTCCAAGGATATAAAGACCTCTGTATGCCTCCTGGTAATAGTTGTCAAGCTCGTCATCCCACTGTTTTCCATAGAAATCGATGGTACTGCCTTTTCTCTGGAATGCGATATAACGATCGTAAAACACTGATATAGTGTCGTTTGGATCGGTAGAATGGATGAGCACATGCGGCCTCGACACGAATTGTCCGAAGATGCTGTCGGGGTATGTAGGGTTAGTTCCCTCAAAAACCGTGAAATAATTGGTCACTGGGCCCAACAACGAGTCAGGAAGAACCGATGTCGGCAGAGTGCCGTTCTGACCAGGTGTCGGCGAATACCAATGCGAGCTGTGGTCTTCCTCCTCTTCCACCTTTTTCTTCTTACATGACACCACTGACATCGCTAACACACTGAATATCAATGCTATGATAAAAATTTTTCTTTTCATAACGTTAATTTTTAATTGTTATTAAAATGCAAAGATACTACTTATTTTTATACTGATAAACATTTTTCTTAAAATAATAAACGAAAATCCAAAACGTTTAGTATATTTGCAGAGAGATAATATTTTTAACCATGAGGCGTAAATTATTGATATTCATCGTTGTAGCCTTTTTGCCTATCATCATGATGGCGCAATACGACATCAAAAGGGAGCAGATTTCCACTTGGATGTTTCAAGCTACCTACGCCTATCAGTTTCCGGGACAAGACACCAAGGTTTTATATAAAGACAACAACTCCATCGGCGGAAGCGTGTGTTTCAAGACTGCAAGCAACTGGATTTTCAGCTTCAACGGCAATTTCATCTCAGGCAATAAGGTCAACATCACGCGTCAGGAGCTTTTCGGCGATATTTTGGACAACAACGGCGAGATTATCACTGGCGACGGCATCTACGGAAGCTATGCCTTGTTTGAGAGAGGCACGCATTTCCAGCTGAAAGCCGGAAAAATCTTCCCTGTCTGGTCGCCTAACCCCAACTGCGGATTCTTCGTGCAAGGCGGCTTGGGATACCTCTACAACCGCATCAGGACTGAATTCGGCTCCTACGCCTCACCTCCACCGGCATTGGCAGGCGACTATCCTTACGGCTACGACAGGATGCGCGGCGGCTTCGCATGGTCGGGCGAGATAGGCTATCTGTTTTTGAGCAACTCGAGAGTGTTTAACTTCTCGCTTTCGCTTGAGTTTATTCAGGCTTACACCAAGCCGTTGCGCAAGTGGGACTTCAACATGATGAAGAAAGACACCAACCTCTATATCGACCAGTATATCGGCATCAGAGCCGCCATCTACATCCCGACTTACCGTCGTAAACCGGCAGAATTCTATTACAATTGATTATGCGATTACTCTATACTTTTTTCATCCGCTGCTATAGCGCTTTGGTACATTTAGCGGCATTTTTCGGTAATAAAAAAGCTAAATTATGGTGCGAAGGCCGCAAGGGCCAATGGTACAAGCTTAAGAAGCAAGACCCTGATACTCAATGGATTTGGATTCATGTATCATCGCTGGGCGAGTTCGAACAAGGCCTCCCGATAATCGAAGCCGTCAAGAAAAAATTCCCTCAATACAAACTGCTTCTTACGTTTTTCTCCCCTTCAGGTTACGAGTTGAAAAAAGATTTTCCGTTGGCTGATCTTGTAGCTTATATGCCTCTCGACACCATGACCAACGCCCATCGTCTGATACGCCATTTCAACTTCAAAGCGGCAATCTTCGTGAAATATGAATTCTGGTTTAACCACATCAAGATGCTGAAAGACAAACACGTGCCGTTGTTCTACATCTCGACAACTCTGCGTAAAAACCAGTATTTCTTTAAGTTCTGGGGCCGCTGGTTCAGAAATCATTTCTACGATGTCGAACATTTCTTCACACAGAATGAAGAGACTGCCGACTTGCTTAAGAAGATGGAAATCAACAACTTAACCATCGCAGGCGACACACGCTTCGACCGCGTCTACGAGATCGCACATCAGGCACAGCGTTTCCCCGATATCGAAGAGTTTATAGGGCAAAGAAAATGCATCATAGCAGGCAGCAGCTGGCCGTCCGACGAACGACTGCTTTACAGCTTCATCGAGACAATGCCTGCCGACTACTGCTTCATCATG
>JAFZXR010000006.1 GCA_017616675.1 Bacteroidales bacterium
CAACAGGCGAAGAGACAGTGTTTGTTGAGGAAGACGTCGAGATCCCATTCGAACTCGAAGAACTCGTCACACCTGTCGAGGGTCTGTATGTATCACCTACAGGCTTTGCTAAGTGGGAAGGCAAGATCCCGACCCCAACACCTACACCTCCAACACCTCCAACACCTCCAACACCAACAGGAGAGTGGTACAGCTATGTAGATACTCCTACAACAGGTATTGGCGATGAAGGTCCATTCTACTGGGCAGTAATGTTCCCAGCCGGTTCATATGAAGGCAATGCTGTGGCTAAGGTTGCAACTTACGGTACTCATAATGACACTTATCAGACCAATGGTTCATTCTCAGGTAATGTCACAATCTACAACGATGGTGCAACAGCTCCTGCAACAGCAGTCGGCACAATGGATATCACAATGCCTGACACAGATGAACTTGTTGAATTTGAATTCCCAACACCAGTGACAATTGATCCTTCGAAGAATCTCTGGATTGTGTTCTACGATGCAAATAGCGATGATTATGTTGCAAGCGCAGGTACATCTTCAGCCGGTGCCAATGCAGAGTGGGTTTCTGAAGATAACTCAACATGGATGACACTCACACAAGCCGGTTTGTCGGGCTATGGCTGGACAATTAAGACTTATGTTACTTCATCGAAGGGTGAAGTTGTTGAGATTCAGGCTCCTCAGAGCACACCAGCTCACAACGGTACTTTGGCAATGGTTGACTTAGGCAACCGTGCTGCATTGTCATACAAGATTATGCTTGATGGTGAATATCTCGGTGAGACAGAATATCCATTCTATCAGTTCGACGTTGATGGTATGGCAGAGGGTTCAGAGCACGTAGCAAAGGTTGCTCCTCTCTATACTTCAGGTATGGGCGACTGGATGGAGTACACATGGGTATATTCAGCTTGCAGCAACTTCGGCGGCATGGAAGCATTTGATGCAGAGGTCGTGGCAGTCAGCGACGAACAGCAGAATGTTGTAGTTACATGGACATTGCCAGAGGGTACTACACCAACACCTCCTCCAACACCTCCAACAACTGGCTGGACAGAAGGCTTTGAGGGTGGTATGCCAGAAGGCTGGACAGTCATCGATGGTAACAACGATGGTTGGACATGGTGCTTGACAAGTGCAATTCCAACAACTTGGACATACTATGCAAGCATAACACTTGACTGGTATCGTACAGGTTCGAATGCTATCTGCAGCGGTTCGTACATCAATGGTGTCGGTGCTCTTACACCAAACGAGTTCCTCGTGACATCACAGGTGACACCTGCAGCAGGTTCAACATTCTCATTCTATGCAGCAGCTACTGATGCCGGCTATCCAGCTGATCACTTCGGAGTAGCAGTTTCAACAACTGGTACAGCACCATCAGACTTCACAATAATCAACGAATGGACATTGACAGCTAAGGGTGGTGCAGCAAACGGCGGTCGCGAATCACGCGATGGCAACGGTGCTAAACTCGGCACATGGTATCAGTATTCAGTTGACCTCAGCGCATATGCAGGTCAGAATATCTACCTCGCAATCCGTCACTTCAACTGCAACGACCAGTACATCATGTGCGTTGATGACCTTGAGTTCACAGTTCCTGCAAAGAGAGATGCTACAGTTCTCTATGAGCCACACTTCGTAACCGATCCAGGTGCGATGTCAGGTGGTGCTGACGCTTCATGGATTAAGGGTACACAGAACACATTAGGACCTAACTGCAACAATGCAGGCGGTTACAATGTGGCTGATGACTTCACACTTGAATCTGCTACAACAATCACTGAGATTGAGGTTTACGGTTACCAGACAGGTTCAACCACAACTTCAACATTCACAGGTTTGTATGCAGTTATCTATGATGGTGCTCCGAATGCAAACGGTCAGATTGTTTGGGGTGACATGAACACCAACATCATGACCTCAACATCATTCACCAACTGCTACAGAGGCTCAGATGGTCAGACAACAGCAACCACACGTCCTGTCATGGCAATCACAGCCAGCAACCTGAACATTGAACTTCCTGCAGGTACATACTACCTCGCATGGGGCTTGACAGGTTCGGCATCAAGTGGTCCATGGGCACAGCCAGAGTGTTACCCAGAAGTTGGTAACTCAGGTAATGGTCTGCAACTCACATCAAGTGGTTGGGGCACATTGGCAGACACTGGTAACAGCGATCCTTACGGTGTAGCATTCAAGCTCGTCGGTGAAGGCAGCGGCCCAGTGCCACCAACACCAACAGGCGACATTGTTGGTTCGATCCTCTATCGTGACGGTGAGTTTGTCGGTATCTTCGATGCCAACACAACAACTTACACAGACGAGGCTATGGAGCCAGGTGAGTATGAGTACACAATCAGAGTTATCTACGGTGGTGACTACGACGTAACATACTACGCAATGTCATGCCCAGAGACAATCGATGTGACAGTACATCATCTCTCAATTGCCGAGAACGAGGTTGTCAACTCGATCTATCCTAACCCGACAAGCAGCGATCTCCACATCAATGCTGAAGCAATGACACACGTAACAGTGTTCAATGCAATGGGTCAGATGGTTTACGACCAGGATGTTAACACAGACTCAATGGTCCTCAACATGGGTCAGTACGAGGCTGGTGTTTACATGGTCAGAATCGACACCGAGAACGGCAACAGTGTGAAGAGAATCACTGTTATCAAGTAATTAACCATTAGGGTTAGAAAAAATAAGGGTTTCCCGCGAGGGGGCCCTTATTTTTTTTATAAAAACCAAACGACATAATCCAGTCGAGATATTTGCTACGCAAACACCAAGGCCTGTCTTATTGTCGTTTGGTTTATTTAAAATATGTGAAAACCAAACGACATAATCCGGTCTACATATTTTCTTCGAAAACACAAAGGCCCGTCTTATTGTCGTTTGGTTTTGTTTTTATTTGTATATTTGCGGTATGAAAATAATGGTTTGCGATAATATTGAGGAGTTGGGTGAGGATTTTGTGGACTGGGCTGAGACCGTGTTACCTGACTGGCGGCGTGAGCAGATGCTGGCGATTAAGCATTTGCGGGGAAGGGTGCAATGTGCGGTGGCGTGGCTATTAGTTCACCATTGTCAAATGAGCGAAGGGGGTTCCTCGCAACAGGAGGTTGCTCGGAATGACAAGTGGATTTATAATGAGCACGGAAAACCTTTTTTTGAGGGGAGAGATGATTTGTTTTTCAGTATAAGTCATTGTAAAAGTGCGGTTGCGGTGGCAATTGATGATAAGGAAATTGGGGTTGATATTGAGGAGATTTCGAGATATAAGGAGAGTCTTGAGAGTTATGTGCTAAATGAGGATGAGGTTCCTCGCTGCGCTCGGAATGACAAGTCGAGAGCAGAATGTTTTATAGAAATTTGGACGCAGAAAGAGGCGGTTTTCAAGTTATTGGGAACAGGGATTACGCACGACATCAAGAATGTGCTGAAGGACAATCCTGATGTTAACGTATATTCACAGAAAATAGGGGATAAGATATTGTCGGTGGCGACAAGGAAGATTCTTTAGTTAATAAACTTTATAACATTTTCAACTACTATTTTGAGTCTTGCTTCGAATGCTTCTTTTGTAGCAAATCCAATATGAGGCAGTAACATCGTGTTTGGTGCTGTCAGAAGCGGGTTGTCGTTGCTCAATGGCGGCTCGCCGTCGTAGACATCAAGGGCGGCACCGGCAATGATACCGTTTTTCAACGCTTCGGCAAGGTCGGCGGTGTTAACTACCGGTCCTCTTGCAGCGTTGACGATGACAGCTGTAGGCTTCATCAAAGCAAAGTCTTTGGCAGTCAAGAAGTTACGTGTTTCGTTATTCAATGCGATATGCAGAGCCACGATATCTGACTCCTTGAGCAGCGTTTCCTTGTCGACAAACGTCGCTCCTGGAACCTGCTTTGGTGTGCGGTTCCAAGCGATAACTTTGCATCCGAAGGCTTGAGCCAGGGCCGCGGTTCTTTGTCCGATAGCCCCCATGCCGATGATGCCGACGGTTTTTCCGGCAATCTCACGACCAGGCGCTATCGAAGGGCCTTTGCAGCTGCGTGTGATCCTGTCGTTTTCGATCACATGACGATACAATCCTATCATCATGCAGATAGTCTCCTCCGCCACGGCCTCGGTAGAATAGCCTGCCGCGTTCATCACGGTGATGCCACGACGTTTGCATTCGTCCATGTCGATATGGTCGAGACCCGTAAACGCTATCGAAAGCATCTTCAGGTTCGGACAGGCGTCGAAAAAGTCCTTGCGCAACGGCATATTGCTCTCAAGCACAATGTCGGCTCCTGCCGCGCGTTCAATGTTCAACTCCGGCTTGCGGTCGGGATAAACCACGACCTCATGCCCGTGTTTCTTTAAATTGTCACAAGCCTTCTCAATGGCTTCAACAGTGAGTCCTAACGGCTCCAAAAAGACTATCTTCATCGTTTTCAGTGTTTGTTTCGAACAACAAAGATAGTCTTTTTTTCAACACTGCGCAAATTTATTCACGAAGGGACCCGGCTCAATGGTTTAACAAGATATAACTAAAGATGAGTTTAGGCGGGCAAATTATTGTAGATGAGCATCGTAAAACAAAATAAGCGATGGAAGCGCAGGCCCCTCCCGTGAATACTATTCAGCGTCGCCCTTCGACTCGTCATCGTTGCTCATCTTGTCGATAAGCATGAACTCGTCCATTACAACCTCTGTAACGTAACGTTTGTTCTTGTCCTTGTCGTCATACTGTCGGGTCTGCAATTTGCCTTCTATGGCCATTAAACGGCCTTTTCTGACGATTTTTTCCACAATCTCGGCTGTTCTTCCCCAGGCAACGATGTTGTGCCACTCTGTTTCCTGCACGAGCTCCATATTATCATTGTAATGTTTCTCGTTGGTGGCCAACGTAAATTTAGCGAGCTTACGGTTTTCGCCGAACTTCTTGATCTCCGGATCCATGCCCGGGCGACCAATCAAATGAACTGAATTTCTCAAGGTTCCCATAGTTGATTACTTTTTTGTTAATGAAAAATGATTACGACGCAAAATTACAATGCACAAAAAAAATTAGTCGTACGAAAAACGACTAATCTTATCTCATTTTTATAAAACCTTGATTATCAGTAATTTAAAACCTTGAAAACCTCTGATTTTGCCTCTTTACAATGTTAAAAAATTTTTACAAATTTGCCTAACAAATTGATTATCAATAAATTATCTTAGTAAAATTTAAATTATTCGTAACATATTTATAATCAATATGTTACAAAAAATTATTTCGTGATAACAATTCCGAGGTCGTGGTTGATGCGGGTGCGGATATCGTCGAGGTGTTTCTTCTGTTGAAGTAGGGCGAGTTGCTCGTCGGGGTCGGTGCACGACTGCAGTTCCTTGACGATGGCGGTGCGGCGGTCTTCGATGACCATATCTTTGAAGCGTAGAATCGAGGAGAGGACGGTCTTTTTGAGGACGTCGTCTTCGGTGCGGACCACTATGCGGTGACGTTGCCAGTCGTCGAGCTTATACTGGGTGCTCAGCAGGTTGGCGGCGAGCACGGCCACGTCTTCGTCTTCACTTGAGATGAAATCCTGTGCCGTTGGGATTTGATTGATGTCGAGGCCACGGTCGAAGGCGTCGAAAATCTTCTTGTGAGTAGGATCGCGGAAGAGCAGGCCGTCGTTTTTGAGGTCGTCGACGATGAGCGAGGCGATGGTGGTAGTGTAAACGACATCTTGATCGTTCTCGTCTTTACCTTCAATATCAATGGTTTCGTTGCCGTGTGCGAGGAGAAGTTTCACTAATTCCTGTTCCTGGAAGAAGCCGACAGGTGTGGTGTCTTTCGGCTCGACTTGTTGTTGATTTTGAGATGAATAAGTCTGATAGGTCTGATAGGACTCATAGGTCAGATAGGACTGATCTTTAGAAGGATCTAAGCCCAGTTGCTTGCGATACTTTGCGCGTAGGATTTTGTTTACCTCGTTGGTGAGTGTCTGCTCGGGCATCTCGAGGGTGCGGCTGCATTCCTTAATATATGTGGCCCTATAGATCGGGTCGGGGATGACGGCGATGGTCTCGACGATGTCTTTGATGACTGTGGCGCGTTTGATAGGGTCGTTTTTCGCGTCCTTAAGAAGGAGGTTGGTCTTGAATCCGATGAAGTCGCGCGCATTGTCTTCGAGATATTTGGTGACAACCTCGATAGGGTTGTTCTGCACGAAGCTGTCGGGGTCGTCTTCGGGCGGCAGCACCACGATGCGCACGTTCATGCCTTCTTCGAGAATCATGTTGGTGCCGCGCAGGGCAGCGTGTATGCCGGCAGCGTCGCCGTCGTAGAGCATGGTGACGTTTTTCGTGTAGCGGCTGATCATGCGGATTTGCTCGGTTGTCAAGGAGGTGCCGGAGCTTGCCACCACGTTTTCGATGCCTGCCTGATGCATTGAGAGCACGTCGGCGTAGCCTTCGACGAGGATGCAGTTGTCGAGGCGCGATATCTCGTTACGGGCGAAGAATATACCGTAGAGAGTCTGACTCTTGTTGTAAATCTCCGATTCGGGCGAGTTGACGTATTTTGCCTTTGTCTTCTCGGAGGTGAGGATACGTCCGCCGAAGCCGATGACTTTTCCCGTGAGGTTATGGATGGGGAAGATGACACGGCCTTGGTAGCGGTCGTAGAGACGGTTTTCGTAGCTTCCGGTGAGGCCGACTTTTATCAAGAGATCTTTGTCGTAGCCATGCTGCATTGCATATTCCGTGAAGGCCGAGCCGCTGTTGGGGCAGTAGCCGAGCTGGAATTTGTTGATGATGGCATCGCGGAAGCCGCGTTCGTGGAAGTAGGCGAGGCCGACCGACTGACCTTCGTCGGAGGTCATCATGGTGTTGGAGAAGTATTCTTGCGCGAAGCTGTTGATGTTGAACATGCGTTCGCGTTCGTTCTGCGCAGCAAGTTCTTCGGGTGTCTGCTCGCGTTCCTCGATTTTGATACCATATTTCTTGGCGAGATAGCGGAGCGCCTCTTGGAACGAGTAATGCTCGTGTTCCATGATGAATCGCACCGAGTCGCCGGCTTTGCCGCAGCCGAAGCATTTGAAGATGTTTCGGGCGGGGTTGACGTTGAACGACGGCGTCTTCTCCTTGTGGAACGGGCACACTCCGATGAGGTTGGAGCCGCGTTTGCGCAGCGTCACGAATTCGCTCACCACGTCTTCGATGCGTGCCGTCTCGATGATCTGATTTATGGTCTCGCGTGGAATCATATTGCCCAGATTAGAAGTCCGCCGATGATTATTATTCCTGAAACGACAAGGTCGATGAGGCAGAAGCCCATGATATCCTTGGCGTTAAGCTTTGCTATCGCGAGAGCCGGGAGTGCCCAGAAAGGCTGGATGAGGTTAGTCCAAGCGTCGCCCCATGCTATCGCCATTCCTGTGAGGCCGTGGTCGACGTTGAGCGCCTCGCCGGCAGCGAACATGATAGGAGCCTGAATGGCCCAGTGACCGCCGCCTGATGGCACGAACATATTCAAAATGGCCGCACAAAGGAATGTATATAATGGATAAGTCGTTGACGTTGAGATGTTTATGAATGCCTGACTCACCACGGTGCCGAGACAGATGCCCGACTCGCCCACTCCGGTGATGATGCCCATGATGCCTGCGTAGAACGGGAACTGCAGGAGGATGCCGGCCGCGCCGGAGACAGACTTGGCGAAGGCGCGGACATATGCGATTGGTGTCTTATGCAGGACTATTCCGAGGAAAAGGAACAGCAATATCACCGAGCCGAGGTCGAAGGATTTGTGCTTGAAAAACAGGCTGATTATCAAGAATGATAGGCCTAATAGGGCCAATAAGGCGGATAAAAGGCGGCTGTTTTCCAATTTCATTGCGGGCGTTGTTGCGGACGAATGATGATTTGCCCCTACAGAATCATCGTCGTTAAGGACGGCAGGGTCGATAACAACAACATTATCGCCTTTCGGGTGCATAGCGGAATTTATTGCCACCAGGGCGATTGTAACCAACATCACCATGACGACGTTATGCCAGTCGAGGATTGTGTTTCCGATAGGAATCACTGATGTTATCACACCGTTGGTGTCTTTCACGAGTTCGTCGACGTCGGAGGCCATTTTTAGAGGGATGGAACCTGAGATGCCGGCGTGCCACACCACGAATCCGCTATAGGCCGAGGCGATGAGCAGTCGGTAGTCGACGCCTTTGAGCTTTTTGGCTATCTCTTTGGCGAAGATGGCGCCCACGATGAGACCGAAGCCCCAGTTGAGCCAGCATGCCACGGCGGAGATGCCTGTGACGAGAGCTATAGCGCCTGCTGGTGTTTTCGGCAGTGACGCGAGTTTGTTGATGCCTTTTTTGATAGTAGGAGCCGCTGCCAGCGTGGCGCCTGTCACGAGGACGAGGGCCATCTGCATGGAGAAGCCAAGGAGGTTCCACACGCCGCCGCCCCAGTTGCTTACCACTTCGGTGATGCTCTGGTGACAGACGGGGATGGCTACAGCGATGGCGACGAAGGTGAGGATTATTGCAAAAATGAACGGTTCAGGCAGATATTTCTGCATGAAACCAACACAACCATTTATTATTTTATGGAAGAATTTCATTCTACAATAACCTTACTTGTATTCGTCAGTCCGTCGGCGTTTGTTATCTTCAGGAAATAAAGGCCTTTCGGGAGATTATCGACTGGCACGACATGCTCGCTTAAGCAGTCGTCGACGAAGATTTCGCTCGAGCAGACCATTTGTCCTAAAGTATTGAATAACAATATGTTAGCTTTTCCAATTATATCTTGATAAAATCTTATGCTGATGTTTTCGGATGCCGGATTCGGAAACACATCGAAGCACAGCACGTTTTCGGGGTATTCGTCGACGCCGATGTTATACTGGACAAGGAGTTCCATCGTCACCGGGATATGGTCGGAGTTGGTGAACAGAGCGTCGGCCACTGCCTGTGACACGGCTGTGTTGGTAGGGTCGTTGATGCTTTTGTTGAAACGTCGTCCGTCGTTGCCGAGGGCGTTATAGCTTCCGCCGATGTAACGCACGCCTTCGCGGCCGCCGTAGATGTTTTCCGACATCAGGATGAAGTCGAAGCGGTCGTCCATGCCGCCTGACGAATGGCAGTCGTCGTCTTCGTATTTATGTGTAGACTGGGTGTGATATGAGGAATATGTGCCGTTGTTATTCCAGGCGCCCACGCCGTAAGGGTAGAGCGGGTCGATGAAATATGCGTCGGGGTATGCGCTCTGGTTTGTGAATGCCTGATAAGCGCCTTCGGTGTTGGTGTAGAGGTTGAAGTCGCCCATGATGAGCACGTTTTTATCGCGGTAGTTGTTCTCGAGATACGTCATGGTTTGTTCGGCCATCACCTTGCGTTTGTTGACGTTGTCGGTGCCTGTTCCCGCCTTGAGGTGCGCGATGACGCAGGTCAAAGTCATCTTGTTAGAATCGTCGTTTTTGAACTTGAAGTCGTAGACGTCGATGTCGCGGGTGGTGCTTTGTGCGACGTGTTGTCCCACGAGCGTCAGCTTTGTCGAGTTATAGAAGATGCAGTTGGTGAGTGTGGATGAGCCTGTGGTGTTGGCTCCACCTCTTGCCATCCAGAAGTTAGCGCCGTTGACATTCAACACGTTGTTGAGGAAGGTGGTGGGCAGCGTAGTGCTTTTTCCCATCTCGCACACCGTGAAAATGTCGGGATAATAGGCCGTCAGGATGGTGCGGATGGCGGCGTTTTTATCGTCGATGTTATTGTTGCTTTGGGTGCAGAACGATGTATTTTGTCCGTAGTACATCAGGTTATACTGCATCACTCTCAGCGTGTCGTTTTGAGCGAGAGCTGAAGAGAAAAACCCTAACAGGATCAATATGATAAGAATATTTTTTCTCATGGCCCCTACAAATTATTGGATTCGTTTGAGCATTGCTATTTCTGCGCTGGTGAGGAAGCGCCAGTGTCCGCGCGGCAGGTTTTGTTTGGTGAGTCCTGCGAGCATCACGCGGTCGAGTTTTATCACTTCGTAGCCGAGGCTTTCGAAGATTCGGCGGACGATATGGTTACGCCCTGAGTGTATCTCGACGCCGACTTCGCGCATGGTAGGGTCGTCGGTGACGTAGTCGATTTTGTCGACGGTGATGGGGCCGTCTTCGAGCATGAGACCTTTCTCGATTTGCGCGAAGTCGGCGGCTGTCAGAGGCTTGTTGAGCGTGACGTGGTACAGTTTCTTCACCTCGTGGCTTGGGTGAGTGAGTGTCTTGGCCAGTTCGCCGTCGTTGGTGAGCAGCAGCAGACCGATGGTGTTACGGTCGAGGCGGCCGACGGGGTAGATACGTTCCTGGCATGCGCCTTCGACGAGGTCCATCACGGTGTGGCGCTCGTAAGGGTCGTCGCTGGTGGTGATGACGCCTTTAGGCTTATTTAACAAGACATAACGAAGTTTTTCACGGTTGAGCGTCTGTCCGCCGTACACGACTTTGTCGGTGGTCTTCACCTTGGTGCCGAGTTCGGTCACCACTTCGCCGTTGACTGTCACAGCGCCGGCGAGGATGAGGTCGTCGGCTTCGCGGCGTGAGCATATGCCTGAGTCGGCGAGGTATTTGTTGAGACGGATCTCACCAGTGGCGCGTGGACGGTCGAACTCAGGGTCTTTCTCGCGGCGATAACCCCGGCGGCCGCCTCTTGGACGTTCGTCGTCACGGTCGAAACGTTTTCCGAAAGGCTTTCTTACACCGCGTTCTTCACGTTCTTCGCGGTTGAAACTTCTGCGACCGAATGGCTTCTTTTCGTCTCTTTCTTCATCATTTCTTCTTGAAAAACCGCGTCTTGCAGGCTTTTCATCGTCAAATTTTCTGCCGAAAGGCTTACGGTCGTCACGACCGAAACTTCTTCTCTCGCCTCTCTCGTCATCACGACGACCGAAGCTTCTCTTTTCGCCGAAAGGTTTTCTTTCGTGGCGTTCTTCATCGCCCTCACGGCGAGCTTTTTCTTTTGCAAACTGCTCCAATCTCTCGTCACTGAATCGTCTTATTTCGGCAGTTTTTCTTCTGGCAACATGCTGACGTTTGCCGTTTCTTTCTTCGTTATTCATCTTTAGTAATAATTATAAAAAATTTTTACGGGCTGCAAAATTACGAAAAAATCCGGCACCAAGGGTTAAAAAATTAACAAGTTATCAACAATGACTCAAAAATTTTGTTATTTCAAAAATTATTCGTATCTTTGCAAGATTAATAATGAATATCGCTATGAAAAAATTATCATTCATTCTTATTTTGTTAGTTACGGCTGTGGTTGCGCAGGCGCAGATTGCCACAAATATTTACTGGGTGCAGTTCACCGACAAGGCCGATTCGCCTTATTCCATTGATAATCCAGAAGAGTTTTTAAGTCAGAGGTCATTGGATCGTCGTGCGCGTTTGAATATCGCTCTCGACGAGTATGACATCCCGGTGAATCCTCAGTATCTGGAGGCTGTCGAGGCATGTGGCGCCCAGCTTCTGAATCCTTCAAAATGGTTGAACGGCGTGTCGGTTTACACTGACAGTCAGGCTGTGGTCGATGCCATCAATGCGTTGGAGTTTGTCGAGGTGGTGCGCAACTGTCCGAATTATCCTGAAGCCCAGCGTGACAAGGACATCTGGCTTGCCAACGAGATGAAAGAAACAGCAAAATCGGATGTTTCGAGAGGTTATTACGGTGGAGCTGAGACGCAGGTTACGCAATTGAGAATCAATGAGTTGCACAATATGGGTTATGATGGAACTGGTGTTCACATCGCGGTGTTGGATGGTGGTTTCAGAGGAGCCGACGAGCATCCGGCATTCGACAATATGCGTGATGAAGGCCGTTTGCTTGGTGTCCGCGACTTTGTTATCAGTTCGACAACGGTTTATTCCCAAAGTTCGCATGGCACTTCGTGTTTGAGCACTATGGGTGCTTATGTCCCGAACACTATGGTTGGAACAGCTCCAAAGGCATCGTATTATCTGTTCCATACCGAGGATGGCGAGAGCGAGAATATCGTTGAGGAATACAACTGGGTGTCGGGCGCTGAACTTGCCGATTCGCTTGGCGTTGACGTATGTTCGACATCATTGGGATATATCGATTTTGACATGCCTCAGTGGGATCATCCGATTCAACATTTCGATGGCCATACCGCTCCTATGACTATCGGTGCTGAGATTGCTGCGAGCAGAGGTATGATTTGCACTAATTCGGCAGGAAACGAATACGATGGATATTGCACTTTAGGCATCCCTGCTGATGCTGAACATATCATCACTGTGGGGGCAGTCGATGACCAAGGCAACCGTGCGGATTTCAGTTCGGTTGGCCCTACCTATGACGGACGTATCAAGCCGGATGTGATGGCTATGGGCGAAGGCACTTATGTGGCGGGAAATCCGACAGGTTACTATCAGTATTACAACGGTAACGGCACGTCGTTCTCGAATCCTGTGTTGGCAGGTGCTGTGGCATGTCTGCGTCAGGCCAAGCCGAACGCTTCGGTGCAGGAGATCTGCGACGCGGTGAGAGCAGCCGGCGACCATGCCAACAACCCCGACAACTACTATGGCTACGGTATTCCTAATTTCGTCGAGGCATTGGAAATTCTTAATGTTGAAGAGGTTCTGATGGGAGAGAATGAGATTTTGAGCGTGTTCCCGAATCCGAGTAGAGGTAAAGTTAATGTGACATTAAAAGATGGTTATGATATGGCCAATATGACGGTGTACGACAATATAGGTCGTATAATCATTAACACCGTCAATACTAATGAGTTAGAAGCTGCTTTGAACGATTTGAGTTCAGGAGTTTACACTGTGAATGTGGTTTCGGAAAATGGCAGCCAGACGCTTAAAGTCGTTTTGACGAAGTAAAAATTTTTAAAAAAGACTTGTTTTTGCTAAATAATTCATATCTTTGTAGATTGAAATTTTAAAATTATGAATTTGACTACATCATATCTTGGATTGAAGCTGAAAAATCCTATCGTTGTTGGAAGTTCAACTTTTACGGGAACCGTTGACGGTATTGTAAAATGCGCTAAGGCAGGTGCCGGCGCGGTGGTGCTGAAGTCGCTCTTCGAGGAGCAGATTTTGTCGGATATCAAGAAAGAGGAAGGCTATACCGACATCTACACCCATAATGTCGATGCCGACCTTTATATGAAGACTTTCCTGCGCGGAAATGAGATTGCGATTTACACCAACCTCATCCGTGAGGCCAAAAAAGCCGTCGATATCCCGATTATTGCAAGCATCAACTGTGCCGATAAAGGCGAGTGGATGAGCTTTGCAAAAGAGCTTCAGAATGCCGGTGCCGACGCGTTGGAGTTGAACATCGCAGTGTCGCCTTTCGATAAGGATGTGGCTTCGAAAGTTATTGAGGATGAAGTAGTTAACATCTTCAATGAGGTGAAAAAGACGGTCAGCATTCCTGTCTCGGTGAAGCTTGGCGACCATTTCACAAATATCGGAAATCTGGCGTTCCGCCTAAGCATGGCAGGCGCGGCAGGCTTGGTGCTTTTCAACCGTTTCTACAACCCGACAATCGACATCGAGAATATAAAAGTCGTCCCGGGATCGGCCCTTTCGGTGGAAGAAGAGAACGGTAACACCTTGAGATGGATATCGTTGCTCGCAGCTCAGGGTATCCCATGTTGCTTATCGGCTTCGACAGGTGTTCATTCGGCCGAAGACGTTGTGCGTCAGATACTTGCAGGCGCCAGCTCGGTACAGGTGTGCAGCGTTCTTTATAAGAAAGGCATCGATTTCGTTGCAAATATGCTCGAAGGTATGGAAAAATGGATGGCAAAGCATAACTTCAACAGCATCAGCGATTTTAAAGGCAAATGCAGCGCCTCGGCCGACGTGAAAGTGTTCGAGAGATTGCAGTATTTGAGAAGAAATAATGATTTAAATTAACATAAAAACTTATAGCTATGGCAAAATACGTTTGTGACGTTTGCGGTTATGAATATGACCCGGCGGTTGGCGATCCTGACAACGGCATCGCTCCAGGCACACCATTCGACAAATTACCGGAAAGCTGGTCATGCCCACTTTGCGGCGTCGGAAAAGAACACTTTGAAATGAAGTAGTTGACAGTTGACAGTTAATAGTTGACAATTTAAAGTTAAAAGTTAATGGACACAAAAGCGTTATCGAAGATTGGATACGGTCTTTATGTCCTGACGACGAACTACGACAATATCGATAACGGCTGCATCATCAACACGGTGCAGCAGGTGACGGGCGACCCGCTCCGCTTGTCGATTGTCGTGAACAAGAAAAACTACACGCACGACCTGATTTTGGATTCGTGCGTGTTTAATATCAATGTGTTGACAACCGAGACACCGTTTAAGGTGTTCGAACACTTTGGTTTTCAGTCGGGAAGGGATGTAAACAAATTCGCGGACTGCGAGCAGGAGCTGCGGGCCGTGAACCATGTGCTGTATCTGCCGAAGCATATCAACGCCTATTTCGCCTGCCGTGTGATGAAGTCGATTGACCTTGGCACGCACACAATGTTTATCGCCGACGTGCTCGACGCTGTGCAGGTAAACGATTTAGACTCAGTGACTTACGACTATTATCAGAAAAATATAAAACCTAAGAAAAAGGTGTCGAAAGGCTGCTGGGTTTGTAAGGTATGCGGATGGGTTTACGAAGGCGACCCGTTGCCCGACGATATCGTTTGTCCGATTTGCAAGCACGGAAAGGACGATTTTGAGTTTATTGAGCCGACGTGAAAGGAGTCTTCAGATAGTAACGTTAATGAGGAGGAGATTCCTCGCAATGCTCGGAATGACAAAATAGGAACAAATTTTTTAAATATGAAAATACAATTAGCAGAAAATATTTATTACGTTGGGGTGAATGACCGCCGGACGGAGATGTTTGAGAACCACATGGAGCTGCCGAATGGCGTTTCATACAACTCGTATCTCATTGTAGATGAAAAGGTTGCGTTGATCGACCCGGTTGAGCCGGAGTTCATGGGGCAGTATATGTTTCAGATTAAGCATATTCTTGGTGACAGAAAAGTCGATTACCTTATCGTGAACCATGATGAGCCAGACCACAGCGGTTCGGTGGGTGCCGTTTTGAGAGAATGGTCCGAGGTGACTGTTGTCGGAAATGCCAAGACCTTCGCGCCTTTGGAGAATTTCTATGGAGAGATTGCAAATAAAAAGATTGTGGCTGAAGGCGAGACGTTGAGTCTCGGAAAGCACACGCTGCAGTTTTTCATGGTACCGATGTGCCACTGGCCGGAGTCGATGGTGACATACGAGCAGAGTGAGAAGATAGTGTTTTCGAACGACGCTTTTGGAGGCTTCGGCGCCTTGAACGGCGGCATCTTCGACGACGAGGTGAACCTCGATTTCTACGAAGACGACATGCGTCGCTATTATGCGAATATTGTTGGAAAAGTGGCGATGATGGCGATGAAGGCTATCCAGAAGGCCCAGACTTTGGACCTCAAGATAATTGCTCCGTCGCACGGTTTGATATGGAGAAGCAACCTGCAGTGGGTCATCGACAGATATACCGCTTGGAGTGCTCAGCAGGCGAAGGAAGGCGTGGTCATAGTCTATGGCTCGATGTACGGAAACACTGGCAGGATGGCCGACATAGTGGCTCGTGGCGTGGCAGAGGCAGGAGTGAAAGAAATAAAGGTTTACGACGTGTCAAAAACCGAGACTTCGTTCATTTTCAGTGATATCTGGAAATACAAAGGCGTGGTTTTAGGTGCATGCTCACATTATGGCAGCATCTTCCCGAATATGGTTGGGCTGCTTCATGAAATTGGCGAATACAAGCCACAGAACAAGGTGTTCGGTTTGTTTGGCGGTGCATCGTGGAGCGGTGGCGGACTCAAAACGTTGAAAGAGAACGCTGAAGCATGCAAGTGGAATATCGTTGGTGAGCCGGTGGAGGTGAAGGGAGCGCCGATTAGGGACGAAGATATTGAGAAATTGTATAATTTAGGTGTGGAAATAGGGAAATCTATAGTTTAGAGTTTAGAGTTTAGAGTAGTTTTAAAGTTGAAAGTTAAAAGTTTTAAAGTGTGTAACAATTAAAATAAAAGATTATGATTGAATTACCGAAATTACCGTATGAGATGGGGGCGCTGGAGCCGCATATCTCGCAGAAGACATTGGAGTTTCACTATGGCAAGCATCACAACGGCTACGTGAACAACCTCAACAAGCTCATTGCCGGCACTCCGTTTGAGGGCAAGTCGCTCAAAGAGATCGTCATGACATCGCAGGGTGGCATCTTCAACAACGCCTCGCAGATCTGGAACCATACTTTCTACTGGAACTGCATGACTCCGAACCCGAAATCCGCTCCCGCTGGCAAGCTCCTAGATGCCATAACACGCGACTTCGGCAGCTTTGAGGCTTTCAAAGAGAAGTTCGTCAACGCCTGCGTGACCTTGTTTGGCTCGGGATGGGCATGGCTGGTGGCTGATAAGACAGGCAAGCTGTCGATAGTGCAGACCGGCAACGCACAATGCCCGCTGACAGACGGTCTGAAGCCGCTGCTGGTGTGCGACGTATGGGAACACGCTTATTACCTCGATTACCAGAACCTCCGTGCCAACTACGTCAATGAATTCTGGTCGATAATAAATTGGGAGTTTATTGAGAAAAATTATTAGTTGGCAGTTAACAGTTAACAGTTGGCAGTTACAATAAAAACTAAAAACTGATAACTAGTAACTGATAACTAGTAACTTTCCACTGTTTCGAGCTCTTTATAATAGATGTGCTCGAACTCGTCTTTGTAATCCTTGCTGTAGTAGTCGGCAGGTTTCAACAGTTTTCCGAAGACAAACTTTTGTATGAGCACGAATTCGTCGCCCTCGCTGAGGAGCGCGTATTGGTGGTCAGGGTCTTTGATCATGCCTTCAAACTTTTCGAGGTCTTCGTCGCTGTAGTCGTAGACGTCGGAGTTAGCCATGAGTCGGTATGTGGTGACGCTGATGTCCTTGCCGTCTTTTGTCGTGATCGTCAGTCGTTGTTGGAACGGTGAGCTGACGATAGAGTCACGGCGAGCCGGTGCGATGTCGTTGAGGAAAGCCTCGAAGCGCACGTCTTTAAACTCCATCAGCAGTGCCAGGACCTTGTTATCGCTGTAATCCACCGGCTCGCCGTCGAGACGTTCCATGGAGAACTGCGCACGTCCTAACTGGTTGATGATGTAGCTGTTATGCAGGTCGCCGTTGATTTCGAGTTTCACTGAGGCGATGTCGTCCATGTTCTCGGCAAAGATACGATGGTCGCGCCAGTCGATAGGGTTGGCCGTGAAGCGTGGGCTGAGAGTGCCACGCAAGCCCGGAAGATGAGCCACATAGACCTTGTCGCCGCCTTCTTTCAGCACGTAGGTGCCTTGGTTGTCTTGGGTGACATCGCCGATATAGAACACCTTGCTGCGTGTCTCATGGTAAAACAACTTCACCTTGTTGAAAAGGTTGACACGTGGCACTATCTGGTACACCTCGACCTTGGTGTTGGTGCTCGCCATCCTGGCGATGATATTATCGCTTTGTTTTACCGACACAGGCATCTTGATGCGCATGCGGTTGAGCGTGTAGAGCATCTCGTTGATCATGTTTTGGTTGGCTGGATACTCGTCGTTGATGAGCCATCCGTTGGCTTCGCGCTCAAGCACCACCTGGTGTCCGCTCTTGTCGGCGAAGAACAGCTTGGTGATGGAGGCGGTGTCGTAGACGGTGAAGTCGTAGGCCTCGCTACGCAGCGAGCTGAGGTAACGGTTGTTGCCGATGAGGATGCCAGCGATGACTATCAGAATCGCGATGATTACTATTGAGATGTAGTTTTTCTTTTTCATGATGTTATTATTTCAACGGGTTAAAACCCGTTATTATTGTCTTTCGCCGCTACGCGGCTTTTTGGTATTTTCGTTTTCGTAAAATTGCCAAGACTATTCCTAAGATTATCATCAGGGCGCTTGGAAGCACCACGTTGATGAGCTGCCATTTCATCGGGTTGCTGTTGACCTTGTTCATGTCGAGGAGGCGGATTTTCAGCTCGCGCGAGCGGATACTGATAAGTCCTTCTCCCTCAATGAGATACGATACAGCGTTCTCTATAAATTGTTTGTTGCCGTAGGTGATGTTGGTGTATTGGTCGTAGCCCAGCGGCAGCGGTGAGCCTATGCGTTTGTTGTTTTTCTTGGCGTAGTCGAGCTGCGCGAGCTGGTTGCGGATGATGTCGCCGTCGCCGATGACTATCATCGAGGTGTTGACGCTGCTTGTCCTGAATCCCAGCTCCACCGACTCGGTGATGGCCTCTGGCATGCGGTGTTCGTAGAGTGAGGTGAAACGTCCGCTCAGGAGATATGCCGCATTCTGTCCTTTCTGCGGGAACATGTTGGCGTTAGGCCGTTCGTTGAGTATGTCGAGCGAGATATACACCGGTGCGCTTGCCACCTTGGTGTAATCGGATGTCTTAAGCAGAGGGATCTTGGTGATTTCGGGCGCCGACGTGGTAGGCTCCAACGAGCTCACGAAGTCGGCCTTCACTGCCTCGAGGTTGCGCACTATAGGATGCTCCGACGCAGGGCTGAGCAGTGGGAAATAATACCACGGCAGCAGCACGCTCTGCAGGTTGTCGCCTTGTCCGGTGACGAGTCCGATTTGAGCACAAGGATAGGCGAGGAGCAGGTTGCGGTTGAGACGCAGTCCGTAGTTGAACAGCATGTCGTCGAGGCGCAGATTCAGTGCCAGTCCCATGGTCGACTCGGCGCTTTGGAGGCTGTCCATCGTGGCGCTGACAGGGTCGAGAAGCCACATCACCTTACCGCCATACATGATATATTGGTCGATGATGAACTTGTCTTTCTCGGAGAACGGCTGCGTTGGCTTTGCGATGATGAGAGCATCGTAGGCAGGCTTGATGACGATATTACTGTCGCGGTCGAAGTCTCTGCTTATCAACGAGTTAAGCTGTTCATTGAGCGTAGCTTTCCGGATGTTGTATTTCCTCGAAAGAATGTTGGCGATGTCGTAGACCTCGATGTCGGTGAGCTCGCCGTGACCTTCAGAGAAAGCAACGGTATGCTTGGTGTTGGTCGAGATGTTTTTGATGGCGTTGATGAGCGTAAACTCAAGCTGTTGCGACGCGTTGTTGAGTACCGTCTCGCGCGATTCGCCCGACTGTCCGGTAAGGATTTTGACAGGCATCTCCTTGTCGCGATAGCTGAGCAAGATGCTTGGCCATATCATCACCTGCTGCAGTCCGTTTTTGGTTTGGACCGTCTCGTATATGTAATCCAATCCGTTTTGCCAAAGCACCTTATACGTCTCCTGTCGCTCGTTCGGGTCGTCGCTCTCCGAAGGGTTAATAAATTCATAATCAATGAATTTGGAGTAGGCGCGGAACTCGTCGAGCATCTCTTTTGTCTCCTTGCGGAGCTTCTTGAATCCGGCAGGGAAGTCGCCTTCAAGATAAACGCGGAAGTAGACGTAGTCGTCGAGGCCTTTAAGAATCTCTTTTGAAGTATCCGAAAGGGTATATCTTTTCTCTGAAGTGAGGTCGAAACGGGTATAGACAAATGAGCCAATGATATTAACTAACACAATGATTATCAATGTGATAATCAAAGAAGTAATCTCGTTGCGTTTGATATTTTTTCTCTTGTTTTCCATCGCCGCCTCCTACCATTTTCTGCTCGACAAAGTGAGTTTTGTCAGGCTTAAGAATAACACAATCACGCTGAGAAAATATATCAGGTCGCGGGTGTCGATGACGCC
>JAFZXR010000075.1 GCA_017616675.1 Bacteroidales bacterium
GCGGACAGATTGTCACCGCTGAGCGTTTCCGTAACTTCCTGAAAGGCAGCGAGATGATTGCTCGCGAGAAACAACACGTCCAGGATCCATATTCGTTCCGTTGCATCCCACAGGTTCACGGTGCTTCGAAAGACGCCATCAACTACGTGTCACAGATCCTCGGTGAGGAAATCAACGCCGTTACCGACAACCCGACAGTGTTCCCAGATGAGGACATGGTCATCTCGGCTGGTAACTTCCACGGACAGCCTCTGGCTTTGAGCCTTGACTTCTTGGCCATCGCGATGGCTGAACTCGGCAACATCTCAGAGCGCCGTACATATCAGCTCATCGCCGGAAAACGCGGTCTGCCGTCGTTCCTCGTGGCTGAGCCAGGTTTGAATTCGGGCTTCATGATTCCTCAGTATGCGGCAGCAGCTATCGTCAGCCAGAACAAGCAACTCTGCACACCTGCATCAGTCGATAGCATCGAGTCGTCGCAGGGTCAGGAAGACCATGTAAGTATGGGTGCCAACGCAGCTACAAAGGCATTGCGCGTTGCCAACAACCTCGAGCGCATCCTCGCCATCGAGCTCTTTAACGCAGCACAGGCCCTCGACTTCCGCAAACCTATCAAATCATCAGCATTCATTGAGAATTTCGTCGCCGAATACCGCAAGAAAGTTGAATTCGTGAAAGTCGACAAGGTGATGTACACCGAAATCGCAAAATCAGTGAAATTCTTACAAGATTACGACCTCGGAGAGAAAATTTTTGAAAAATAAAGCATTATGGAAGAATTAAATCAAGGCGAAAGCTATAACGAGTTTGAAAACCCTCAGCCGGTACGTCCGTTCGGACTCTCGTTTTTCTGCATCCTCTCGTTCATCAACGCAGTTTTGCAGTTTTTGTTCAATTTCTTGTCGTTTTCGGTGTTTAACACAATGAAAACCGTGACCAGCGATGAGAGAATTCTTGAATTGTATGAAAATATGGGCATCGATGAGGACCAGTTGGAGACTGCTTTGGCAGCGTTTTTCGCTCCCGGAATGTTCTATTATCTTCTCACATCATTGCTCTACATCGGCTCGTTTATCGGCGTGTTGTACATGTGGAAGATGCAGAAGAAAGGCTTCCATTACTATGCCATCGCCCAGATTCTGATTCTCATCGTGGCAGCGCTGATGTACTTCGGCGCGACAGGCACGTCGCCATGGAGCAGCATCATCACGGCCGCCGCGTTTATTGGCATTTATTTCATCTATTATAAAAAAGTGATGGAATAATGGAAGAGGTAGTGAAGGAGAGACAGAGTATCTTTAAGGAGCGCAAGCACGTGACGCTTGGCATGAAGCTGGTGTGCACCTTCGCGATCACTTATTACATACTCTTTTTCTCTTTCATGACTTATATTCTTCTGAAATACAGCACAGTCTTCGACGAAGAATATCTCGATCCTAACCTGCACGAGCTGGTGGCCTCGAATCACTACACCTTATTTATTATTCAATGGGTGCTTCTCGCGGTCATCGTCACGAGCCTGTTTTTAATCTTCTTCAAGAAACGTACCGGTAAGTTTCTTTTCATGGTTTTTACCATCTTACTCGTTGTGTGTCAATTCTTTACGACTTATCCGCCAGCGTGGGACGTTTATGTTTTGGAGCTTCTCATACTGCTGATAATTGCACCTTTAAGGGTTATTTCAAAATTTACTGAAAAAATTACAAATTAAAAAATATGAACCACATCACATTGTCGGGCGAGCTGGGTAGCGGCAAGAGCACCGTCGCCAATTATCTGATAAGTAAAATGCCTTTCAAAATCGTTTCTGCGGGCTTGTTATTCAGACAATTAGCAGCCAAACACGGCATGTCGGCGAAGGAATTCAACGAGTTTATCGAAAACGACCCCAAGTACGACCATTATGTCGACGACACCATGGCCGAGCTGGGCAAAACCGACGAAAAAATCATCTTCGACTCGCGTATGGCATGGCATTTCGTGCCTTCGTCGTTCAAGATTTATCTTTATGTCGATGTGGACACTGCCACCGAACGAATTTTCAACGATGTGGGTCGAGTGAGCGAGTCGTATTCCGACAAGGCGACAGCCCGTCAGGAAATCATCGATAGAAGGAAGAGCGAACTGTTGAGATATCAGAATTTTTATCACTGCAACCTCGACGACTACAGCAACTACGATTTGATTGTCGATACCAGTCATGCCAGCAGAGATGAGGTTAACGAATTGGTTTTCAATAGTTTCCAAGCATTTAACGAAGGAAAAGAGTATACCAAGATATGGCTTTCACCGAAGTCATTAATTTTGACAGGAAATGAGCCGGACGACACCGGTGAAAAATTAATTATCAACAAAAAAGACGGCAAATTTATCGTCGAAAAGGGTTTTTCGAAGGTGAAAAAAGCACTCGAAAATCGGCAAAGCCTTGTGGCTGTTGATGTTGTAAAATGTTGATATTTTTGTTGAAAAAAAGATAAAAAATTGTATTTCCAAGCGAAAAGTTTTGTATAATTTTGCAAAGAGATAGTTCGAAAAATGTCATTTTCGGATATCCCAGTATTTACTAACAAAACGAGCATTAACAATATACAAAAACTAGTAGCATGGAGTTCAACCAGGTCTTTATTATCAAGAGAAATGGTAAGCGCGAGCCTTTCTCGGTCGATAAAATCAAAAATGCAATTCAGAAAGCCTTCCTCAGCGTCGGTAGCTTCGCACCGCAGGAGGTTCTCACCAACATCATGAGCCGTGTCAGCATCCACGACGGTATCTCGGTCGAAGAGATCCAGAACCAGGTGGAGAATGCTCTCATGGCCGAACGTTATTACAACGTCGCCAAGTCGTATATCCTCTATCGTCAGCGTCACTACGAAGATCGTGAGGTGAAGGATAAACTCGACTTCCTTATCAATTACTGCAACGCACAGAATGCGGCGACCGGAAGTAAGTACGACGCCAACGCCAACGTCGAGAAGAAGAACATCGCCACACTCATCGGCGAGCTTCCGAAGTCAAACTTCATCCGTTTGAACCGCCGTATGCTTTGCGACCGTATCAAAGACATGTACGGTAAGGAAGTGGCCGACAAATATATAGAACTGCTCAACCATCATTTTATCTACAAAAATGACGAGACGAGCATCGCTAATTATTGCGCAAGTATCACCATGTATCCTTGGCTGCTCGAAGGCACCAAGTCGATAGGCGGCAATGCCACACGTCCGACCAACCTCAAGTCGTTCTGCGGCGGCTTCATCAACATGGTGTTTATGGTGTCGAGTATGCTGAGCGGCGCCTGCGCAACACCGGAGTTCCTGATGTATCTCAACTATTTCATTCAGATGGAATACGGAAAGGACTACTACAATCGCGCTAACGAAGTGGTCGAGCTCTCGAACCGCCGTCGTACCCTCGACAAGGTCATCACCGACTGCTTCGAACAGATAGTTTACTCCATCAATCAGCCTACTGGTGCCCGTAACTACCAGTCGGTGTTCTGGAACATCTCCTACTACGACAAGTATTATTTCAAGAGCCTCTTCGGTAACTTCTACTTCCCTGATGGCAGTCAGCCTGACTGGGATTCGCTCAACTGGCTCCAGAAACGTTTCATGAAATGGTTCAACGCCGAGCGTCTCAAGACCGTCTTGACATTCCCTGTCGAGACCATGGCACTCCTTTCGGAAAATGGCGATATCGCCGACAAGGAATATGCCGACTTCACTGCTGAGATGTACGCTGAAGGCCATTCGTTCTTCACCTATGTCAGCGACAGCCCCGACTCATTGAGCTCCTGCTGCCGTCTCCGCAACGAGATTCAGGACAACGAGTTCAGCTACACTCTTGGTGCCGGCGGCGTGTCGACAGGCTCGAAGAGCGTGCTCACCATCAACATGAACCGCTGCATCCAGTACGAAGAGCAGAACCGCCTGCCGTTCCTGAGCTTCGTCGAAGAAGTCATCGACCTCATGCATAAGGTCCAGATGGCTTACGACACCAACCTCCGCTACCTCCGCGAGAAAGGCATGCTCCCGTTGTTCGACGCCGGCTACATAGCCATCGACCGCCAGTACCTCACAATAGGTGTCAACGGCATCGTCGAGGCAGCCGAATTCAAAGGCATCGAGATTAGCGATAACCCTGACTATCAACACTTTGTGGAAGAGAT
The DNA here is from genome assembly GCA_017616675.1 of Bacteroidales bacterium. The sequence continues at coordinate 4,169 of JAFZXR010000075.1, forward strand.
CCTCAGTCTTATCGAGAAGTACAACAAACAGTACAGAAAACCTGGTCTGATGTTCAACTGCGAGATGATTCCTGCCGAAAACGTGGGCGTGAAACACGCCAAGTGGGACAAGGAAGACGGCTACAAGGTGCCTCGCGACTGCTACAACAGTTACTTCTATGTCGTTGAGAATCAGAACACTAACGTTCTCGACAAGTTCAAACTGCACGGCGAGCGTTACATCAAGCACCTCACAGGCGGCTCGGCATTGCACTGCAACCTCGAGGAACACCTCACACAGGAACAGTACCGCCAGCTCCTCAAAGTGGCATCGAAAGAAGGCTGTAACTACTTCACTTTCAACATTCCTAACACCGTTTGCAACGACTGCGGTCACATCGACAAGCGTTACCTCAAGAAATGCCCGAAGTGCGGCAGCGAGAACCTCGACTACCTCACACGCGTCATCGGCTACATGAAACGCGTCAGCAACTTCTCACAGGCACGCCAGGTGGAAGCAAGCAAACGTTTCTATGCCAAATTCTAGGTCATTGAAACAATGTTGAAATACTACAACTATGACGTCGTCTTTCAGGAAGTACCTGATGAAGTGAGTCTGGCAATAAACCTTACCAACTGCCCGAATCATTGTCCCGATTGCCATAGTAAACATCTCTGGGAGGATATAGGCGAGGAACTCTCAGAAGATGAAACGAGCAGACTCGTCGAGATTTATAGAGGCGACATCACCTGCGTGCTTATCATGGGTGGTGACGCCTCGAAAGACGAGGTAGAAGCACTCGCTCACTATATCAAACATAATTTGAAACTGAAAGTCGCTTGGTATTCTGGCAGATATGATAAGCCTCTGAATATCAGCGACTTTGATTATTTAAAGTTCGGCCCGTATCTCGAAGAGAAAGGCGGACTGAAGTCGGCCGACACCAACCAGCGTTTCTACAAGGTGGTAGACGGCGAGCTGATTGACCAGACCGAGAGGTTTCGCAAACGTTAAGATATTCAGATGGAAGAGAAAAAGATAAACCATATCGACCTTACCAAGGTGCTGGCATCGAAAGGCATCAAGCCACGACGCTGGATAGTGCGACTGCTTAACCGTCTGCTGCATGTCAAGGATATCAACGACACCCTCGACGCTTGCGGTGACAAGGAAGGGGTGGAGTTCGCCAAGGCTGCGATGGATTACCTCAACATCACCGTCGAGCTGGTCAACTCCGAGCGCATCCCCAAGGAAGGCAACCCCATCATCATCGCCAACCATCCTCTGGGCGGTCCTGACGGTATGGCACTCATAGCGGCAGTGGGCTCAGTGCGCGACGACATCCTCTTCCCAGTCAACGACTTCCTGATGTATATCGATCAGCTCAAGCCTGTGTTCGTGCCTATCGACAAGGTGCATGGCAACCGTAACACCGCCAGCGGAATAAACGCGGCGTTTGCGGGCCAGAACGTGCTGTTGTATTTCCCGGCCGGACTGTGCTCACGTTGCATCAAAGGCAAGATTGTCGACCTCGAGTGGAAGACCACGGTGATAAAGAAAGCCATCCAGCATCAGCGCGACCTCATCCCGGTACATATCGAGGCCCGCAACCGCCGCCGTTTCTACAGCATCGCCAACTGGCGCAAACGTCTCGGCATTAAGTTCAACTTCGAGATGGCACTGCTTCCAGGCGAGATGTTTGCACAACGTGGTAAGACCTTCCGAATGACAGTGGGCGAGCCTATACCATGGCAGACCCTCGACGACGGCACGCCAGCAATTGAATGGGCAAGACGTCTGCACGACCAGATTTATAATATAAAATAACGTAAAATATTGAGAATCATGGATTTATCGTATATTATCCCTCCGGTACCACGCGAGCTTATCAAGAAAGAACTGAAGAGAAAACATTTTCTCCGTCACACCAACCACGGCAATAAAGAGATCTACATCACCACGGCGGCGCTCTCGCCAAACATCATGCAGGAGATTGGCCGTCTGCGTGAGCTGTCGTTCGCCACTGAAGGCGGCGGCACAGGCAAACCCCTCGATATCGACGAGTTCGACCTCCTGCCGGAACCTTATTGCTTCAAGCAGCTCATCGTTTGGGACCCGGTGGAGGAGGAGATAGTGGGCGGCTACCGTTTCATCCATGGCAGCAACATGTTCCGCTCGGTCGACGGCGCACTCTACACCCCGACAGCCGAACTGTTCCATTTTACTGACACTTTCATCGAGAAATATCTGCCTTACACCCTCGAGTTGGGTCGCTCGTTCGTGCAGCCGGCCTATCAGCCGAGCGCCGACATCCGCAAAGGCATGTATTCGCTCGATAACCTCTGGGATGGCCTTGCCACACTGGCGATGGAGATTCGCAACACAAAATATTATTTCGGCAAGATTACGATGTATCCGCACATGAACCGCCAGGCCAAGGATATGATTCTTTATTTCTATCAGAAACATTTTCCTGATAAAGACGGACTGGTGTGGCCTAACGAACCTCTCCTCATCGAGACTGACTACAACAAGCTCCACGAGCTGTTTACCGGCCGCAACTATAAGGAAGACTACCAGATTCTGCAGCGCTCGGTGCGCGAGCTCGGCTCGTATGTACCGCCACTCGTCAACGCCTACATGAACCTGTCGTCGACCATGCGCTCATTCGGAACCGCATACAACCACGCCTTCGGCGAGACCGACGAGACGGGTATCCTCGTGGCGGTGAAAGACATCTACCCCGAGAAGAGCGAGCGCCACTTTAAGTCATACATCACACGTAACCCGCTGTTTATGAGACGCAAGCTGTTTAAGATCACGCGACCTAACAGCCCGCTGAGTAAGATTAGACTTAAGATGAAAGATAAAAAGAAAGAAGATTAAGAACTAATGTTCTCTCAGAATCTTCATCAGAACCCCGATGTCAGCCTTGTACTGGTCGAGGTTCTCTTTTTTCACCGGGTCGGCACTCGGTGACTTGAACTTCAACGGATCGATGTAGGTGCCGTTTTTCTGCAGACGGAAGTCGAGGTGCGGCCCCGTGGAAGCTCCCGTACTGCCTACATATCCTATCGTCTGTCCCTGTTTCACCTTGACACCCTGCGCAATGCCTTTGGCAAAGCCCTTGAGGTGCATGTAAGTTGTGGTGTAGGTGCTGTTATGCTTGATCTTCACATAGTTGCCGCCACCTTTTGTGTCCCAGCCTTTCGCGATGACAGTGCCGTCGCCAATCGACTGCACCGGAGTACCGATAGGAGCAGCGTAGTCGACACCATGATGCGGCCGCACCACGTGATAAACCGGGTGCATCCTGCCGTTGGAGAACGTCGAGCTGATGCGACGGTAGTTCAACGGAGCCTTCAAGAATGCCTTGCGCAGATTCTCGCCCTTCTCGTCGAAATATTCCTTCCGGCCGTTCTGCTCAAAGCTGAAAGCATATTTGCTGTCGCCGCCGCTCTTGAAATAAGCCGCCAAAACATTGCCTATGCCGTAAGGTACGGTGTCGCCGACGATATAACGCTCCTCGTAGATTACCTTGCACGAGTCGCCGGCCTGGATGCCGAAAAAGTCGATGGTCCAAGCGTAGATGTCGGATAGCTCCAGGATCAGGTTTGGAGTGCAGCCTGCCTCAGTCATAGCATTCCACAGGCTCGATTTTATCTCCACACCCACGTGTTTAACCCTCGTGATGACTTCTTTTGCACCTTTCCAAGCTGATAATGAATCGGTTAGCTGAAAAACGGCGTAGTTTATCTGGTCGATTTCATAAATCCAGTATTTCGCCGTCGGGATGCTGTCGCGCGTCAGCAAAAACGTGTATTTGTTGCCGACTTTGATCTTCCTGACATCGAAAACATCGCGGTGGTTTCTGTCGATATAATTGACAGTGTTGAAACTCACACCTTCTTTTTGCAAGATGTTGGCCAGAAACTCGTTTTTCTGCACCTGTCCTTCAACAACATCCAGCGAATCGATGCAGATGCCGTACAGATACTGCGGCTCAGCCTGTTTTTTGGTCTTCTTGCCTGATGTCTCCTCATTTCGGCAACCGCACGAAACCATGAACAACAGCAAAATCAAAATCGGTAGTATTCTTTTCATAAAGTTTTTTGATTAATCAATTGTAGAGACGCGCCATGGCACGTCTCTACATATTAATTGCCAATAGCCAATGGCTAACGGCCAATAGCCTTTTCATATCCCGCTCTCACGGCCTTGATGTTAAGGTCGACCACATCCTGGCCTTTCTTGCCGAAGATATGTGTGATGGCCTCTTCAACCTTCTCAATAGAGATGCCGAGATATGGGATGGTAGCTCCGAGAAGCACCATGTTGGAACGTGCCTTGAGTTGTTTTGCCACCTCGTTGGCGTCGAACGACACCACGTGTGGGAGTTTCTTCAACTCGGCATGCACCTTCTCAATGTCAGGGTAGTTGTTGATATTGATGAACGGGTCGGAGTTGGTGATCACCCAGCCTTCCTTGCTGAGCCATGGCAGGTAACGCAATGCCTCCATTGGCTCGCTCGACAGGATAATATCGGCTTTGCCTTCAGGGATGACATCGGCGAAGATTGGCTCGCTCGACAGACGGAGGTGCGAGAACACCGAGCCGCCACGCTGCGACATGCCGTGGATTTCCGATTGTTTCAGGTTCATGCCCATGTTGAGGGCAGCATCTGAGATGATTTTAGCGACCGACACTATGCCGTCACCACCAACACCACATAAAACGATATCTTTTTTCATATTGACTTCTTTTTTAATGGTTATTTCTTCAAATGTTTCTTCAACTCGACGATGCAGGTGCGGTGAGGGATGATCACAGAAACACCGTTGTAATTTACTTCTTCTTCAATAATCTTGACATTTTCCTCGTGGTTCTTCGGCAACGGGATGATGTCGCGGATATGCTCAGGCTCGACACCGAGACCTTCGCAGATGCGGCGGATCTTGTTGTGTGCCGACGATGGCTGACCACCTGTCATAGCAGTAATGTCATTGTCGAGAATCATTACCACTACGTTGGCCTTCTCGTTGACGCAGTCCATAAGGCCTGTCAAGCCACTGTGACCGAAGGTGCCGTCACCGATGACTGCCACGCTCGGGAAGATACCAACCTCGCTGGCACCCTTGGCCATGGTGATTGAAGCACCCATGCACACTGTAGTGTTGATGGCTCCCA
>JAFZXR010000076.1 GCA_017616675.1 Bacteroidales bacterium
ATCGCCGCGAAAAAGACCCGGAATTCGACCGTCCACGCGCTACCGGCGAAATCCGTCTCAACAAATACCTCGCTGACTCTGGCATCTGCTCACGCCGTGAAGCCGACGACCTCATCCTCGCTGGCGCTGTGACAGTGAACGGCGAAGTGGTCACCGAACTCGGTACCAAAGTGAAAACCACCGACAAAGTGGTGTACGGCGGACAGACTCTCAACCGTGAAAAACTTCGTTATGTCTTGTTAAACAAGCCTAAAGGCGTCATCACAACATCCGACGACCCTTACGAGCGTCACACCGTCATGGACCTCGTCGAAGGCGCTTGCCAAGAACGTATCTACCCTGTCGGCCGCCTCGACCGTAACACAATCGGCCTGCTGCTGCTCACCAACGACGGCGAACTCGCCAAGACTCTCACCCACCCGAGCCACGAGGTGAAGAAACTGTATCACGTCACGCTCAACAAGCCTCTGACCGAAAGCGACTTCGAGAAAATCGAGAAAGGCCTCATGCTCGAAGACGGTCCTATCACTGTCGACAAAATCGACTACGTCGTCGATGATCCAACCATGCGCGAAGTTGGCGTCGAAATCCACTCAGGACGTAACCACATCGTCCGCCGCATCTTCGAAAGCCTTGGTTATGAAGTGGTTAAGCTCGACCGCGTGATGCTCGCAGGTCTCACCAAACAAAACCTGCCTCGCGGCCACTGGCGCTTCCTCACCAGCGCTGAAATCAGCATGCTGAAACGCATCGAATAATCGTAGGGGCAAAACATTTTTTGCCCAAAATTTGTTGCCATTGTAATATCGTTATAACCTAATACCGTAATGAATAATGAAAAAAAGTAAAATATTTATCCTATTTCTCTTATTAGGTTTCTCCTTTTTAGCGTCAGCTCAAACCGAAACGCTGAAAGTGATGCAGTACAACCTTCTCAATTATGGCAACAACACTGGCTATTGCAATACAACCAACAACAATATCGAGGATAAAAACGGCTATATCCGCACCATCCTGACAGCCTACTACCCTGATATTCTCACCGTCTGCGAAATGGGAAGAAACACTTCTTTGCCTAATGATTTCGTCGAAAACAACCTGAATATCAACGGTGTAGACTATTGGATGACAAAACCTGGCGCAAACTCAGCCAACTCTTCCCTGACAAATTGTGTGTTTTATAATTCATCAAAACTCACTCTTGTAAGCCATACCATGGCACAGACGTATATTCGCGACGTTGATGTCTATAACTTCAAATTCAAAAACGACAATACCGACAGAATTATCCTGACCTGCGTTGTTGCCCACTTGAAAGCTGGCGATGGCTCCGACAACGAGACTAAACGCAAAACGATGGCCGAAAACATCATGCGTTACATCAACCTCAACTATCGCGAGTGCAACGTCCTCATAATGGGCGACTTCAACATCTATACATCGCAAGAGCCTGCTTATCAAACACTTACAAATCAAACAACCTATCCGTATTGTTATTTCATCGACCCGGTTTACCCGTACGGAGTTGGCGCTTGGAACAACAACTCGCAATACGCCAATTATCACACCCAGTCAACACACCGCAACAACGACAGCGACTGCCATTCGTACGGCGGCATGGACGACCGCTTCGACTTCATCTTGATGTCGGAGAATATCTACGGCGGACGCGACGGCATCCGTTACATCGGCGGTACCTATAAAGCCCTCGGTCAGGACGGACGACGCTTCAACCAAAGCATCAACAATCCTACAAACACCGTTGTGTCTCAAGATGTTGCAAACGCCTTGTACCACAACTCCGACCACCTTCTTGTGACAATGGAACTGGCAGTTAACCTCAATATCGGTGTCGACGAGTATTCTGATAATTTGCTTAATTACGACTTTTTCCCAAATCCTGCTTCCGACAATATCCATATCAGGTTTTATCAAGAGAATTTAGAAAAAGCCAACATATTGTTATTCAATACTTTAGGACAAACGGTCTATTCCAAAGATATCATCATCAACGACTGTCTCACCGAGCATGTCATCAACGTGAGCGATCTTCCGAAAGGCCTTTATTTCCTGAAGATTACAAATGCTGACGGACTGACAAACACAAGTAAAGTTATTGTAGAATGAAGTTGTTCCATAAAATAATAAATGGTTGCGTCGGATTCATGCAGAAATACCTGCCGGAGCCGTTCATTTTTGCAATTATTCTTACGTTTGTGGCGATTTTGGTCGCTATGCCTGTCTGCCACCAGAGCATCACCGAAGTGGTCGCTAACTGGGGAGGTGGCGTGTGGAATCTCCTCGGATTCTCAATGCAGATGGCCCTCGTCCTTGTGACTGGCGCAACATTGGCTGCCGCACCAAGCATCAAAAAAGGTATCAACAAACTCGCTTCATTGCCGAAAACACCAGCAGGAGCTATCGCTCTCGTCACAGGCATCTCAGCCGTGGCATGCTGGCTCAACTGGGGCTTCGGCCTCATCGTCGGCGCCATCTTCGCCAAAGAGATCGCTAAAAAACTCAAAAACGTCGACTACCGACTGCTCATCGCCTCGGCCTACAGCGGTTTCGTGGTGTGGCACGCCGGCATCTCAGGCTCTATCCCGCTGAAAATGGCCTCCGATGTCAATGAATTGGTAAAAGACACCAACGGTGTCATAACCTCAGCAATTCCTATCGGAAACACCATCCTCGATTATCATAACATCATCATGGTGGTTCTCGTCACCGTCGCATTGGTCGCCATCAATTCCGCGATGCACCCGAAAGGCGAAAACATTGTCTCTATCGACCCCACCCTCCTTGACGACGATGATTCTGTTGGGGCAAATCATCATTTGCCCGATAATTTGGCCGAAAAGACACCAGCCGCAAGGCTGGAAAACAGCCGCCTCCTATCCGCCCTATTAGCCCTATTAGGCTTATCATATCTTGTCATCACCCTGTTCATCAAGCACAAATCCTTCGACCTCGGCTCAGTTATTCTGTTGTTCCTCTTTCTCGGAATAATCCTGCATAAAACTCCTATCGCCTACGTGCGTTCCTTTGGGAAATCAGTCGGCGGAGCGGCAGGAATCGTGCTTCAGTTCCCATTCTACGCAGGTATCATGGGCATCATCACCGGCGTCGGCGAATCAGGCATATGTCTCGGCACAGTGGTGAGCGAGGCTTTCGTAAACATCTCAACGTCAACGACTTATCCGATATACACCTTCCTTTGCGCGGCCATTTTGAATATGTTCGTGCCATCAGGCGGCGGCCACTGGGCAATCCAAGCTCCTATCATGTTCGCTGCCGGCGAAGCTCTCAACGTCGACCATGGTCTCACAGGAATGGCAATAGCATGGGGCGACACCTGGACCAACCTTATCCAGCCTTTCTGGGCACTTCCAGCTCTCGCCATCGCAAAACTTAACGCAAAGGATATCATGGGCTTCTGCCTTATCGACCTCGTCGTTTCCGGAATAATAATCATCGGCGGACTCCTAATCTGGGCAATATGATTCCACGCGAGACCATAAACCAGATTCTCGAGACAGCTCGCATCGAAGACGTGGTGAGCGAGTTCGTCACGCTCCGCAAACGTGGCTCCAACCTCATCGGTGTTTGCCCGTTCCACAAGGAAAAAACGCCTTCGTTCAACGTCAACCCGGCCCGAAACATCTTCAAATGCTTCGGCTGTGGCAAAGCTGGCGACTCGGTGCGTTTCATCATGGAACACGAGCATTACTCATACCCTGAAGCTCTGCGTTATCTCGCAAAGAAATACGGCATCAAGATTGAAGAACGCGAGCAGACTCCCGAAGAACTGGCGGCACAAAATGAACGCGAACGCATGTTCAACATCAACAGCTTCGCGCAAGATTATTTCTCCAACATCATGATGACGTCGGATGAAGGTCAGTCGGTGGGTCTCGCTTATTTCCACGAACGTGGCTTCCGCGATGCCATCATCAACCGCTTCCAACTCGGCTACTGCCCTAACAGCGGCTCGGCATTCACGGAATATGCAATGCAGCATGGCTACGACAAGGATTTGCTGATAAAAGTCGGTCTCACAGGCAGCTACGAAAACCGTCTCTACGACCGCTACCAAGGTCGTGTCATCTTCCCGATTCATAACCTCACCGGAAAAGTCATAGGCTTCGGCGGACGTATCCTCACCAAGGAAAAAACCAAGGCTAAATACGTAAACTCGCCTGAATCAGAGATTTACAACAAGAGTCAGACGCTCTACGGAATCTTCTTCGCAAGAAATGAGATCTCACGCCTCGACAACTGCATCTTGGTCGAAGGTTACGCCGACGTCTTAAGCATGCATCAAGCAGGCATCGAAAACGTGGTGGCAAGCTCCGGAACCTCCCTGACAACAGAGCAAATCCGCATGATAAGCCGTTATACCAAGAACGTCACCATGCTCTACGACGGA
>JAFZXR010000007.1 GCA_017616675.1 Bacteroidales bacterium
AAGAGCAACAGCAAAATCAGGAGGAGCAGCAGGATCAGCAGCAGCAACAGCAGCAACAACAGGAGCAGGAACAAAAGATGTCGAAAGAAGATGCCGAGCGCATGCTGCAAGCCCTTGAAAATCAAGAGAAAGAGACAATGGATAAGATGAATGAGGCGAAGGCGATGAAGATGCAAAAACGTAGAATTCAGAAAGATTGGTAGAATCTAGTTTAGAGTTTAGAGTTTAAAGTTTAGAGATATTAATGAAAAAGTTAATTTTCATAATTTTGTGTTTGATGGCGGCGTTCGTAGTGAGCGCACAGGATGACGTCAGTTTTAAGGTGATCTGCAAGAAGCAGGTCGTCGTGGGCGAGCAGTTTCAAGTATCGTACGAGTTAAGCGGCGACGGCAAGAACTTCGAGGCCCCTAATTTCGTCAACTTCGAGATTATCAGCGGTCCGTTCCATTCGACGAGCTCGAGCATCCAGATCATCAACGGCTCGGCGTCGAAGACCACTACCCTCACCTATTCGTATTACCTGAGAGCGCTGAAGGAAGGCGAGTTCACCATCCCGGCGGCTACCATCACCGTCAACAAGAAAAAGGTGAAGAGCACGACGGCCACCATCACTGTCGGAAAGAGCAGCAGCGTGGCATCGGGAGGTTCCAGCTCGGCAGGCACAGGCAAGGAGGTGTTTCTTGAGGCCATGCCGAACAAGAAGAGCGCTTATCTTGGCGAGCAGATCATGCTGACATACAAGATTTACTATAACATCCCGATTTCGAACCTGTCGATATCCAAGGCCCCGTCGTATTCGGGATTCTGGACCAAGGACGTGACCGACAACAACGGCGTGCTGCAGCAGTCGTCGACGGTGAAAAACGGCCAGGAATACCATGTGGCGACGATTCAGGAAATAGTGTTGATACCACAAAAAGCAGGCACTCTCACCATCGATCCGCTCGACATCACATGCGTGGCACAGATCAGGACCGAGCGCCAGCGTCAGCAGGGCTACGACCCGTTTGAGAACTTCTTCGGCGACATGATGGGCACATCGTATACCAACGTCAAGAAAGACATGAAGTCGCAGCCTATCGACATCGAGGTGAAACCTCTGCCAATAGCCGAAAAACCTGCCAGTTTCAAAGGTGCAGTCGGACAGTTCACCTTCACCGCGAGAATCGACAAGACCGAGATGAAGTCGAACGACGCCTTCACCATCACCTATACCGTTTCAGGCAAGGGAAATATCGACTTGCTGGATATCCCGAGACCGGTCTTCCCACCCGATTTCGAGGTTTACGACCCGAAAATCACCACCAACTCGAAGAACAACTCATATGGAATCAGCGGAACGAAAACCGCGGAATATGTTGTCATCCCTAGGGTTTCGGGCGATTTCACCATCAACCCGATGGAGTTTTCTTACTTCGACCCGTCGAAAGGCAAATATGCCACTCTGTCGTCCGACGGATATGAGCTTCACGTCGAGAGAAGCGCCAACGAAGGCAGCTCGGGCATCATCTATGCCGGCGGACAGGAAGCCATCAAGGTGGTCGGCAACGACATCAACCACATCAAGACCATAGCAGCTCTGCGCAAGGGCGGTATTCTGCTTTTCGCATCACCGTTGTATTTCATAATGATGGCAGCGATGATAGTTATTTTCGCCACAGCGATGATTTTGCATAAGAGAATCAACAAATTCAACCAGAATCAGGTGTTGGTGAGAAACAGAAAAGCGACCAAGATTGCCAAGAAACGACTGAAAAACGCATATAGTTACCTGAAGATCAAAGATCAGAATCATTTCTACGAAGAATTGTCGCAGGCCTTGTGGGGATATATCTCCGACAAGCTGAACATCTCGCGTTCGCAGCTCTCGATGGACACCGTCAGGGAGATGATGAACAGCAAGAATGTGCCCGAAGACATTGTAAATCAATTCATTGACTTGCTCAACAGCTGCGAGTTCGCACGATTCGCTCCAGGCGACCCCGGCAAGAAGATGGAAGATCTCTATCAGAAAGGTATTGAAGTTATAACAAAAGCTGAGAAAAATCTATGATTTTAGCTTAGAAGCTTAGGAGTTTAGAAGATTAGAAGATTAGAAGATTAAAAGATTAGAAGTTTAGAAGTTTAGAAGTTTAGAAGATATGAAAAGAATATATTTTTTGATGGTTTTGATGGTTTTGACTGTTGGTTTGAAGGCGCAAGTGCTTCAGAATCAGGAGTTTACAAAAGCCAATTTCTATTATAACGAAAGCAAATACGACACTGCCCTGGTGATTTACGAAGGCATTTTGAAGGACGGATTTGTATCGGCTCCTTTGTTATACAACATCGGCAACACCTATTTCAAAATGCGCAACTATCCGATGGCCATCCTCAACTATGAAAAGGCCTTGAAGCTCGACCCTACCGACGATGACATCAGGCAGAATCTCGTCATTGCCAACGCGCTCATCACCGACAAGATCGAGCCTTTGCCGGTTTTCTTCCTCACCAAATGGTGGCGTAACCTTGGAAATATGCTTACTGCCAACGGCTGGGCGACGGTCACGCTGGTAATTTTGGGCATTTTTTTATTGCTGTTGTTTTTATATCTTACAGCCCGTACTTCGGGAGGCAAGAAAGCCACGTTTTTCCTTGGAATAATAATGGTTTTGCTGTTGATTTGCAGCGGCATCATAGCATTGCAGAAATACAACTACCTCAACGAGCGCAACGAGGCTATCGTCATGAAGCCTACCATCACCGTCAAGAGTTCGCCGTCGTCGACGGGCGTCGACCTGTTTGTTTTGCATGAGGGGACTAAGGTCACCATTCTCGACAAGGACGGCGATTGGGACAAGATAAAGATTGCCGACGGAAGCGTTGGTTGGCTCCCATCTTCATCATCCATAAAGTATTGATTTATCGTACTTTAGACATTAAAAATGTCTGTTTTTACTTTTTTGGAGAAAAAATATTAAATTTTTTTCCTAAAATATTTGTGTAGTTCAAAAAAATGTTGTATTTTTGAACGCTAAAAATAGTGCATATTAAAATTGAATTAATGTCTAAATTACGTGATATGAAAAAAAGATTTTTACCGTTAAGTATGCTTTTGATAACCATAGTGTTAGCTCAAGCAAGTATCGTGGCTAATGCTACTGGAACCGAAGGAAAGTACACTCCGAGGACTGATTCAGAGGCCACATTTTCTTCATTTATGAAGAGCATTCGCGCAAATCAGGAGACTGGTTTGATCGATCCGGCATGGCTTATTGCCGGTCAGCAGTCTGCTCAAGAGAGAACAAGAGATGCCAATTTAGACTGGACATACGCTGGTCCGGACAACTTCGGCGGAGTTACCAGAGGCATTGTCTACAATGCTGACGGCACAGTTTTGATTGGAACGATGGGTGGTGACCTTTACAAGACCACCAACGATGGCATCACATTCAGAAAGCTCAACAGCATGAATCTTCCTATCAGCTGCATGGTGAGCGATGCCAACGGCAACGTCTTCATCGGCACAGGTGACGGTCGTGACGCCCAGAATTTCAACGGTCTTTCGGTGCTCGGATATGAAGCGAGTTTCATCGGCAAAGGTATTTACAAACTGGCTGCAGGTTCGACAACACCTGAGCTTCTCGCATCGACAACACCTACCGCAACAAACGGCTGGGGCTATGTCAACGAGATGACTTATACCAATGGCAAGCTTTACGCAGCAACAGTGGCTGGTATCATGATGAGTGCCGATAACGGTGCAACTTGGACTAACGTTAAAGAAGGTAATTTCAGAAGCGTGAAGTCGAACAACGCAGGTCGTATCCTCGCTGCCGACCAGGACAAGGTTTACCTCTCGAATGACGGCACGACATTCAACAACGTTTCTGATGCCATCGGCGCAAATACAAACATGAAGATCATTGCAATGTCACCATCAGATCCTAACTTCATGTACATTGCATACATCACCGGTTCAGCCGGATCATATTCAACAGGTAACATTTATTTCACAGCAGATGGTGGTGCAAACTGGGGCATCGCACTGGCAGGAACAACACTGTATCCTATCTTTGGCAGCAACGCCAACTATGACGGATTCATGATTGTTTATCCTAACAACCCAAGAAAGCTCCTCATCGGTTCAGACAACCTCTGGGTTCTTGAAGATGCAACAGGCCAAGGTGTCAACAGCTACAGACCACAGCAGATTTCCGAATACCAGACAAGTGAGTTCACATCAATTGCATGGAACCGCTATTACTATCTGCATCAGGGCATTCAGAACATAGCATTCAAGCCAAGCGACCCGAACGTGTTCTTCGTTGGAACGACAGGCGGTATCTACAAAGGCGAATACTATGCAAGCAAGTATTCATACAGAAGCGGCAACCGTTACTTAATCACTGAAGAGCAGCACTCATCAGTGGTACGTGCAATGAACGTAGGTATCGGCGGTCTTACCTCGATTCTCGCCGGCTGCCTTGACCACGGCACGATATACATCGCAGGTTCTGAAAACGTCAATAACGTGACAACAGGTGAGGTGGCATTCCCACACAGAACAGCCAACGAATATGTCGACACATATTTCACCAAATCATATGCAGGTGGCCCATGCGCAATATCGACTATCAGCCCGTACATCTTCTTTGTTTCAGGAACAGGAAGCCTTTCAACGCCTATCTACAGATCAGAGACCGCTGGCGTTGACTTCGACCAGAACTTCGAAGGTGGCGACAGCCCTGTGATCACCAATGCCAACGCGTTCAGGACACCATTTGCATTGTATGAGACATACAACGACGCTCACAGCTCGGTTGAACTCTACGACTTCTATGCCAAATATCAGAAGCCGTTCGACACTTTACATGTTGACGACACCCTGTATATCAACGACACCGTTTTCGTAACACACGGAAAGATTTATTCGTATGAGCTCGACTCACTTTATGTCAACCACAGCACCAGCTGGCAGTTCGACAGCACGTTGTATTACTCGACCTCATCCGACACAGCATTGTTGATATTCCACACCTTGTATAACTACACCGACACATTGTTCATCGACTTGGATACCTTGGCATTAGGTATCAGACGCGATGCCAAAGCCGGCGACCAGCTTAACTACTACAGCCGTCAGGCAGGTTATCCTATCAGTTATACATTGCCGGAGCCACCGCACGATCCGGAGCACGTTGACACGGTCGCCGGCGGCTACAAGTGGATTCCAGGCGACACAATCTGGGGCTTGCACGATCCACTCGGAAGCACCTTCGTCTGCGCAGTCAAGGATAAAGTCTACATGACAAAAGAAGCTCTCGTCTTCAACAAAGTCACCGACTGGTTCACCATCAGCGCAATCAGCGGCATCCCGACAGCAGTGACACTCTCAGGTGACGGTGCAACAGCATACGTCGGAACTGACGGTGGTAACTTCTACACATTCGATCATCTTAATGAGGTGTTCGATTCGAGACAGGCCGACGTCACCAATACATACAACCCATGTGTCACGATGACCACCGACAACACAACATTTGCCGGCCGCGCCATCACAAGCATCTCTGTCAACCCGTCGAATAAGAACAACATCCTTATTACCTTAGGCAACTATGGCAACACCGAATATGTGTTCATCTCAACCGATGGCGGCGCCACATTCACTGCAGCAACAGGTCTCCCGACAGTTCCTGTCTATTCAAGCTTGATTGAAAAGAGCACAGGTCTGTACATCGTCGGAACAGAATACGGCATCTACACATCGGAAAACGGCACATCATGGGCAAAATCAGGCGAGATATCGAGCCCGGTGATGGAGATCAAACAGGCCATCATGAAGAACCATGACGATGTTATCGACGTACTCTACGATGAGATGGGCGTTCCGACATACATCATCTATCCTGGTATCCACAACGAGGGTATGATTTATGCAGCAACATACGGCTCAGGCGTCCTCGTTTGCGGCACCTACAAAGAAGGCGGCGACCTCGGCATTGTCGAGAACGATGAGACAGCAAGCAACGTACAGCTGAACATCTTCCCTAACCCGGTGAGAGACAACGGCAACATCAATATCACGCTCACCGAGAGTGCCAAGGTAAGCTATCAGATCTACGACCTCGCAGGCCGCATGATAGTCAACAACGAACTCGGATATTACGAGCAAGGCGATCACACCATGACATTCAACACCGACAACCTCACAAGCGGAACATACATCATCCGCGTACAGGCCGGCAGACAGTCAGAGACAGCCAAGTTCTTAGTATACTAATAACGGAAAAATCACAAAAAAGGCTCCCGATTGGGAGCCTTTTTTTTATTAAAAACAAAAAATTTTTAATACACGCTTTCCCTTTGATACTGCTGATGTTCGCCGTATGCCGGGCATGTTGATTTCGACGACGACTGGCATGCCGAGAGCAACACTCCCAGGACGAAAGCCACCACCAATAAAACTGCAATCTTCTTCATATATACTTATTAATTATTTCCGTTTACAAAGTAACGATTTTTTTTCTAATTTTGTACACAGAAACAAAAAAATATTTTCACCATGGCAGAAATCAAGAAGCCGGTCATCGAAGAAGGATGGTACGAAGCCTTGAAGCAGGAGTTCGAGTCGCCATATTTTGCCGGCATCAAGACGTTTCTTATTGAGGAAAAACGCAAATACGTGGTGTATCCGCCGTCGCCGTTGATCTTCAACGCCTTCAATCGCACGCCTTTCGCCAAAGTCAAGGTGGTGATATTAGGTCAGGACCCATATCATGGCGTGGGACAGGCGCATGGACTGGCGTTCTCGGTTCCCGACGGCATCCAGCCTCCGCCGAGCTTGCAGAACATCTTCAAAGAGCTGCACACCGACATCGGGATGCCTATTCCAAAAAACGGCAACCTCGAACGCTGGGCCGACGAAGGAGTCCTGCTTTTAAACGCCTCGTTAACTGTGAGAGCCAACATGGCGGCATCGCACGCGCGCATCGGGTGGCAGCAGTTTACCGACGCAGCAATACGCGCGCTCTCGGAGAAAAAGGAACATCTGGTGTTTCTGCTGTGGGGCAACTACGCCATCGCCAAGGAAGGCCTCATCGACCATAGCAAACATCTCATCTTGAAGACCGTGCACCCTTCCCCACTCTCGGCGAGCCGCGGGTTCTTCGGATGCAGACATTTTTCACAAGCCAATCAATACCTTATTAATAATAATATAGAGCCGATAAAATGGGACGTGATCGCACAATAGTATTCGCTACGCATAACAATAATAAATTAGCGGAGATTCAGAATATTTTAAAGGGTTTCGAAGTTGTGGGGCTGCGCGACATCGGATGTGAGACCGACATCGTTGAGGATGCCGACGATTTGCAGGGCAATGCGAAGATTAAGGCTGACTTTGTGACCAATAATTATCACCTTAATTGCTTTGCCGACGACACCGGGCTGGAAGTCGAGGCGTTGAATGGCGCTCCAGGAGTGTATTCGGCACGTTATGCCGGCGAAGGCTGCTCGTATCACGACAACGTGGTGAAGTTGCTTGCCGCGATGAAAGGAATAAAGAACAGAAAAGCCCGTTTCAGAACCGTTATCGCATTGAACCTCAATGGGAAACAATATTTCTTCGAAGGAATAGTGAATGGAAAAATCCTCGAGGAGGAACATGGCGCCGGAGGCTTCGGCTACGACCCTATCTTCCAGCCTGACGGCTATGAGGAGACCTTTGCGGAGATGCCGATGAATGTGAAAAACAAAATCTCGCACAGAGGAAGAGCAGTGCAAAAACTTGTGGAATTTTTGAATATATAAAAAATTTTTTGTATTTTTGTAGTTTGGATTAATCGCAAAAAACTGTAAAAAAATGAAAAAAACAGTTTTCATAGTATTGGCACTGTTGCTGGGAATGTCACTAAAAGCTCAGCAAGTCAAAGATTTTTACAGTTTCGACATAAAAAAGATTAATCATATCGAGCAAAGAACACATTTGCTTTATTTATTGAATAATGACGAGCGATTTGTTGTCTCGACAAGCGACCAAGACGGTGTTTTCACAATACGGCGCAGCAAAGACAGCTATACTTTCAACCTTGCGGATACATTCAACGATTTTTATGCTGAAGAACATGCCATTTTCTGTGGTATGACAAAGGATGAAATCGGCCAGTCGTTTAGCGAATGGAAATCGTCGTTACCAGATGATTTTGTCGCATCGCTGATGATGGATCAGTATAGGAAAAATCGTGATAATGACCTATGCGCCAATGCTTTTCCTTTCTGTACGGATGCCGGATTGTATGAGTTTCCTGCAGGAGTTAACGCCGGTTCAGGCGAAGCGGGGCCAGATTACGATTGTTTGTATACAACACCCAATCCCGCTTGGTATTACATGAGAATGGCGCAGCCCGGCGACATGACCATACACATGTATAGCACTCCGTCGTATGACATCGATTTCTGCTGTTGGGGACCGTTTAGCGATCCGGTATCCCCATGTCCGGATGGCTTGACTGGTGCAAAAAAAGTGAGTTGCAGCTATTCGGCGCAGGCTACGGAGAATTGTCATATACCTTCCACTGCACAGAATGGTGAATATTATATCTTGGTCATCACTAACTATTCGAATCAAGTATGTGACATCACTTTCAGTAAGACTGCTGGTAGCGGCACCACCGACTGCTCAATTTTGGAGCCGTTTTTGCAA
Organism: Bacteroidales bacterium; assembly: GCA_017616675.1. The sequence continues at coordinate 8,687 of JAFZXR010000007.1, forward strand.
GCCAACACACCATGTTATGGCGGCAGTCTGAGACTTGAAGCTGATTCTATAGCAGATGCCACATATTCATGGACAAGTCCTGATAATCAATCACATACAGGTCGCACATGGAATCGTAACAATGCCACGCTCAACATGTCGGGAATTTACAGTTGCTATGTAGTGGCGGGCACTCAAAGCGGTACGGAAAGCATTAACGTGACGGTGCTTCCGCGCGTAACCTCCAACTTCACGCATACTGCCCAATGCATAGCCGGACAGCCGGTTCAGTTCACCGGTACCGAGACCACCACGCCGTCGGGGCATACCGGCGAAATCACCTACAGACTATGGGATTTCGGAGATAACACGACAAGTACCGACATCAACCCGACACACACATATGCCAACCCGGGCAGTTATCAGGTTTCGTATACAGTAAGGATTTCGGGTGGCAATGAAGGTGAATGTCCGAACACCAAGACCGAGACATTAACGGTGCTCAGCTCGATGTCGAGCAGCATCGTCGGTGATGCTGAGATATGCCAGAACAGCACCTTGACACTCAACGCCAGCGTAAACGGCGGTTCGGGACAATACAATTATGAGTGGAAAAAGGACGGGGTGGCCATAGGCGGCAACACCTCTTCCCTAACCTTGCTGATGCAAGAACCGGGGACCTACCACTTCACATGCAAAGTCACGGACGGATATACAACACAGACGCCGGAATTCGACGTGCTTGTCAACGAGTTGCCTGTGGTCAACATCTCAGGACCTAACCACGTCAACTATGGTCAAGCCGCGTCGTTATCGGTGCCGAATACTGCAGGTTATCAATACCTGTGGACGCCTGTCGAGCTTATAGCTACGGGACAAGGTACATCGTCGGTAACTACCGTCGGACTCGAGTCGGAACAGCCTGTCACGATAAGTCTTAAGACAACCACGCCGCAGGGATGCGAGAACACAGGCAGGATAACGATAAGTCTGGGCGAGCAGTTTTATGCTTTTGTAGAGATAGCTGGCGAAGAGGCTGTGTGCAAAGACAACGCCACTTCGTTAGTCGCCCGAGCCTCGGGAGGCAACCAGTCGTACACCTACCAATGGTCGCCCGACAACTTGATACTCTCGGGTCAGGGCACTGATTCGATTACGACGAAGGATTTGCCTTCGACCACCACGTTTTCATGTTTGGTATCCGACGGAACGTATAGCATGAGCGATGACAAGACCGTCACGGTGTGGCAGGTGCAGGATCAGGACTTCACTCCGGCCAGCATCGCATGCAACGAGTATTATTGGGAAGCCAACAACGAGACGTTCACCGAAGCCGGCGACTATGTCCGTACGTTCTACAACGAGCACGGCTGCGAATATACCATAACATTGCATCTCAACGCCGATAACCTGCATTATACCACCTATGGCAATCAGGTGCAGACGATGATCGACACCTGTGTCAACGATGACGGATACTTTATCTGGTCGCCGGCTGAGGCTGTCGACAGTTATCTGATTGACATGGAATACGATGGCTATATCTATCACGACAGTCATGAGTTCCAGAGTGCCGACGGCTGTCCGCGAATCGAATACAACTGGCTGCGACTGTTCAGCAAGCCATCGGTCGATGAGGAGTTGTCGGGCGACACACTTGTTGAAGCCGGATTCGGCTATCTGCCGCGTATCTATGAATATATAGCCGAGAATCTGTCGGGAGCAGGCACTGAGGGCAATTATCATCCGCCAGTCTATCGATGGGAGCTGTTCAGCTATTACGACACCCCGAATCACATTCAGGGCACCGCATACGAGTCGGCGTGGTATTGCGTTGAAGATCCTAATATCGAGAATAAGGTCTATGTCTACATCAACTCCGAAGGCAACGCCTTGCTGAGATGCACGATAACGACCATGTGCGGCATTATCAGAGCGGAGAAATTCATGTGGACGAACGGCTATAAAGAAGGATTTTCGGTCAACGAGGTCAACTACGACAATATGGTCAACGTGTTCCCGAATCCGTCGAGTGGCGATTTATATATCGGATATAGCGAATCATTAAGTCATAATCCATTGATTATCAGCATATTTAGCTATGATGGCACACTTATCGACCAGATAAGCGGCAATATGGATAATACAGTCACAGAATACTCAATGCGTGACCTTACGAATGGTTTATATCTGGTAAAGATTGTTGGAAAAGACTTCTCGGTAATAAAGAAATTTGTGCTTAACAGATAGCGTCACCATCCCCAGCAGGAGTCGTGGCCGGTATTGAATTTCAACGGCAGACCTACGCTCAGCATAAATTCGAATCCTCTATTCGTGCGGCGTTCTTTTTTATCAAAGGTATAGGCATACAACTCTATCGAAGTGCCACGGTCGGAAGGGTATGTGTTGAGCAAACCGAAGTTATAGCTGGCATCAAGTTTAAAAACAAGCGAAAACACTCGGAAATCCATCCGATATCTCATTCCTGCACCTAAAATGGCGCTGAGGTCGACAGGCATCAAAACTGCGTCAGACTGGCTGACATCGACGGAATAGCTGCCAAATTCCTCTTCATCGGGATACGACTTCGATACTTCGCCGGCATAGCAATATGCGATATCCGCTGCCGCAAAGACATACGGGCTCCATTTCTTTTTCGGCTTGAAATAATATGTCACAGGAATTCTAAAGTCGATGTAGCTCAGACTTATCTCATCAATCTCGCGATATAGTTTTCTGAAAAGAAAGTCTTTAGTCACGCCGCGTTGAATTGCGAGCACCTCACCGCCGATTGCCAGTCCTTTCACAGCACTGACGGGATATTCGCAGTAAACGCCGTAACCCAGGGCATTTGCGCGCTTTCCCGACAAATTATCATAAGATTTATTGGAGAAATGCATGCTATAAGTAGTGAAACCGCCTTTTACGCCGACCGTCAGCACGTTTTGCCGTGTGCGTTTCTTTTTTATATTACCGAAGCTATAATCGACCTGCGCCACAGCTTGGATGCCGACAATGAAAATGAGGAACAATATGGCGCACAGTCGTCTCATCTTAGTATTCCCTTTCAGCGTAATCGTCGAAATAGCAGTGCTGACCGCCATTTACAAAATGTGACGAGCCTTTTTTAAACAGTTTCCATTTGTTTATGTTGCTAATTCCACCGTCGTCGGAAAGCGTGCCTGTTATTATCATGCCGTAAAAATCATCGACACCGAGCTGCGTATCGTGCACGTTAAACACCAGTGTAAATGTGCCGTCGGCTCCGTTACCGTAAACGTATGCCGTGTCGATATTAAATATAGACGGAGTGGGCATGTTAGGATAAGCTTCGACAATTTCAAGCCGAGCTATTCCATTTTGCTGAGAAATGACGTTCAGGGCGACATCCTGCTCTTGTGGATAATGGAGAACCGGGCTATGGACTCCAGCGTTGTTGATAGTGCTGTCGTTGCCATTGACAAAACGGCCTTCCATCTTGAATTTTCCAGTGATGTCGGGAGGAAATATGCCGTCATATATCACGTCATATGTCTCATCGCCAAGTGATGCCGGAGGAGCAAGTGTGCCCCATGCATCGCGATATTGTTGAGGATAGACCTCGTCGACGCTTTTCATGTATCGCTCATCGCCCAAAGCCACGAGGGTATCGTGATTGCTTTTCTTGCAGCTCACGAACAACAGCGCAGTGATTGCGATGACCACGCTGATTATGGCGATGTAGCGTTTCACGACTATTTCAAGCTGTTTTTGAGAATCTCGATGGCTTTGTCGATGCCGCCGGCGTTCTTGCCGCCTGCTGTTGCGAGAGTCTTCTGACCGCCGCCACCACCCTGAATCTCTTTGGCGCCTTCACGCACGATGGCGGCAGCGTCCATGTTCTTACTGTCAACGAGGCTCTGAGGCAGCATCACGCAGAGAGCAGGTTTGTCTTCAAACACGCCTCCCATGATTGCAACCACCTCAGCGTCAATGTCTTTCAATGCCGAAGCGATGTTACGCATCTGGTTCATGTCGGCGTCGATACGGGCGACTACCACCTTGTGGCCGTCCCAATCGGTAGCCTTGCTGTATGCGATTTTCGCGTCGCTCACAGCCTGAGCCATCATCATTGATTCGATCTTCTTCTGCAGCATGGTGTTTTGTGCCGAGAGTGTCTCGACAGCCTTCACCACGTCGCCCGTCTGCTTCACCAGACCTTTGATCTTATTGAGTGTATCTATCTGATTATCAAGATATTCAATCACCGCTTCGCCTGTTATGGCTTCGATACGACGAACGCCGGCGGCGATAGCGCCTTCGGTCAGGATCTTGAACGCTCCGATGCGACCTGTCGATGCGATATGAGTGCCACCGCAGAGCTCGCAGGAGTAGCCTTCACCAAACTTCACCACGCGAACCTTGTCACCGTACTTCTCGCCAAACAACGCCATCGCGCCCATATTCTTCGCTTCATCGATAGGCACGTCGACAGCGGTCTCGTTAGACAAATCTTCTCTAATCTTCTGATTAACAATGGCTTCGACCTTACGAATCTCTTCGTCGGTCATCTTGGCGAAGTGACTGAAGTCGAAACGCAGACGCTCATCGTCGACCATCGAGCCCTTCTGCTCGACATGTGTTCCGAGAACCTGTCTCAAGGCAGCGTGCATCAAGTGAGTGGCTGTATGGTTGGCCTCGATCTTCAGACGGCGTGCCACGTCGACCTTTGCAGTAAACACTGCCTCAGGCTGCTGTGGGAGCGCGTCGGTGATATGGATGCTCAAGTCATTTTCTTTAACGGTATTGACGACGTTAAGTATCTCATTTTCAGACACTAACACGCCTTTATCACCCACCTGACCGCCCATCTCGGCGTAGAACGGAGTCTTGTCGAGGACAATCTCGAAATGTTTCTTGCCTTTGGCAACTACCTCTCTGAATTTCAATATCTTAGCCTCGCATTCCATCTCGGTGTAACCGACAAAAGTGGTAGGTTTATCTTCGTGGATAAGCTCAACCCAGTCGCCCGACATCTTCTCAGCTGCCTTACGCGAGCGGTCTTTCTGCTCCTTGAGGTTGTTGTTGAAGCCTTCCATATCGACTTCGAGGCCTTTTTCCTCGGCCATGAGGTTGGTGAGGTCGACCGGGAAGCCGTAGGTGTCGAACAGCTCGAAGGCGAAGGCGCCATCGATGAGTTTCGCACCTTTATTTTGCTCCACGTAATTCTCGAAACGCTTGATTCCCAATGCCAAAGTGCGCAGGAACGATGCTTCTTCTTCGAAAATCACCTTCGAGACCAGCTTCTCTTGAGCTTTTATCTCAGGATACTGCTCGCCCATCTCGCTGACGAGAACCGGCAACAGTTTATATACAAATGGTTCGGTGAATTTCAGGAATGTATAGCCATAACGCACTGCACGACGGAGGATTCGTCGAATCACATAGCCTGCCCCGTTGTTTGAAGGCAGCTGGCCGTCGGTGATGGCGAAACTCACGGCACGGAGGTGGTCGGCGACGACGCGCATTGCGATGTCTGCCTTTTCGTTTTTGCCATATTCTATACCTGAAAGCTGCGAAATCTCATTGATTATCGGGGTAAAAACGTCAGTGTCGTAGTTCGACTTCTTGCCTTGCATCACGCGGACCAGACGTTCGAAGCCCATACCTGTGTCGACATGCTTTGCTGGAAGGTCGACAAGAGTGCCGTTGGCGAGGCGGTTGTATTGCATAAACACGAGGTTCCAGATCTCGATAACCTCCGGATCGTCTTTATTTACAAGGTCGCGACCGTTGATCTTCTCGCGGGCCTCATCGTCGCGGATGTCGATATGAATCTCCGAGCATGGTCCGCAAGGGCCGGTCTCGCCCATCTCCCAGAAGTTGTCTTTCTTCGAGCCGTAGATGATTCGCGACTCGTCGACGTGCTCTTTCCAAAACTCGTAAGCCTCGTTGTCGGGAGCCATTCCGTCTTTCTCATCGCCGCCAAACACTGTGACGTACAGCTTATCCTTGTCGATCTTCATCACGTCGGTGAGGAATTCCCAGCCCCAGGCGATGGCTTCTTTCTTGAAATAGTCGCCAAACGACCAGTTACCCATCATCTCGAACATGGTGTGATGATAGGTGTCGCGGCCCACTTCCTCGAGGTCGTTATGCTTACCCGAGACGCGAAGACATTTTTGGATGTCGCATACGCGCGGAGCCTTGCGAGGGTTATTGCCCAAGAAGACATCTTTAAACTGGTTCATACCCGCGTTGGTGAACATCAGGGTTGGGTCATTTTTAACGACTATCGGTGCTGAAGGCACTACAAGGTGCTGTTTCGACTGAAAAAACTCCAGAAAACTCTTACGAATTTCGTTTGCTTTCATGATTAATTTTAATTTTCTATAAAAAAGTTTGCAAATTTAAGAAATTTTTTGTAATTTTGCACGTTTAAAACGTAAATTTTGAGCAAAAAATACATATACAATCCGCAAACTCTTGATTATGAAGAGTATACGCCTTCGACAAGGAAGCGTATCGGGTGGGTATTATTGTTCATTATCGTCGCCGGAATCATCGGATACAGCACCGTCGCGCTCATTCAAAACACCATCGGCTCGCCGAAAGAGCGTATGCAAGCCCGTGAAATTGAATATCTTAAGCTTCAATACGACATTGTAAACGACAGGATTGAGAACATCAACGCCTTGCTTGGCGAGATGCAGGACCGCGACGATAACATCTACCGTATGATTTTCGAGGCCGAGCCTATCCCGTCGTCGGTGAGAAAGGCCGGATATGGCGGCACCAACCGTTACGAAGCTCTCGGCGGATATGCCAACTCGAATATAGTGACTGATGTAGCCAAGAAAATCGACATCGTCGAGAGTCAGATAAAGGTGCAGTCGAAGTCGTTCGACGACGTGTATAACATGGCCAAAAACAAGGCCCTGATGCTGAGTTGCATCCCAGCCATCATGCCGGTGAAAGACGTCGACATCTACAGAATTTCCTCGCATTACGGCTATCGTACCGACCCGTTCTACAAGGTTCAGAAGCTGCATAGCGGCATCGACTTCGCAGGACCTATCGGCACTCATATCTACTGCACCGGTGATGGCGTGGTCGAGAAAGTCACGAAAGGCAACAGCGGCTATGGCAACAACATCGTCGTGAACCACGGTTACGGATACAAGACGAGATATGCCCACATCAACAAGGCCTATGTGAAGGAAGGACAAAGGGTGAAGAGAGGCGAACATATTGCCGACATGGGCAACAGCGGCAAATCGACGGCTCCGCATCTGCATTATGAGGTGATTAAAAACGACAAAACTATAAATCCTGTCAATTTCTTCTTCAACGACCTCACGCCGGAGGAATACGACAAGATTCTCGAGTTGTCGGAAAGACCGTCAATGACAATGGATTAACATCATGGAAGTCAAGAAGTTATATTATCGAATCGGCGAAGTGGCGAAGATGTTCGACGTCCCCACCTCCACCATACGCTATTGGGAAAGCGAGTTTGAAGTGTTGCGTCCGCGCAAGAGCACCAAGGGAAACCGACTTTTCACCGAGCGCGACATGCGCTATCTGCAGATAATATACCAACTTGTGAAGGTGAAAGGATTCACCATCCAGGGCGCGAAGGAAGCCATGAAGGCCAAGTTCGACAAACTCGAGGAGAACGCCATGATGATCCGCACGCTCAACGACGCAAAGGAATTCTTAGTCGACCTCGACAAGAAACTTGCGGAAAAACAGAAATCGATGTAAAAATATTGTTGGGGAAAATATAGTAGAGACGCCATAATATGACGTCTCTACATTTTTTAATACGTCTTATTTTTCAATAGATAGTTAGTGACATAATCAAAGACACCGTCTTCGAGGCTGGTGAACGGTTTGTCGTACCCTGCCTTGCGGAGCTTTGTCATGTTGGCCTCGGTGAAGTACTGATATTTGTCGCGGATGTCGAGCGGGGTGTCGATAAACTTAATGTTTACGGCCTTTCCCATCGCCTTGAAGGTGTTGGCCGCGAGGTCGTAAAACGACCGAGCGTGCCCTGTTCCGAGGTTATAGAGACCGCTTTCGGGACGTTTTTCTATCAAGAATAGAATGACTGATGCGATATCTTTCACATAGATGAAATCGCGCAGCTGCTGGCCGTCTTTGAAGTCGGGACGATGTGAGCGGAACAGCTTCACCTCGCCGCTTTCCTCAATCTGATGGAACGAATGCAGAATCACCGATGCCATGCGGCCTTTGTGGTATTCGTTAGGACCGTAGACGTTGAAGAACTTCAGTCCGGCCCAGAACGGCGGGCATTTCGTTTGTTTCAGTATCCACTTGTCGATCTCGTTTTTCGAGCGGCCGTAAGGGTTGAGTGGCTGCAGCTTCTCGACTATGTCATGACTGTCGTTATAGCCGAGTTCGCCGCCGCCGTAGGTGGCGGCGGACGAGGCGTAGACCAGCGGAATCTGGTATTCGGTGCACAACGTCCACAGCTTCTCGGTGTAGTCGACATTCAACTCGACGAAGACGTTCCAGTCGAACTCGGTGGTGTCGGTACGAGCGCCGAGATGCACCACGAAATCAACCTTGTCGTGATTGATTTTCAACCAGTTATGAAGCTCTTTTCTATCTAAAAGAAGCTGATATTTCTTGTTGATATAGTTTCTTTCCTTCTGTTTTTTTGAGAAGTCATCGACGAGGACGAGGTCTTCCCTGCCCTGCTCGTTGAGGCATCCCGCCACAACGCTTGCGATGAAACCGGCTGCGCCTGTGATTACTATCATATCGTTTAATTTTCGTCTGTTCTTGTCTTTAAATAATTACGCCATTTCTCCAGCACCGCGAGCATATCCGACGGCAGCTGGGAGTCGAAATAGAGCTCTTTTCCTGTCGTAGGATGCACGAAGCCCAGCACCTTGGCATGCAGGCAGTGACGAGGTATCTCGTTGAAGCAGTTATCAATAAACTGGCGGTATTTCGAGAATGTGGTACCTTTCAGGATCCTGTCGCCGCCGTAGAGCGCGTCGTTGAACAAAGGATGTCCTGCATACTGCATGTGCACGCGAATCTGGTGAGTGCGACCCGTCTCGAGGCGGCATTCCACCAAAGTGACGTAGTTGAAACGCTCCAGAACCTTGTAATGCGTCACTGCTTCCTTACCCTGGCTGCCGTCGGGATAGACCGCCATAGCCACGCGATCGCGCACCGAACGCCCGATATTGCCTTCAATAGTGCCTTCATCTTCAGCAAAATCGCCCCAAACGAGAGCCTGATAACGACGCGTTATCGAATGCTCGAAAAACTGCGCCGCCAACACCGTCTGCGCCGTCTCGTTCTTAGCCACAATCATCAAGCCGGTGGTGTCCTTATCGATGCGATGCACCAGATATCCGAAGCCGTTGTCGACCTTTGAGCCGTTTTCCTTGAAATGATAAGCCAAGGCGTTGAGCAAGGTTCCGTCGAAGTTACCGTGACCGGGATGTACCACAAGGCCTGCCTGCTTGTTCACCACTATGACGTCGTCGTCTTCGTAAACCACGTCGAGCGGGATGTTTTCAGGCGTGATGACGATTTCGCGAGGCGGATATGCCAGCACCACGGTGACCACGTCGAAAGGCTTCACTTTATAGTTCGACTTCACCGGCTTGTCATTGACAAGGATACTGCCAGCTTTTGCAGCATTTTGAACCCTGTTTCGGGAAACGTTTTCAAGTCGGTTTTGCAGGAACTTATCGACACGCGTCAGGGTCTGACCTTTATCGGCAACGATACGGAAATGCTCGAAAAGCTCAGTACTCTCCTCAGTGTTGTCTCCAAGAACGCCCACAAAATCTTCCGACATATCTTAATTATTTGGAAATCAATAATTTAGATGTTTCAAAAGAGCCATCATTCATAATGACACGCAAGAGATATATGCCATTTTGTAAATCATTGATATTCAATTCATTACAATATTGATAATTCTTAATAGCTCTACCTGCGAGGTCATAGATCACGACTTCATCGGCCATCTCATCGTCGACACCTTCGATACGCACGACATTGCTTGCCGGATTAGGATACAGCGCGAGTTTATTTGCCATCTCCTGATTCTCGCCAATGCCAATAAAATAAGGATTTTTACCCATAACAGGCCTAATCATGAAGGAGCCGTGGTAAGAGGTGTTTTTCCAGCCTTCGCCAGCATCGTAGAAGCAATATTGACGGTTATCTTTCGACGTGTCGAATCCTACATTTATCGATTTGTTATACTGCTGACGAATACCGACGTAGAATGTGGTGTTGACCTTAACCACTTCGTCGAAGATATAGTTAGAAAAGCCGTAAAACGTATGGTCCTCCCATTTAGGTCGTTGATTTTCAAGTCTATAAAGCACCTGACCTGGCTTGCCGTTATTATCTTTCCACACTATGATGTCGAAGAAATTGAAGTTCGCGTTGTTGAAGGTTCGGTTGAACAGGATCTGCACGCCACTCACTGTGTCGAGTTTCATGACCTTAAACTGTGCAGCGAAATAAGTGTCGCCCGGGACGAGGCCATAGCCCATCTCAGGAGTGCCGTCGTCGTAAGCGAAATAGTTGTAAAAGCCTTGTTTTACAATAATTGAGTCGCCTGCCACCTCATCGCCGTGTTCGTCGACAACCTCAACGTAATGGCGGATTGTGAACGAGGTAGTGTCGATATTCAGGTTATAAGGATAGATGAAATCGCCCATCACCACTGAGTCTTTCAACACGCCGGCAGTCGGATACTGATTGATGACAAAAGGATTTGAAGTGTATGAATAACCCCAATCGGAGTTGTTGTCATCGACCTCGCAATAGTAACGCACTTCATGCGCATTAACATCCTGATTGGTGAGATACATATTGAAAATATTGTCGATCTCGCTGATAGGATTATCCATATAATGCTTATAAGGCATTGAACTATAACGTTTTAGGAACGTCGGAGAAGTATTGGTAAAGCTCACCATCGGATAGGTGTCGTTAAGAGCACTTCTGTCTTTGTCGAGATAAACGAAGTCGACATTCCACTGGTCCATATTGCTTCTATCGTTAGGATACATTGTGGTTGGCAGCGTTCCGTAGTTGTAAAACATCACGTAGAACTCGTCGGTGAAGAAACATGTGTCGGTAATCGGGATCATAACCTTTTTGAAATATTGGCTGGTCCCTAATGAGCCTATGAACGACTCAAGGCTTTGCCCTTCTGTCGACCAGACATGTCGCCAAATGATGCTGTCGTTGGCGTTGTAGCCGAATTTCAGTACGAGCGAGTCGTCGCGTTCAGGACTGTCGCCGAAGCCTCCCGGCTGGTAATAGAAGCTGAAATAAACCGAATCGGCAGGTGTAAGTTTTTGATTATCAATGCTATCAAGACGAATTTTTACAGAAATAAGAGTGTCGCCGATAAACGGGTTGCTGCTGCCGCGAGTGTAGACTTTTCCATAACGGTCGATGACGTCGAGTGTAGCTGAACGGTAGTTGACCGGCATCTTGGGGAAGCTTGAGTTGGCAAACACATTGCCTCTCTGCCATTTAGCTTCATCGGGATAGAGGCCCGGCTTGGTGAAATCGTCGAAGAATGGCAGCGTGGCGACCGCCTCATCTCGCAAAAGCGCTTGTTTTTCCTCAGGAATACCGCCGTTGAAACCCGTCAGGTATTCTTGAGAAACGCCGTCGGACAGGAAGAAAACGGCCATCAATATTATGAAAACAAATCTTTTATTCATCGTAATAATAAGTTGTATCTACTTTATAATCAATATCTTCGCTCTTGAGGACATTATGCTCGGAATAATCGATTCCCATCGGCTTGCCATAGTACGTATTAAAGCGTAACTGTTTGTCTTTCAGTCTCTTAATCGAATCATAAGAGAACGTTCTGTTGCGCAGGATATAGTTGAAACTGTCGATGAGATACTTCACTGTGTCGGAGCTGTAACGTTTGAGTCGCCAAGCCTCTGCGATAGAGTCGCGGCGGAATTTCTCGTGTTTATACCAGTCGAAGTCGAAAAACTCGTCCGACCTGTACCACACATCGACTGTCGAGCCCAGCGGCACCAGCACATCGGGCGAATAGTAAGGATCCATGCGGCTCACGAAGAGGTGTTCCGGGTCGCCGTCGTCGATAAAAATCTCGTTTCCGATGTTCAGAGAGGCGTTGTTGATCACTTCCTGCACGTTGGCGATATTAGTGCCGACCAAATCTGGAAGATTCGTGGTTTTGTTGCCTGTTCCGAGGCCCACAATGAGTGTCACGGCGGTGCCTTTCACCACATCTTCCTTAGGATTGACGACTTTCTCGTCGATCTTCTGTTCGATGACGGCGTTTCGGGCGAAATATTCGACAAATTCGAGCTTGTCGACCTTCAAACCGGCTATGTTAAGGCTCACCATCGCCTGACGCAGCGAGAGGTTACGCAGATTCGGCATCTTGACAATCTCGGGAGCGATGGATGTGCGGATGATATACATATTTCTGCCTTTCTTGACCATCGCGCCAGGCCTCGGATTCTGCTGATACACAGCGCCTTCTGGGAAATCCTTGACGTAGATGCTGTCGAGAAGGATGAAGGTGAACTCGTCTTTATAAAGCTCAACGGCCTCGTCATAGTTCATACGTTCCATGTTTGGAACCGGGAACTCGGTGCCATGGCGTGTGAATCGTGCCAAGCCCGAAAAAGTGAATTCGAGCGCGGCGACAACCACTAACACCATGATTATCAAGCTGATATAAAACCATTTATCTTTTAAAAAACGAAATGCCTTCATTTTTTTAATTTTTTCGTCGACGATAATGTCGTTTTTTGTATCTTTGAACTCGCAAAGATAATGATTTTTATTGAATTTTATTATATAAAACATGAAAAAAATAGCAATAGTCTGTGGCGGATACTCCGGAGAGTATGAAATTTCGGTCAGTAGCGCAAAGGTAGTGAAGAAACATCTCGACCCAAAGAAATACGATGCGTACATCATTGTGATTCAGAAAGATAGGTGGTATCATCTTGAAGATGACGGCACCAAGACCGACGTCGACAAGAACGATTTCTCGATAAAAGTCAAGGGTAAGAAGGTCGTCTTCGACGCTGTTTTCAATGCCATCCACGGCGTGCCGGGCGAAGACGGACAGCTGCTCGGATACTTCGAGATGCTTGGTCTGCCTTACACTTCGTCGAATTTCACCACTTCGGCCTTGACCTTCCACAAGGACTTCTGCAAGAAGATAGCGGCGGCGGCAGGTGCCAACGTCTCCCCTTCAATTATCATCAACAGAGGCGAGGAATACGATGCCAAGAAAATCATCAAAACCTTGGGATTGCCTTTGTTTGTCAAGCCTACGCGCAATGGCTCATCCGTTGGAGTTAGTAAGGTCAAGGCCGAAGAAGATTTCGTAAAGGCTGTTGACGACGCTTTCAAAGCCGGCAACCAGGTGATGTGCGAGAAATTTGTGAAAGGCCGCGAGCTGGCATGCACGGTGATGCAGGTCAAGGGCAAGACGATGGTGTTCCCTATCACCGAGGTGGTCAGCAAAAACGATTTCTTCGACTACGAGGCGAAATACACTGCTGGAAAGTCGGACGAGATCACGCCCGCTGCGTTGGATGAGGTTTCAGAGATTGAGGTCAAGGCCACGTCGGCTATGCTTTACGACAAGTTCGAGTGCAAAGGCTTTGCCCGTTTCGACTATATCATGACGCCTAAACAGCTGGTTTTCATCGAGGTGAATATTGTGCCAGGTATGTCGGAGGCATCAATAATGCCAAAACAAGCAGCCTGCATGGGCATTACGCTCGACAAGCTGTTTGGTTTGGCATTAGAGAATATTCTTGACTAGACAGTCAGGATGTCTTTCTGCTTGAGTTCGTAAAGATCATCGATTTTCTTCACGAATTTATCTGTCAGCTTCTGGATTTCTTCCTGGAGCTGTTTCACTTCGTCTTCCGAAACGCCTTCTTTTTCAAGCTTTTTGGCGTCGTCGTTAGAGTTACGGCGGATGTTACGGATACCCACTTTCGCTTCTTCGGCGGCTGTCTTGGCGCGTTTGGCGAGGTCTTTACGACGTTCTTCTGTCAGCGGCGGCACCATGATTCTCAGGAAGTCGCCTTCGTTTTTCGGGTTGAAGCCGAGGTTAGCGGCCTGGATAGCCTTGTCGATGGCTCCGATTGAGCTCTTGTCGAACGGCATCACGATAATCTGACGCGGGTCGGGAGTGCCAATGTTGGCGGTTTGCTCAATAGGGACAAGTGTTCCGTAGTATTCGACCTTCACGCCCTGCAACATCATCGGACTTGCCTTGCCGGCTCTGATCTTCTGAAACTCCGACTCGAGATGCTTGACGGCACCTTCCATCGATTCGGTCGTTTCATCCAAAATAAATTGAGATTCTTCAGTCATTTTTCTTAAATTTTTCGGGACAAAAATACAAAATATTTTTTATTTCGTCACGATGGTGCCGATTTTTTCTCCGTTCAACACTTTTGTGAGGTTACCTTTGGTGTTCATATCGAACACGAGCATCGGGATGTTGTTTTCCTTGCACATGGTGAATGCTGTGAGGTCCATAACCTTGAGGTTTTTAGCGTATGCCTCGTCGTAAGTTATTGAATCATACTTCTTTGCTGTCGGGTCTTTCTCCGGATCGGCGGTGTAGATGCCGTCGACGCGGGTGCCTTTGAGGATGATCTCGGCCTTGACCTCGGCGGCACGGAGTGCTGAGCCTGTGTCGGTGGTGAAGAACGGGTTGCCCGTGCCGCCGCCGATGACGACGACGTAGCCTTCTTCAAGCAACTTTATGGCCTTGGCACTTGACATCGAGTCGGCGATGCGGTCGATGTAAAGTCCTGATAACAATGCTGCTTTCACGCCTTTGGCCTGTAGTGTCGACTGTATTGCCATGCTGTTGATGACGGTGGCGAGCATTCCCATGTAGTCGCCCTGGATGCGGTCCATGCCTTTGCTGGCACCTTGGAGGCCGCGGAAGATGTTGCCTCCACCTATGACGATGGCAATCTGCGCACCGGCTTTCACTGCTGCGGCAATCTCTTCAGCGTAATCGTCGAGACGCTGAGGATCGATGCCATACTGTTGATTTCCCATCAAAGCTTCACCGCTAAGCTTAAGTAAAACTCTTTTGTATTTCATATATTCAAAATTTAAAATTCAAAGATTTAAAATTTAAAATTCATTTTTCTAAAACCAAAAACCGACGTTGATGAAACCGACAGGTCCCGAGTTGATGTTCGAGCCCATCAGGCTCACCTCGATAGGACCTATCATGGTGTCGACGCCGAGCGCCAGACCGGCTCCGGCCACGAAGCTGCTGTCGTCGAACCACTCATCGTAGACGTCGTTCATATAACCGCAGTCGAAGCTGACAGTGCTGTAGAGATTCTTATAAAAACGCCACTGCCACGACACTCTACCGATGGCGATGTGGTCGACAATCTTCTCAGTGAAGTTCAAGCCCGTGAAGGTCATGATGTTGTCGTAGTATTTCATCTTCGACTGTCCGCCGACCATAAACTGGTAGAACAGCGGCACTTCGGTCTCGCCTATCTTCGTTCCGGCTTCGATGCCGAACTTCAGCGAGTTCTTCTTCCCTATCGCGAAAGCCTTGACGATGCTGCCATTTACGAGGAATGACGGCTGCGAACCCACCGTACTCAGCGTTCCGTCGTTGTTGGCACCTTCGAAAAGCAGACATTTGCCTTTCAGGTTGATGCGCCAGCCGCGACGAGCGAAGTTCGGCACATCTTCGTTGCTATAGAAATAGTTGAAATAAAGGTACGAATAGAACGAATAGTCGGTGCTGAGGCCTCTATCGCCGACGAGGTCTTTCATGTGGACGTAGTCGGCCACCGCGCCGAAACGGATCTGCTGCGTCAGCGACGGCACCAGCTGCATGCTGAGGTTGAGACTGTTGCTCTGTATGCTGTAGGAGTTGGTGATTCGCGTGTTCTCATACTGATTCATCTTCAGGGAGATGACGCTGAGGTCGGCACCCAGGCGGAACACCCTACCCTGACGTTTGTTCAGGCTCGCCTTAATATATGGGTTCTCAGCGATATTGATGTCGAGGCTCAGAGTGGTGCGGTTCATGGTGTTCCACACGTTTTTCATGGTGTAGTTCACCAGCGCGCCGATGCCGTAGTTGTTGTCGTAGTGGATGCTGAACGACAACGCCTGGTCCTCGCGTTCCTTGCAGTGCAGCGTCAGGGCCACTCCGTCGGGAGCATCGCTCATCTCATACCACATATCTTCGTAATATCCTGAAGCACAAAGCTTTAGCACTACTTCCTGGATGTCATCGACCGACATCTTCATAGGCAGTTTTTTGCCGAACTCACGTTTCACGCTAGCTTTATGCTTTTCGGCTATGCCTTCGACATGAATATCGACAACATTCAGAGTATCAATAGGTTGCAAATGCGGACGATTGATCTCGACCGGTTCAAACTCGTTGAGGAAGGTCGCAAGAACCTTCAGACGTGGCAGAAACTCCTGCGCAGCGTCTTCGCCGAACTGCAAAATAGAATCAAAGTCATTGAACGACAGCATGTTACGACCATGGAGGTTAGGTCTGATATAGATATCACAATGCGCGCGGGCATACAGACTCTCATCGAGCGACGAGAGGTTCATCATGCTTTCGAGCAGTCCGATGGAGTTGTCGATTTGCGAAGCTGGTATCGTAGCATCTTCGAGGTCGACACCGATGATGATATCGGCTCCGTGTGTCTTCATGTTACGTACCGGGAAGTTGTTGACCATGCCTCCGTCGACGAGGAGCTTATCGTCCATCGCCACCGGCTTGAAGAAGAACGGTATCGACATGCTCGCACGCACCGAACGTGCGAGATTACCTGTGTCCATCTCGTATTGGCAGGCGTGTTCCACATCGGTGGCGATGCAGAAAAACGGCACCGATAGCTTGCTGAAGTCGTGCACGTTACTGGCCGGAAGCATCAGCTTCGACATCAGCAGGTTGACGTATACGCCGTCGACCAGCGACGACTTTACCTTCAGTTTTTTGTTTTTTATCGGGAACGTCGCAAGATATTGACGCTCATACATCTTCTGCTCGACAGGCATCAAAATTCGGGGAATCTTGTCGTAGATCACCTGGTTCCAGTCCTGGTCGCGCACCAGCTTTTCCATGGTGTCGGGATCATAGCCGATGGCGTAGAGAGCACCCATGATGGAGCCTATGCTCGTTCCGGCGATATAATCGACGGGAATGCCAGCTTCGTCAATAGCTTTTAAGATTCTTATCTGGGAAAAACCTTTGGCACCGCCTCCGCAAAGCACCACGCCCACCATAGGTCGCTTACGTGCCGATTTAGGCTTATCAGTTTTGCTAACTTCTTGAGCTTCAATTTGATAAATAGAGAATAAGCCGATGATTATCATCAGCAGGAAAACTTTGATATTTTTCCTTATCTCATTCATTATCAATTATTTAGAACCAATATCCAACATTTACAAATAAGTTCCACTTATCAACATAATTCGATTTCGATAATTCTAACTCAATAGGGCCAAGCGGAGTTTTATAGCCAAGTGTCAAACCAGCTCCCATGATAAAATAATCAGGTTCAAACCAATGTTTATATCCTTCGTTGAAATAGTTATCCATGAATTCCCAAATGTTCATCGTGATAAAATCTCTGAAATAACCGGCATCACAATTCGCCACAGCGTAGAAATTCTTGTAAAAATTCCATTGCCATGCCGTTTTTGCGTAAGCGGCATATTCCGTCATAATAGAGACGAACGGAAGTCCAGTGAAACGCATCAGATTATCAAGATAATACATTTTCGATTGTCCGCCAATAAAGAACTGATCGTCGAAGTCGAGCATCATTGGGCCGAGACGCATAGCGCCGGCAGCACCTAATCTAAATGCGTGACGCTGGCCTATCGGGAACGACTTCCTGATATTCCCCTGCACGGTGAAATATGGCCTGCTATCTGCATCGCTAAACACTCCGTCGTACATTATTGCTCTACCAATCATCGTGACATTCCAGCCTCGTGTAGGAAAATCGGTTTGATCTTCATTATTGAAGAAATAATAGCAATACATCTCAGGTTTAAACACATGCTCGGCGACTTCATCTTCCATATCAGGTATGTATTGCATTTCTTGAGCCATCGAATAATTTGCCTTCACGCCAAACTTAATTGCCTGAGTCACTGTCGGAGATACCTGAAAATACAAATTAAACGCATTTCTCTGATACCTAACCTGGTCATAAATTTTTCCAGTCGGATAATAATAATTAACTTTCAGATTCAAGGCCGACACCTCTGCTGTACCGCTTAACATCCTGGTGTAACGATGAGTGATTCCCGCCCTAAAATATGGATTTTCGGCAATATTAAGGTCGATATTGTAAGTATAATGCTTGGTTCTGGCGTTCATATTTAAGAGAAGGCCGATGCCGTAGTTATTGTCATAATGCCCGGCAACAGAAAAATTGAGCGAAGTCCTGTTTTTACAGTGAAGCTGAATGATATTCCCTTCCGGAGTATCTGTCAGTTCGTACCAAACATTTGAATAATAACCCGTCGAATAAATCTTGACGATTATAGTTTCGATTTCTTCGATAAGAAACTCGTGGGGAAACTCGGTCCCAAACTCCGACTTCAGTAACCAGGTGTTGTATTCGTCGAGGCCTTCGACATCGACGCCTGCAATCATCACGCGGTCGACCGGCTGGGTGTGATGACGCTCAACCTCAAACGGGCCGAGGGCTTGGAGCGAGTCGGCCAGACGTTTCAGCTCGGGGAACTTCTCTCTTGCGCCTTCTTCGCCGCAGTTGATAATCGGACTGAAGTCGTTGAACGACATCATGTTAGCTTTTCCAAGCTGAGGTCTGATAAGGATATCGCACTCCTCACGTGCCACGTTACTCTTGTCTTGCGAAACCACTGCTATCAGTCGTTCGAGCACCTTCAGTGAGTTGTCGAGCACCTCAGGGTCCGACTTGATGATCTCAAGGTCGACGCCTATGATGATGTCGGCACCTTTGGCGCGCACATTCTGCACTGGGAAGTTGTTGGTGAGACCGCCATCGCAAAGCAGATGTCCTTGATAATCAACAGGTTCGAAGAGGAATGGGATTGACATTGAGGAACGTATCGACTGTGCCAGTGAGCCGCTGGTGAACTCTATCGGGTCGGCGGTGATCATATCGGTTCCGATGCATAGGAAAGGCACAGGAAGCTGGCTGAAGTCACGCTGTTTGTAGGCCGGCATGGTCAGTCGAGTGAGCAGCATGTTGACGTACATGCCGTCGATGAGCGACCTTTTTATCTTCAGCTGGCCTTTTTTGTAAGGTAAAGTGACGAGATAATGACGTTCGTTGATACGTTTTTCGATTGGTATGAACCTGCGTGGAATCTGGTCTTTCATGATGAGGTTCCAGTCCTGCTCGGTGCACAGCTTCTGCATCATGTCGGGGTCGTAACCCACGGCGTAGAGGCCGCCGATGATTGAGCCCATGCTCGTTCCCGCGATGTAATCGATCGGGATGCCGGCTTCTTCTATCACCCTCAGGGCTCCGATATGTGCGAAACCCTTAGCGCCGCCGCCGCTCAGCACCACGCCCACCTTCGGACGATGGCTCACGGTCGCTGTGGTGTCGGTGGCCGCAGGAGCGATGGTGTCGGTGGCCGCAGAAACGATGGTGTCCTGCGCTAACGTTGAGAACGTCAGCAAACCGATAGCAATTATTACCAAAAAACGTTTCATCTTATTCCAGTCTTCCGTGACAGTTCTTGTATTTCTTGCCGCTTCCGCACGGGCAAGGGTCGTTGCGGCCCACCTTCTTCTCCACCTTGATAGGCTGTGTCACCTGATTTTCCTGGGTGTTGCTGTTGGCTCTGGCCAGGAGGTCGGTACGTTGCTCTTTAAGGCGGCGGCGGTCGATGGTCCTCGTGCGCTGGTCACGGGTGTTGTTCGGATCTGGCTGCGGGAGGTCCGACTTCATCAGGAACGAGATGACGTCGGCGTTCATCTTCATGATCATGCTCTCGAAGAGGTTGTACGACTCCATCTTGTAGATAACAAGCGGGTCTTTCTGCTCGTAGTGAGCGCTGTTCTGCACAGCCTGCTTCAAGTCGTCGATCTCGCGGAGATGCTCCACCCACGCGTCGTCGATCATGCTCAGTGTGATGTTCTTCTCCAACGCCATCGAGATCTCGTGAACGCCATTCTGCACTGCCTTTTCCATGTTCACAACCACGATGATGCCTTTCTTGCCGTCGGTAAACGGGATACGGATATTCTGGTTGCCCAGCTTCTCGTAGTATTGCTGGATGACAGGCAAGGTCTTCTCGCCCACCAGTTGCATCTTCTTGTTGTATGAATCGATGGCTTTCTCGAACAGCTTGTCGGCCAAGACGTCGAGTTTGCCATGTTTCATCTCGTCTTCGTCGAAAGGCACCGACACGCCGAGATTCGACAGCACGTCCATCTTCAGTGCCTCGTAGTCCTCGTCTTCCTTATGCGTCGCGATGAGCGATTCGCCGAGGTCGTACATCATGTTGTTGATATCGATCTCCAGACGTTCGCCGAACAAGGCGTGGTGACGTTTCTCGTAGATGGCCTTACGCTGCATGTTCATCACGTCGTCGTAGTCCAAGAGGTGCTTACGCACGCCGAAATGGTTCTCTTCGACCTTCTTCTGTGCCTTCTCGATTTGTTTCGTTATCATCGAATGCTGAATCACCTCGCCTTCCTGCATTCCGAGACGGTCCATGATAGGCGCTATGCGCTCGGAGCCGAAGATACGCATGAGGTCGTCTTCCAGCGAGACAAAGAACTGTGAGCTACCCGGGTCGCCCTGACGACCTGCACGGCCACGCAGCTGACGGTCGACACGACGTGACTCGTGACGTTCTGTGCCGATGATGGCGAGACCGCCGGCCTCCTTCACGCCTGGGCCGAGCTTAATATCGGTACCACGGCCTGCCATGTTAGTGGCGATTGTCACGGTACCCGCGAGGCCGGCGTCTTTGACGATTTGAGCTTCTTTGAAGTGCAGCTTAGCGTTCAACACGTTGTGTTTGATGTTTTTACGCGTCAGCATGCGGCTCAGCAACTCGGACACCTCGACGGAGGTAGTACCGACGAGGACAGGACGTCCGGCATTCACCAGCTCCTCGATCTTGTCGATGACAGCGTTATATTTCTCACGTTTTGTCTTGTAAATCAAGTCTTCGTAGTCGATACGGGCTATCGGCTTGTTGGTAGGAATCACCACCACGTCGAGTTTGTAGATATCCCAGAACTCGCCCGCCTCCGTCTCGGCGGTACCTGTCATACCGGCGAGCTTATGGTACATCCTGAAGTAGTTCTGCAGGGTGATGGTGGCGTAGGTCTGTGTCGCCGCCTCGACGTCGACGTTTTCCTTAGCCTCCACTGCCTGATGCAAGCCGTCCGACCAACGGCGGCCTTCCATGATACGGCCTGTCTGCTCGTCGACGATCTTCACCTTGTTGTCGATGACGACGTAGTCGACGTCTTTCTCAAACAGAGTGTATGCCTTAAGCAGCTGCTGCACGGTATGCACACGGTCCGATTTCTCCGAGAACACGCGCAGGATCTCCGATTTCTTCAGCACCTTCTCTTCATCGCTGAGGCCTGCTTTCTCCATCTCGGCGATCTCCGAGCCAACGTCAGGGATGATGAAGAACGACGGGTCGTTGTAGGCCTTTGCCAGCTCTTCGTTACCTTTATCGGTGAGAACGACGGTGTTGAGCTTCTCGTCGATCACGAAATACAGCTCATCGTCGATGATATGCATGTTCTTGCTCTGTTCCTGCATGTAGAAGCCTTCGGTCTTGAGCAGCAACGACTTCATGCCTTCCTCTGATAGGAACTTGATGAGGGCGTTATTCTTCGGCAGGCCATGGTAGGCGCGGAACAGCTGATCGGCGCCGTGCGACTTCTCCTCTTCTGTAGCGTTAGGATTCGTCAGTATTTTCTTGGCGTCGGCGAGACACATCGTCACGAGGCGTTTCTGGGCCTCGTAGAGCTTCACCACGTCGGGTTTCAGCTGCAGGAACTCCTGGTCGTCGCCATGCGGGATAGGACCGCTGATGATGAGAGGCGTACGGGCATCGTCGATCAACACGGAGTCGACCTCGTCGACGATGGCGTAGTAGTGTTTCGGGCGTTGCACCAGCTCCTCCGGGAAACGTGTCATGTTGTCACGCAGGTAGTCGAAGCCGAACTCGTTGTTGGTGCCGTAGGTGATGTCGGAGTTATAAGCCGCACGGCGCTCGGGCGAGTTAGGCTCGTGTTTGTCGATGCAATCGCATGTCAGACCGAGGAAGTTATAGAGAGGTCCCATCCACTCCGAGTCACGCTTTGCCAAGTAATCGTTGACGGTCACGACGTGTACGCCACGGCCTGCGAGGGCTCGCAGATAGACTGGCAGCGTAGCCACGAGGGTCTTACCTTCACCAGTGGCCATCTCAGCGATCTTACCCTGATGCAGCACTATGCCGCCGATGATCTGCACGTCGTAGTGCACCATATCCCATGTGATGGTGTTGCCGCCTGCCACCCAGCTGTTGCTGTAAAACACGCGGTCGCCCTCGATGTTCACGTTCTCGCATTTTGCCGCGAGCTCACGGTCAAGGTCGGTGGCAGTAGCCTCAATCACCTGATTTTCCTTGAAACGACGGGCAGTCTCCTTCATCACGGCGAAGGCCTCGGGCTGAATCTCATTCAAAGCCTCCTCGATCTTCTCAAGCACCTGCTTGTCGAGCTTGTCGACCTTCTCGTAGATGTTGTTTTTCTCTTCAAGATCCATGTCGGGGTTGGCGTCGACGCTGGCTTTCAGCTCAGCAATCTTAGCCTCTTCCTCAGCGACCTTGTTTTTGATATATTCCTTAAACTCTACCGTCTTATGACGAAGGCTGTCGATGTCCAAATCCTTAATTTTCTCGTATGCCTCAAGCGTTTTCTGCAATAACGGCTGCAGCGCTTTGTTGTCACGCGTAGCTTTGTCTCCAAAAATCTTCGATAAAAAACCCATTTTTTCTTATATCTTTTTCGTGAATAAAATTGTCCAAATCAAACTTATCAAAAACTATGCAAAAATAATAAAAATTATTTATAATTCGCAATTCTTTTCACATGATAGTCCAAATACTGTTCCGGCGACGGTGCGGGAGCCATTCCAATGCGGTTGTCTTTCTTCAAAATGACGTATGCCGGATATGTTTTTATGTGATAATCTTCAAGTAATAAAATGTTAAAGTAAAGGTTTAACAAAGGCCATTTATATTTTTGGTTATCAAATAGTTGCAAATATTCGTCAAACGATTCATTTGTCGCTATAGTGATGATTTTCACGTTGTCGCCCCATTGTTTTTTCAGTTCGTTCAGAGCGTAGAATTCCTGCTCGACGAGGGGTGTGAGATGGTCGACAAATTGCAAAACGACCATGTCATTTTTATAATCTGATAGCTGAATTGTGTTGTCGTTCCGATCTTTCAAAGCGAATGTCGGGGCAGGCGAATCGTAGGAAAGCTCGGTTATCTGCTTTTTGACATTCCGAGCTACAAGTCTGTTTTTCAACGACTTAGACGATTTTTCTATTTTTTCTAAAGAAGCTAAAACCTGATTTTTGCTTTGCGGGTTGGAATAATACGATTTTTTCAGGTTCATCATCTCCACGAGCTCGCCAATCTGCCAATTTCGTGACAAAAAGTCATCATTTCTGCCATTCGACTTGAAAAGTTCTGTCAGCACGTCCATATAAGCCGCCTGCGAATACAGCACTTCCTGCTTATCGAAGTAATCGGTTTTGGTTTTCGCTGGGTTGGCGGTCATCAAGACGGCTGCCTTACGGTATTTTATGAAATCGTTGATATATTTATTCTCTATCTTGCCGAAATTTTGGGTAATCTGGCGGTCGAGAGTGTCGAGAAGCGACATCTTTCTGCCCTTGTAAATAATGTTAAAGTTTTGGTATAAGTAATCATCGATAAACAACTGAATATCAGTATATTGCAAAAATAGATTTCCATCGTCAATCGAGTTGATTTTCAACGTTGGTTTTTCTCTTTCGAAGTACGAAACGTCCTTTTGATTAGGGATGGTTATCTCGAGATTATATTTGCCGTTTGGACTTAAAATGATGTCGGTGCGCTCGAGGTTTATGGCGATTTGCGCGGGTGTTATCTCTTTTATTTCGGCTTTGAGAGTGAATTTTCCTTCCTTGTCGGAATGCGTCTCGGCTATCTTGGTCTGCTCGCAGGTAAACATCTCGTCGTAGGCCATGAGGCGCACCAGGGCGTCGGGCACGTTGGTCTTGCCGACGATTGTTACGTTTTGTCCGAGCATGAAAATCGGGCACAAAAACGCCAAAATCAGGCCGAAAAGGCGTTTATTTCGCATAAAAACCTGATTTTTCGGGGATAAAACCGGTCAGATCGGCGCCGTTTTTGATAAGGTCGCGCACCACTGTCGACGAGACGCAGCGCAGTGTGGGGTTAGCGAGGAAAAACACCGTCTCCACCTCTGGATTCAGCTTTTTGTTGGCTTCAGCGATGACGCTTTCATATTCGAAGTCGGTGGTGTTACGCAGTCCGCGGATGATAAACTGGGCGTTCATCTTTTTGCAAAAATCGACCGTAAGACCTTGATAACTAACAACTTTCACCTTCGGGTATTCGGCAAAGGTGTTTTCGATCCATTTGATGCGTTTTTCGAGCGGGAAAGCGTATTTTTTATCGATATTGACTCCTATCGCGATGATTATCTCGTCGAAGAGCGGCAATGCTTGAAGCACGATGTCTTCATGTCCGCGTGTTATCGGGTCGAAGGAGCCGGCAAAGACTGCAGTTTTCATTGTTTTAAATTTACACATATTAATAACGTGCAAATTTACAAAAAATTTGATATTTTTCGTCTAATTACTTGATTTTTGCCATAAATCTTTCGATGTCAACGATATAGCGGATGTGGGTGCCCTCGCCTATCAGTCCGTCGTCGTCGGATGCCGACACTCTGAATGTCAGCTTGCGGCCGTCGATTTCTTCGAGTATGGCGGTTGCTTTTATCGTGGCGCCGAGTTTTGAAGGTTTTATGTGCGATGTGCTGATATGGGCGCCCACCGTCGACGAGCCTTTTGGCAGATCGTTCTCAACGGCCGTCATCGCTGCATTTTCCATCAATCCTATCATTGCAGGCGTTGCAAACACGTCTAACCCTCCAGAGCCGTAAGTTCGGGCGGTGTTGCTGGCATTTACAGTCGTTGTCGAAGTATGAGATAATCCGATTTTAAGCATAGTGATATTTTTTGCAAAGATAAGGAAATTTATCCGATTTGGGCGACTATCTCTGGGACCAGCGTCTTTAACGATGCAAAGGTCTTTTTTTCAAAATCCGTAACTCCTTGTTTATCAACAAGATAAACCTTGGTGATTCCTTCTTCGGTTTGAGGGATGGATTTCATTCCTGATTTGGTTTGCATCAGGAACCAGCTGGTTTTCTTGATAGTCCATTGATTGTCAAGGAGATAGCAGTGCCAGGTTGAAGGCAGTTCATTGATGATTTCGAGGTCGGTGATGCCGGTTTCCTCCTCCACTTCGCGCAAAGCGGCGACCTCGGGCGACTCGCCACGTTCGATATGTCCCTTCGGGAGATCGGGAATGCCGTTTCTTTCAATCGCAACAAACTGATTATCAATGATTACCACTCCGCCGGCAGCAGGAGCCTGACGGAAAATCTTCTTTATCGCGCAAGCCAGCTTTTCGCCGTCGACGTCGCCCAAATCGAGGCAATCGACCGTTTCATCGGCCAGCCACGACCTGATTTTCGCGGCCAAATCGTCACAATTTTTAACATCTTTATTATCAACCAATAACAAATTTTCGCAAAAATTATTTGCGATTAATCTCCGATTATTACAAAAAAGTCTGTACATTTGCACAAAAATTAATAGACAAATATGAACGAACAAGAGACCGCTTTAGCATTAGCGAATTTCCTGCTGCAAATTAAAGCAATAAAATTGAATCCTGCAAGTCCTTTTACATGGGCAAGCGGATTAAAGTCGCCGATTTACTGTGACAACCGCATAACTCTGTCGTATCCGAACATCAGAACGTTCATCCGCGAGGCTTTCGTGAAGAAATGCATCGAGCGTTACGGCAAGCCGGATCTCATCGCAGGCGTGGCTACAGGCGGCATCCCGCAAGGCGCTTTGGTGGCCCAGGACCTCGGTCTCCCGTTCTGCTACGTCCGTTCGGAAGCTAAGTCGCACGGCCTCAACAACCAAGTCGAAGGAATAGTCCCTCAAGGCGCTTCGGTGGTGGTGATCGAAGACCTTGTATCGACAGGAAAATCAAGCCTTGCGGCAGTTGAAGCACTTCGCGAGAAAGGCGCCAACGTGAAAGGCATGATGGCCATCTTCACCTACCAGCTCGACGCTGCGACAGAGGCATTCAAGAAGGCCAACTGCGACCTTGTAACCATCAGTAATTACGAGGCTTTGATAAAGAAAGCAGTGGAAGAAAATTACGTGAGCGACGACCAGATGGCAAGCCTCATCGAATGGAGAAAAAGTCCGCAAGCGTGGTCTGATGCACATCAAAACTAATCAATATGTTAATACAATCTCAATACGTTGATAACAGCAAGAGCGAGCAGGAGTTTTTCGGCATCGTAAGCGACATGCGTAACATCCCTGCCCTTTTGCCCGAACAGGCCACCAATGTGCAGGCCGACGAGGACAATATTTCGTTTACAGTGCAAGGAACAGGTAGCGTCGCACTGCGCGTAAGTCAAAGAATCACTTACAGTTTGGTGCAATTAGTGCCGGTCAGCAAGACTCCTTTCCAATTCGTGCTGAACATTAAAATTGCCGGACTTGGCAACAACTGCCGCGTGATGATCGAAATCGACACCGACCTGAATCCGCTGATGGTTATGATGGCTAAACGCCCGCTTCAGAACCTCGTGGACATGATGGCGGAAAAAACTGTAACTCTTTAACGTCACAAACTATTTCAGCTCCTTCCTTATCGCTAAGAAGGAGTCGTCCGTATTTATCAAAACCATTGATTTTCAATGATTTGATTTCATTTTTATAAAAATAATCCGCCCAAATTCCGAAACGGTACGACTTCGAAATGTATTTTTCGTTGATTTCTTCTTGATTTTTTTCAGATTTTAGACTTTCAACAGACTTTTTAATATTGATAATCAACAGGTTAAGAAGATTATCAAGGTCAAAATCCTTTCCGGTTATCATTTTTAAAGAAATCGGATTAGGAATATCTTTAGAAAAGCTTAACTGATTGACATTCAAACCGATACCGATGATAGAAACGCCCATCATCCGACCTTCGATAGTGTTTTGGATAAGCATCCCGGCAAGTTTTTTATCGCCGAAATAAATATCATTAGGCCATTTTATCGAAAGATTTTGATTATCAATGAATTGCGACAGCGTCTCGATAATGGCGACCGACACGGCCTGCGAGATTTTAAACTGGTTTGAAGCTTCTAAGAAATTGACATTCAATGCGATACTGAAAAGAAGATTCTTCCCTGCCTCACTCTCCCATCGGTTTTTATCCATCCCGCGACCTTCGGTCTGATGAGCAGCCACGACAACGGTATCCGAAATGTCATGTTTTTCGGAAATTTTGTCATACAAATAGACATTCGTCGACTTCAGTTCATCAAAACGTAAAATTTTCATCGCATTTTTATTAAAAATACAAAAATAATAAGATTTATCAAATTTATTGATTATCTTTGCAAAAATTTTTTCGATTTATGAGAATCAGACACGAAAAAGACAATACAGAAGAGGTCTTGAATTGCATCGTTGAGACCATGTTGGAGGCGAAGGCAAAAGAGGTTACATCATTGGATATGAGAGAGTTACAGTCGGCAGTCACCGACTATTTCGTCATCTGTCATGCCCAGTCGAAGACGCAGGTGAACGCCATTGCGGAAAAGATCATCGACAACGTCCGCAACAAGCTCCACGTGCACGTCTATCACGAGGAAGGCTTCGAAAATTCGGAATGGATTTTGTTGGATTATATTGATGTCGTAGTACATGTATTTCTTGAAGAGAAGCGCAGTTTCTTCCAACTTGAGGAACTCTGGGCCGACGCGGAGAGAAAAGTCTACGAAGACTAAAATTACTAAGAATGGCAAAAAAATCCAACAACAAGAAAGATCCAACTAAAAAGCTAGGTTTTTATTGGATTTACATCATCCTGATAGCGTTTTTCATCGGGTCGATAGTGTTTAGCGGCACCAACTCGGCCAAGGAGACCACCATGACAGAGCTCACCAAGATGCTGCGCGACCAGGATGTGGCGAAGATTGAGCTGGTGAACGGCAAAACCGCCGAGATTTACCTCAACGAACAAGGCATGCAGAAATACTTCCCGGGCCAGGGTTCGCAGAAGTTCGGCATGTCGCCAAATTACACCCTCAAAGTGTCGGAAGACCGCTTATACACTAAGGTTGACGAGGCTCAGCAAGGTCTCCCCAACCCTATCGAGATAATCCCGGTGGAGCGTCACAACTGGGGCGCTGAGATCATCAGCTGGGTGCTGCCGTTGCTGATAATCGTGGCTTTGTATGTCGTCATCATGCGCAGGATGAGCGGCGGTGGCTCAGGCATGGGCGGCGGCGGACAGATATTCAGCATCGGAAAGTCGAAGGCACAGCTCTACGACCAGGAGAAAGACAACAAAACCACGTTTAAGGACGTGGCCGGACTCGAAGAAGCCAAGGAAGAGGTGATGGAAATCGTCGATTTCCTTAAGAATCCTAAGAGATATACACGATTGGGCGGTAAGATTCCGAAGGGTGTGCTTTTGGTAGGGCCTCCAGGAACAGGTAAGACTTTGCTGGCGAAATCGGTGGCTGGCGAGGCCAACGTGCCGTTCTTCAGCATCTCGGGCTCCGACTTCGTGGAGATGTTTGTGGGCGTCGGCGCCTCGCGTGTGCGCGACCTCTTCAGTCAGGCCAAGGCTAAGTCGCCATGTATCATCTTCATCGACGAGATAGACGCCATCGGTCGCGCCCGTGGCAAGAACATCATGAGCGGCGGCAACGACGAACGCGAAAGCACTCTGAATCAGTTACTTACGGAGATGGACGGCTTCGGCACCAACAGCGGCGTCATCGTGTTGGCAGCCACCAACCGCGCCGACATCCTCGACAAAGCGTTGATGCGTGCAGGTAGGTTCGACCGCCAGATCTACGTGGAACTTCCCGACTTGAACGGTCGGCGCGAGATTTTCGAGGTCCACATGCGCGGACTTAAGCTCGGCAAAGACGTCGACAAGGAGTTCTTGGCCAAGCAGACTCCAGGATTCTCGGGTGCCGACATCGCCAACGTGTGCAACGAGGCAGCGCTCATCGCAGCACGAAAGAACAAGGATTCCATCGAGAAACAGGACTTCCTCGACGCCATCGACCGTATCGTGGGTGGCTTGGAAAAGAAAAACTCGGTGATAACTCCTTCGGAGAAGAAAGTCATCGCCTTCCATGAGGCCGGGCACGCCACCACGAGCTGGATGCTTGAATTTGCTCATCCATTGGTGAAAGTCACCATCGTGCCACGAGGCAAAGCCCTCGGCGCGGCCTGGTACCTGCCTGATGAGCGACAGATTACCACCAAAGAACAGATGTATCACGAGATGATCGCCACTCTCGGCGGCCGCGCCGCGGAACAGATTATCTTCGGACAGATATCCACCGGAGCCTTGAACGACCTCGAGAAGGTGTCGAAACAAGCCCACGCCATGGTGATGTACTACGGCTTGGACGAGAAGATCGGCAACGTAAGTTATTATGACTCAACGGGTCAGCAGGACTACGCCTTCACGAAGCCGTTCAGCGAGAAGACAGCCGAGAAGATCGACGCCGAGGTGAGCAAACTCATCGAGAGCGCCTATCAGGAGGCCTTGCGCATCCTCAATGAGCACAAGGAAGGATTGACACAGCTCGCCGAGAAGCTCATCGACAAGGAGGTGATATTCTCCGACGACCTCGTGGCAATCTTCGGCGAACGCCCGTGGAAACAGGAAGAAAGGACATTCACTAAAAAAGATAACGCATAGTCATGAAGATATTCTCGTTCGGTAACTTAAGCGAACGCACCAACAAGGAGCAGATCCTCGCAAAGGTGCGGGAAGCCGTGATGACCAAGGACGAGAACCTCTTCAAAGACGTGAACATGCAGGTCGACACCTGGACTCCGTTCAAGGAGGAAGACGGTGCCGACTTTACTTTTGTCGAGCGTTTCAAAGAAAACGGCGGCATCTTCGTCTATTTCGAGAGCAAGGAGAACTTCCTCGACGCGATGAAGCAGTATGTCGTCGAGAATCAATGGGAGCCATTATGCTCAACCAGCAAGAAGATGCACGAAATCTTCAAGGATTCGGGCATCGCGTTGAGTCGCGACTACACCACCAAGCGTAAGAAGACCGTGAGCATCACCGACTGCGAATGTTTGATTGCACACACAGGGAGCGTTGTGGTGACCGACAAATGCGCGGGGTCGCGGGCGGCGTACTCCAATGCCGATGTCTTGCTAGTGTTCGCCTCCCCCAGCCAGATCGTGGCGAGCATGAAAGATGCCATTCATCTCGTAAAAGAAAAATACGGCTCGGACAGACCGTCCGAAACCGTTATAATCAGTGGCGCCAGCAAGAGCACTGAGATTGATAATCAATTAGTTATCGGTGTTCAAGGCATTAAGCAGATAGCGTTGTTTTTAGTCGAAGAGGAATAATTCTCATTTTATTAATGTAATTAGTCACCATTTCTTGGCTGGCCGTCTCCCTTCGGGAGCCGAAGGCCTGCGAAATTGGTGACTAATTACTCTTATTCTTTAACAAAGCGTTTTGTCTGAACGAGTCCGTTGGCGCTCATCTTGATGAGGTATGTGCCGGCTGGCAGCTCGCTCACGTTGATTTCGAATGCTTTCTCATCGACTGGTTTGCTGAGGATCATTGCGCCAGCGATATTATAGATATCATATTGATTTACAACAACTTGACTTTCAATCATCAACTTCTCTGTTGTCGGGTTAGGATAAACGGTCAACATGTTCATCTCTATCTCATTGACATCGTCGTAAACTCTGTAAAGCATGATATCGTCAATGTTTACCATGAATTGGTTGGTGCAGTTAAAGTGTAGGATGGCGACATAGATGTCTTGACCTTGGTAGTCTCTGAGGTCTATATTAAATGTATACCAGTTACCGGCAGCTTTAGCTGTTAAAACGGTCTCCCAAATGATTGTAAACTCATCAGGGTCGTCGCCAGTTGTTGTTGACACTGCCACTCCGAGATGCTCTTCAGGATGTGCGGCATCCTGGACGCAGGCTTTAAAGATGACCTGTTCGCAATCGAGTTTATACGGTGTCACAAGGTAATTCTCAGGGAACAGCGGTTCTTCACCAGTAGTGACAGATGCTGATGTGGCGCTATATGGGTTATCGGGAGTACTCCAGTTTTGGCGAAGCTCCCAGTTAAAACCGTCACCATCGCCATCGATGGTGTTCATATGAAGGATACCATCGTTGAAATCGAAGAGGATATTGCCCTCTGGTGGAGTTGGGACCACTGGAGTGTATTCGCCCAAAGCGTAGATTCCGATGACGTTAGGACTCTTGTCGATATCGCCGAAGAAATACTGTGTGCCGTCGACTTCGCCAATGTAGGCGCCGCCTGCCGAGCAAGCTGCACCCCAGCCCGGTGTCACCGAGAAGTCGAAATAGCTTGTGCTTAAAGCGTCGGTGTCGATGTTATAATCGAAAACATGGTCGGTGAAGCCTTCCACTGCGTTAAGCAAAAGGTGATGTCCGCCGTCTTCATCAACAAAATAACCCGTTCCGTGAACTGTATGTCCGCCTAGGTTGGCAGCTGTAGCTGTCTGAATAACCTGTCCGTTACGATTTACGAGCTTGAGGTCGAGGTGGAGGTTCGGGCTGCTGCCTGTTGCTCTCTCGCCAACCCAGAAAGCGTCGTTGACAGGGTCGTAGGTGCAGTGTCCGAGTTCGCTTAAGCCAGTCTCGATTGTGCTGACCAATGTCTTATTGTGAAGGTCGTAGCACCAGATTTTACCTGTATGGTAGTCACAGCCATAGAAATAAGTGCCGTCGAATGTCATATCGCGCACGTAGTTGTCGGAGTTGGTGCTGCCTGTAAATGTAACATCGAATGCATCGAGAAGGTTGCCTTCCATGTCGTATTTGTAGAACATGTTAAGCACTGTCGATGACTTACCCCAAGCGGCGGTGTAGATGTTTTCACCGTCGTAGACCACAGCGTGCTGACGGCCTGTCGATGCAGCGAAGGAATTAACGAAATTCCAATCCTGTGCGTTAGCCACTGTCATAACAAACAGCGACATAATGATTAATGATAATTTCTTCATTTGTTTAATGTTGTTTTTGTTAATACTTTTATACTATATCTATTAGAATCATTTTTTACGTTTAGCGGCAATGTAACCTACTCCAAAAGCTGTCAAAATGATGAGACCGCTACCCAAAGGAGCGCCTGTACCATCAACATGATTGCCAAAACCATGTTCAGCTACTCCCAAATCATTGTATGATTCGCGGTTAATGTATCCATCATTTCCTGATAATTTGAAAAAGCCATCGGATTGAGCGTTGGCACCGAGAACCATCATCATTACGAATGCGATTGCGAATAATATCTTTTTCATTTTTTATCCTTTCTAATCTTTAATTATCAATTTTCAATTGTCAATTATCAATTATCTCACAACTATCTTCTGTGTCTTCTCGTTCAATTTAAAGATATAAACACCTTGTGATTTAACGTTAACTGTCTGAACGCCGTTAACCATGGTATTCATGATGTTGCGTCCCATGACGTCGAAGATCTGGAGTTCACCTTCGCCTTTGACGATGATGTCGCTGCCATTCTGGAATGCGAATATGTCGTCATCAATGTTATTGCCGGCAGCCTCGAACTTCAGTATAAAACGATTAGTAATATCGATATTCGAGCCAACAAATGAATAGTTGTCGTTAAGAATATCTGTTTCGGTACCCGTAAGGCGGTCAATGAGACGCATATAGCTGACATTACCTTTTTCAGTTTTTGCGCTGATCGTATATGTGCCCATTGTCTTAGCCTCAAAGTTGACGTTGACGCTTTTTACATCGCCGCGATTGTTAAACACTGCCACAGCGTAGTCATCGTCATTATTAATATAGAGCATAGGGGCCTCTTCATTTATATGACCTATCTTATTGAGAGCCATACTATTGCCAAAACGAATGTATGCCACATCTTTAAATTGGCTGTTTGTGACTTCAAGTCGTATAACTTCTTCATCATAATCTTCAGAATCTTTAGATGAAGATGGATTCAGATGCAAAATACTGCTTGTTGTTGTCGTCTGAATCATAAAGCCTTCACCAACTTTAATTGGGGTTTCAGCTGCAGTTGTAGCTGTAAATGTACCTTCAGATGTAAGCTTATAATAGTTAATTTCACTACCGCCGAAATTCATTCTTGTGATGTCGACCAGGTATGGATTACCCACGAGATTAAAACCTGCAAACTGTGCACCATTTGTGTATGCCAATCCAGTAATGGTTCCTGATGTTTCACCTTTAGAAGTACCAGTAAAACTTGCAGTCGCATTCTGTGCTTTCGCGTATAAGTAACCTTTACCGTTTTCTATTACAAAATCTGTAAGTTTATAATTCCTCCATTCGAGTTCCTGTGATTCATCAAAATAATAAAGGTCATATTCAACACCTGATGACAGCATGCCGTTCAACGCCGGATTGATGTCTTCCACAACAGGAGATGCAATTAGATAATAATTGTCTTTTGTTGATGAATAGCCTGTTATGCTCTTCTGGAAAGACACAGCTACAGGATTATTACATACAAGTTGACCTCCTTCAACTACGGTGATAGATCCCGTACCAGAATATGCTATGTTTTTGGCCTGGGCAATGCAATTATTCGGTATAACACATGGCACTGTGACAACAACATTATCAGTAGCAGTAGGAAGCGTACCTTTTGACCAGTTACTTGCAACATTCCAGTTACCTGTTGTTGTAAAATTATTAGGCACACTTATAGTAATGTCGTCGATGTATGCCACAGAATTTGGAACATATTTAATTGCCACATACTTGGTGTTTGCGGGACAAATATATGAATATGATTTCCATGTATTTGCAGTTGTATTATGTTCTGTATCCCAAATGAAGGAATCCATAAGCTTATTTGTTGTTGAATAACCTATATGCAATTTGGCAGTAGACGTTGTGGCATACATATACAATTCAACGCTGGCG
Source organism: Bacteroidales bacterium (assembly GCA_017616675.1). The sequence goes on from JAFZXR010000007.1 coordinate 43,027, forward strand.
CCATTACTTGTTCCAGTTAATTCAGGCGTTATCAAATATTGACTTTCAGTAGCCATCGGTGACGCATAGAATTTATAACTATATTCTCCAGTATGGTGTTGCGCCGATGAAATTCCTGTCTCCACGTGGCTGTTAAGCATCGTCCAACGGTCTAAATCGTCAGTTTCGAAGCCATAATCAAATGGAATTGCTTGTGTATATGATGTGGCGAACCATGTAGACCAGCTCCATCCACTATATTCACTATCACTACATTTTGCGCGCACCCATAAGTTATAATGTGTACCGGCTGTTAAGTTTGTCAATATATACGATGGATTTGTTGAAACTGTAATAATACCAGGTCCAGAAACCAAATCGTCGCTAGGGGTGTCATATGATGTAGAATAATAAAGCAACCATTCTGTTTCGTTACCACCAGGGGTCCAAGAAGCATAAACCTCGGATGAAGAAAGCCCTTCTGCATGTAGACTTGACGGAGTTGTACATGCATCTGCAGGAATTTCAACTCTAACATCATCAATAAACCAATACTTATATGTTGTTGCCGTTGTGTGGCGAAAAGCAATGTATGCATTATTAGGAGCGGAAGTTAAACTCACTGTTACTTCAGAAGCCGTAACGTAATCTGAAGCATTATAAGAATCGATTGCGACAAATGTGGTCGCATCAGAAATACTTGTGACATAACCAACCTCAAATCCTCCTGCATCAGTGTTACTAGATTTTTGTGTAAAAACTATTTGATGTGTGCTTAATTCGTTAGATACGTTAGGCATTGCTACAATATTTGTATTGCTGTTGCCACCAAACCTCAAACTTTGACTACCAATGATAGCACCATTGGCTTGAACTTGAATGATACCTCCCATATTTGTCCAATTTGTCGGAGCCGTATAAGTGTTCATACCTTCAAATCCCGTTTCATAAACAATTGTTTGTCCCATCACTTTTGCGCTGAAAAAACAGCTAAAAGCGACAAACATCATTAAAAGTAATGATTTTTTTCTCATAAATGATTACTAATTTTTTGTTAATATTTGTTTTATTCTATTGATTTTCAATAATTTCCACTTCCATCACGCCTCACAATAATCCTCTTTGAAATGGGCTGCAAAATTACAAAAAATTTCGAAATGTCTGAGAATTATTTTCGGTTTTTGGAAAAAAGATTATATTATTGCCATCAAATAATTGACAATAAATTAGTTACAAGGATGATAAAACAAGGAGATTCCTCACCCCTACCGGGGTTCGGAATGACAAATCATTTTTATTAATCACTGTGGCGCGGCGCCGCGCCATAATGTTCACTCACAAACACCCTGTCATTCCGAGCGAAGCGAGGAATCTCATTTCTTCAATCCCTTAATCTGTTGTTCAAGGACTGCGATCTTCGCCTCGGCGTCGGATTTCTTTTTGCGTTCCTTGTCGACGACGGCGGCTGGAGCTCCGTTGACGAATTTCTCGTTCGAAAGCTTAGCCTCCACCGACTTCAAGAAACCTTGAGCGTATTTCAGTTCCTCTTCGAGTTTCTTCAGCTCGGCCTCGGTGTCGACAGAGTCGGTCATCGGGATGAAGTATTCCTTCGAGCGGACGAGGAAACCGAATGCGTCGGCTGGTTTCTCAGTGGTGTAAGTTATTGATTTAACGTTAGTTAACTTCTCAATGATGCAGTCGAAGTCTTTGTTTGCAGTGCCATCGTCGATGACCACCAAATCCAATGCCT